>NZ_BAAAEN010000088.1:0-505 GCF_039523035.1 Pigmentiphaga daeguensis | reverse complement strand
CAAGAAGGTAGTTGGCCGGCGTAATATCGACAAGACCGATGGTTGTCGCACCGGACGCAACACCGGCGCGCACGCCGTTCTGGCTGTCATCCACAACAATGCAGTCCTTGATATCGACACCGATTTTCTGTGCGGCCAGCAAAAAGACATCCGGATGCGGCTTGGGGTTTTCAACATCATGTGCCGAGCAAACCCTGCCTTCAAAGCGTTCCTTCAAGCCAACCTTGGCGAGCGACACATCCATCTTGGCATGTGGGCCGTTGCTGCCAATCGCAATGGGAATGTTGTTTTCTTCCAGCAGATCTAGTACCGGATCAAGATGTGCGAACGGCGTCAGATCGTTACGAAAGGCCGTAAACGTACGTTCGTAGCATTCAGACAGCCAGTCTTCTGGCAGCGTAATGCCAAACATCTGTTCCATTTTTGGCGGCACCATCGCCAATGTGCCACCAATGAAAAGATCATGGGTCTTTGCCATATCCATGTCGCAGCCATAATCACAAAG
>NZ_BAAAEN010000087.1:0-578 GCF_039523035.1 Pigmentiphaga daeguensis | reverse complement strand
AACCTGCCTGCTGATAGACGCGGAACAGCCGTTTGTGATTGACGGCCCACCCTTCGCGCTTGACGAGCACATGCAGCCGCCGATAGCCATAGCGCCGCTTGGCGGCTGCCAGCTCACATAGCCGGTCCCGTAGGGCCTGGTCATCCGGGCGGCGCGATTCATAGCGGTACAAGGACCGGGAGATGCCGAATAGCCCACAGGCGCGGGTGACGCCTAAGCCATGCACTTGCATGACGTGCATCACTGCTGCTCGCTTCGCCTGCGGGCTCACCACTTTCGGCCGAGGACATCCTTGAGCGCCGCATTGTCCAGCATGCTCTCGGCTAGCAATCGCTTGAGCCGCGCATTCTCCGCTTCCAGGGCCTTGAGCCGCTGCGCATCCGACACGGTCATGCCGCCGAACTTCGCCTTCCAGTTGTAGTACGTCGCATCACTGATGCCGTGCTTGCGGCATAGGTCTGCTACCTTTGTGCCCGCCTCGGCTTCCTTCAGGATGCCAATGATTTGTTCTTCTGTGAAACGCTTCTTCATGCTACCTCCACGGAGGCAGACTCTACATCATTACCGTACTAATCTCG
>NZ_BAAAEN010000086.1:0-690 GCF_039523035.1 Pigmentiphaga daeguensis | reverse complement strand
GACATCGCTGCCATCGAACGCCTGTTTGGCGATGAGCACCCCGGCGTACTGCGCGACACCCTGGTTGACATGGTGCGCGTGGGGACGCTGCCCGGTAAGCCGGGCCTCACCCTGCAAGTCGCTGTCCATCTGCCCGGCGCCGCGCCGGCGCCTGATGCGCGCTACGACCCCAAGCAATTTCGGAGATCCAAATGAGCGCAACCACACCATCCGTACCCGAAGTGATCCTCCAGGACATCCTGGCGCAGGCGCTGCGCGCTGCTGCATACCAAGCCGAAAGGGGGGGCTTTACGCCCGAGGAAGCGGCACAAGCCGTCGCCCGGGCGGGTATGGCAGCGTGGCGCGCGGTCAACGCTTGATCGTGTACTCGACATGCTGAATTTTCGACTTCACGTCGGCCATGTCGCCGTCCAACTGGCGGGCGAGTGCTTCTATGGCCTGGGCAAGGTTGGACAGCGCCTCGTTCGGGTCCGACGAATCGGCTGCGGACTTGGCTCGCCGGGCGAAGTTGATGACAGCTGTATAGCTCATGAGGGTTCCTTTGGGTGGTGGTTACGGGTTGGTCGCCCAAACCGCTTGTACTGCCTGGCAGGAACCCTCGCCTATTCAGGGAAAAGCCTAATGCAGCGCTTCTCCCGCATACCCCTGCGCCAGATCCTGTTCGGTGCAAAGCCTCTCGAAGAGAGCAAG
>NZ_BAAAEN010000085.1:0-780 GCF_039523035.1 Pigmentiphaga daeguensis | reverse complement strand
AACCCTCGCCTATTCAGGGAAAAGCCTAATGCAGCGCTTCTCCCGCATACCCCTGCGCCAGATCCTGTTCGGTGCAAAGCCTCTCGAAGAGAGCAAGTACCAACTCGTCGGGCGCCGTGCCATGCACGCGCAGGCATGTCTCTCTGGCCTCGGCCAGCAGTCGTTCGGTTTCGGTCATCAGCGAAGTATTCACTCGCACCGGCAGGGCCGGAAGTTGTGGGGTCTACGTATCCCATCGGTTCACACACATGGATGTTCGTCATGAGCACGGAAGAAGTATCCCCGGCCCAGATTGAAAGCACCCGCAAGACCGGTGCACGGCTGCGCGCCGAGATCGGCCAGCGCATTGCAGTGGTCACCCAGGCCCGTGCGGCCGAATTGCTGGGCGTTTCACCGAGCACCGTCAGTCGGTCCGTGCAGGACCTGGACGACGCTTGCAACCTGCTCGCGGCCCTGGGCTACCAGCTCGCCCCGATCGATGCCGTCGTGGTCAGCAAAGATGACCTGCAGGCCCTCGAGCGCATGGCCTACAAGTACCTGCAGGTCAGGATCGAGAGGGCGTGATGCGCACATCCACCACCGCGGCCCTGATGGGCCAGAACCCGAGATTCCGCGCCTACCTGGGCGCCGACACCGAACAGGCCGCCCGCGATGCGTTGTGCCGGCGGTGCGGGATCAAGAGTCGGGCCGAGCTGGATACGAATCCGGATGCTGAGGCGCGGTTTCATGCGATTCGGAAGGCGTTTGCGTATGGGAGGTCGAATTGACTATGTTCGCCCC
>NZ_BAAAEN010000084.1:0-780 GCF_039523035.1 Pigmentiphaga daeguensis | reverse complement strand
AACCCTCGCCTATTCAGGGAAAAGCCTAATGCAGCGCTTCTCCCGCATACCCCTGCGCCAGATCCTGTTCGGTGCAAAGCCTCTCGAAGAGAGCAAGCACCAACTCGTCGGGCGCGCTCCCATGCACGCGCAGGCATATCTCTCTGGCCTCGGCCAGCAGTCGTTCGGTTTCGGTCATGGTCGGAGTGTCGCTGCCGGCCGGGCCGGGCGTCGATTGTGGGGTCTACGTACCCCGGGAAGCAGGTGATATCCATGGCTGAATCTTCCGCCGCCATCGACGCACTGGCACGCAAGATCGAGCGCGAGGTGTTGCGCCGGCTTGCCTCCGTCGGGCAGGCGCGCATCGCCGAGCAACTGGGCGTGAACGAGTCCACCGTCTCGCGCTGGAAGGACGGCGATATCGCGCGTTGGGCACGCTTCCTGGCGCTACTCGGGCTCAAAGCCACGCCGCAGGAGTACCGCTGCTACGACGAGCAAACCCTGGCTGCGATGTTCACGTTTGCCAAGCAGCGGATGGACCAGCTGCAGGGCGTCGATCAGCTTGTTTTCGAGGACGACGAATAGTGCGCACATCCACCACCGCGGCCCTGATGGGCCAGAACCCGAGGTTCCGCGCCTACCTCGGCGCCGACACCGAACAGGCCGCCCGCGATGCGCTGTGCCGGCAGTGTGGGATCCAGAGCCGGGCCGAGCTGGATACGAATCCGGATGCTGAGGCGCGGTTTCATGCGATTCGGAAGGCGTTTGCGTATGGGAGGTCGAATTGACTATGTTCGCCCC
>NZ_BAAAEN010000083.1:0-803 GCF_039523035.1 Pigmentiphaga daeguensis | reverse complement strand
ATCACGCCTTGACGACGGCAATCAGGTGGCCGGTGTCCACCGATGTGGCAGCAGTTCGGCGATCCGATTGTTCCTCTGCGTTGTCAGCCGCGTGAGCACGTCCTTCAAGTAGGCATACGGATCATGCCCGTTCAGGCGTGCCGACTGGATCAGGCTCATGATGGCGGCCGCGCGCTGGCCGCCGCGCAGCGACCCCGCGAACAACCAGTTCGCACGTCCGACCGCCCAGGGACGGATCTGGTTCTCGACCCAATTGTTGTCGATCGGCGCGTGGCCGTCGTCTAGATAGCGCGCGAGTGCCTCCCAGCGTTTGAGGCTGTAGTCGATGGCGCGAGCCGTGCCGGATCCGTCAGGCACGCGCTGGCGCTGCGCGATCAGCCACCGGTGCAGCGTCTCGGCGATCGGCCGCGCGCGTTCTTCTCGCATTCGCTGCCGCTCGTCGGCGGGCAGATCAGCCACGTCGCGCTCGACACCATACAGGGCGCCGAACAGTTCCAGCGCCTGGCCGGCAATCTGGCTTTGGTTGCTAGCATGCAGGTCATGGAATTTGCGACGGGCATGGGCCATGCAACCCAGCTCCGTGATGCCGGCCGCGAACCCGGCCTTGTAGCCGACGTAATCGTCAGTCACCAGCTTGCCGCGCCAGTCGTCAAGGAACGTGCGGCAGTGCTCACCGGCGCGGCTGGGGGTGAAGTCATAGACCACTGCGCGCAGGCTGTCATAGGAGGTCGGCGTGTAGGCCCACAGGTAAGCCTTGTGCGTCTTGCCCGCCCCGGGCTTGAGCATCTGCACCGGCGTCTCGT
>NZ_BAAAEN010000082.1:0-830 GCF_039523035.1 Pigmentiphaga daeguensis | reverse complement strand
CTAGGTCGTGTTAACACTAATGGTGTTAATCATGAAAATTAAGAGATACTTCGGTGATGGAAATCAGCGAAGCCCAATTCAAGCAGATAGAGCATTGCCTTCCTCGCCAGCGGGGCAATGTGAGCATGAGCAATCTGAACGTGCTGAACGCGATCCTGTACGTGGCCGAGCACGGCTGCAAATGGAGAGGGTTGCCGGAGCGTTTTGGCAACTGGCACACGATCTATACGAGAATGAACCGGTGGTCCAAGAGCGGCGTTCTGGATCGGGTGTTCGAGCAACTGCAGCAGTCGCAGATTGTCCGGATACGCATCGAGGCGGTGTCGCTGGACAGCACGATAGTCAAAGTGCATCCGGACGGTACGGGGGCCCTCAAAAAAAAGGCCGCCAAAGCATTGGCAAGTCTCGAGGAGGCTGGACCACCAAGATTCATCTGGTTGCCGCGGATGCTCGAACGGCAGTGATCTTCGCGCTGTCGCCGGGCCAAGCCGGCGATGGCCCGCAGGGGCGGGCACTGTTGCGCCGCCTGGGCAGACCGAATCGGCCACTGCACTTGCTGATGGACAAAGCCTACGAAGGCAACGAGACTCGGCAACTGGCCTTGGATTTGGGATACATCCCAGTCGTGCCGCCATTGAAGACGCGTGTTCAGCCATGGCAGTACGACCGGGAGATGTATAAGCGGCGCAACGAGGTCGAGCGCCTGTTTCGGCGACTCAAAGGCTTCCGCAGAATCTTCTCCCGCTTCGACAAACTCGACGTCATGTTTACCGGGTTCATCAATTTCGCCCTGATTGCAGATGGGCTGCGTTGTGTTAACAGGCCCTAGC
>NZ_BAAAEN010000081.1:0-904 GCF_039523035.1 Pigmentiphaga daeguensis | reverse complement strand
TTGTTTCGCTAACCGACGCGCCAACCGCATGAAGGTGCTGGTGCACGACGGGATCGGCGTGTGGCTGGCCGCGCGCCGGCTGAACCGCGGCAAGTTCACGTGGGCGCAGGCGACCCACGGTCCGCATATGGCGCTGGACGGCGACCAATGGCAGGCGCTGGTGCTGGGCCTGCCCTGGCAGCATGTCGGCACGGCCGGTGCGATCTCGGTGCTGTAGCGCCCGGCAATCCGGCAAGACGCCAATACCGCCACCGCGAGCGCTGCGGCATACTGGCGGCCATGAGCACCGCATCCCTGGATCACCTGGACGCGCAGCAACTGCGCGCATTGGCCGAACGCCTGATGGGCGAGGTGGCTACGCGTGACGCCCAGATCGCGGCGCACGACGCGGTGATCGCCGAGCGCGACCGCGTACTGCTCTTCAAACAGACGCACATCGACCAGCTCACGCAGGAACTGGCGCTGTACAAGCGCTGGCGCTACGGCAAGCGCAGCGAGCAGCTGAACCCAGCGCAGGCAAGCCTGCTAGAAGAGACGATGGATGCCGACATGGCGGCCATCGAAGAAGAAGTAAATGCGCTGCGCGCCTCGATCGCGCCAAAGCCTGCCGAACCGCAAGCGCCGCGACGCATGCGGCTGCCGCCTGAGCTGCCGCGCACCGACATCCATCACGAACCCGTCTCCACGATTTGCCGCTGCGGCTGTGGCTTAAAGCGCATCGGCGAGGACATCAGCGAGAAGCTGGATTACCTGCCGGGCGTCTTCTCGGTCGAGCGCCACATCCGCGGCAAGTGGGTGTGCGACCAGTGCGAGACGCTCACGCAGGCGCCCGTGCCCGCGCAGGTCATCGACAAGGGCATCCCGACGGCGGGGCTCTTGGCGCAGGTGCTGGTGGCGAAGTTCG
>NZ_BAAAEN010000080.1:0-1083 GCF_039523035.1 Pigmentiphaga daeguensis | reverse complement strand
TGTCGAGTCCCGGACGATCATAAGGCCGCCGATGGAACAAATGAGGGTGTGAATCATACCACCCACTCATAGCCTGCATAGGCGTCTTGCTCTGCAGGGCTGATTGGGGCAAGTGGTGGTTGTAGAGCTGCACATACCGCAACAAAGTCTGCTCCAAGTCCTCCCCGCTATGAAAGTGGTGCGTCTTGAGCACATCAGCGATGCGACCATTGAAGCGTTCCACCATCCCATTCGTCTTGGGCGTTCTGGGCTTGGTCAGGCGATGCTCTATGCCCAGCTCCTGGCACAGCCGGTCAAACTCATGCTCGCCCGTAGGCTGGCGCTCTCTGGAGGCAAACAGGCGATCCGTGAACTCCTTGCCGTTGTCGGTGAGCACCTTGCTGATCCTGATCGGACACGCCTTGGAGAGCGCTTTGAGAAAGCTGCGCGCACTGGCTGCCGTCTTGTCTTTCTTGATCGCCACAAACACCCAGCGGGTGGCGCGGTCTATGGCCACGAACAGATAACGCCTGCGGGTCTCGTCCTGCATCTGCGGCAGGTATTTCACATCGATGTGCACATACCCTGGCTCATACGCCTTGAAGGCTTTGTGCTGGGGCTTGGGGCTGGCCGGCATGAGCTGACGCAGATTGCCTGCGCCATGGCGGCGCAGGCAGCGATCAAGCCCTGAGCGCGAGGCCTTGGGGCACAGGAACTCCCGGGTGACCGCAAGCAGATCATCGAGGGGCAGCAAGAGGCTGCGGCGCAGGTGCACGACGACCGCTTCCTGCGCTGGCGTCAAGGTGGTCTGCAGGCGGTGTGCGGTGTGGGAGCGATCGACGAAGGTATCGCGCTTTTTCCACTTGTAGATGGTGGCCTCGGTGACGCCGTAGCGCTGGGCGAGCACACGTGCGCTTTCCTGGCTGGCGGCGATCTCGGCGCGTATTGCTGGGGTGGTGCGGGCGTTTTTGTGCAAGGCGATCATCATGGTGTACGGGCTCCTTTGCTGGCTTGCTCATGTTCCTCAATCAGGGCTTGCAAAACGGCACGAGCCATGAACAGGGGGTAGCGGCGGGAGTCTATATAATCGTCAGGGATGCGACA
>NZ_BAAAEN010000079.1:0-1087 GCF_039523035.1 Pigmentiphaga daeguensis | reverse complement strand
TCGATCCGACCTGACGATCGCCCTGGCTCCGTGCATCAAGAGGGTTCGAAGGTACGCGTCGCCTCGCTTGCTGATCCCGAGCTGGCGCACACGCCCATGGCCTCTTCTACCAGATCGGCCAGGTCCGCGCGCCGGCGCCAGAGCCCGTAACGCGACACATGTGCCTGCAGGGCGATGCGGACGTTCTCCAGCGCGCTGAAGTTGGGGAACAGGTTGGTGATCTGGAAGGACTTGGCAATGCCGATGTGCGCGAACTGATGCGGTTTGAGCGTAAGCGTCCGGTGATCACGCCTTGACGACGGCAATCAGGTGGCCGGTGTCCACCGATGTGGCAGCAGTTCGGCGATCCGATTGTTCTTCTGCGTCGGCAGCCGCGTGAGCACGTCCTTCAAGTAGGCATACGGATCATGCCCGTTCAGTCGCGCCGACTGGATCAGACTCATGATGGCGGCCGCACGTTGGCCGCCGCGCAGCGACCCCGCGAACAGCCAGTTCGCACGCCCGACCGCCCAGGGGCGGATCTGGTTCTCGACCCAGTTGTTGTCGATCGGCGCGTGGCCGTCGTCCAGATAGCGCGTGAGCGCCTCCCAGCGCTTGAGGCTGTACTCGATGGCGCGCGCCGTGCCGGATCCGTCAGGCACGCGCTGGCGCTGCGCGATCAGCCATCTGTGCAGCGTCTCGGCGATCGGCCGCGCGCGTTCTTGTCGCATTCGACGCCGTTCATCGACGGGCAACTCCGCTACGTCGCGCTCGACGCCATACAGCGCGCCGAACAGTTCCAGCGCTTGGCCGGCAATCTGGCTCTGGTTGCTCGCATGCAGGTCGTGGAACTTGCGCCGGGCGTGCGCCATGCAGCCCAGTTCCGTGATGCCGGCGGCGAACCCGGCCTTGTAGCCGACATAATCATCGGTCACCAGCTTGCCACGCCACTCATCGAGGAACGTACGGCAGTGCTCACCGGCGCGGCTGGGCGTGAAGTCATAGACCACGGCGCGCAGGCTGTCATAGGAGGTCGGCGTGTAGGCCCACAGGTAAGCCTTGTGCGTCTTGCCCGCCCCGGGCTTGAGCATCTGCACCGGCGTCTCGT
>NZ_BAAAEN010000078.1:0-1087 GCF_039523035.1 Pigmentiphaga daeguensis | reverse complement strand
CCGCTCTTCATGAGGTCGAATCCCTCGTTGATGCGTTCGAGGGGCAGGGTGTGGGTGATGAGCTCGTCGATCTTGATCTTGCCGTCCATGTACCAGTCGACGATGGTGGGCACGTCGGTGCGTCCGCGGGCGCCGCCGAAGGCCGAGCCCTTCCATTCCCGGCCGGTGACCAGCTGGAAGGGCCGGGTGGCGATCTCGGCGCCGGCGGCGGCCACGCCGATGATGAAGGACTGGCCCCAGCCCTTGTGGCAGCACTCGAGCGCCTGGCGCATGGTGGTGGTGTTGCCGATGCACTCGAAGCTGTAGTCGGCCCCGCCGTCGGTGAGCTGGACGATGTGGTCGACGACGTTGGCGACGTCCTTGGGGTTGACGAAGTGGGTCATGCCGAACTGGCGGCCCAGGGCCTCGCGCTGGGGATTCAGGTCGATGCCGATGATCTTGTCGGCGCCCACCATCCTGGCGCCCTGGATGACGTTCAGGCCGATGCCGCCCAGCCCGAAGACCACGACGTTGGCGCCGGCCTCGACCTTGGCGCTGAAGACCACGGCGCCCACGCCGGTGGTCACGCCGCAGCCGATGTAGCAGGCCTTGTCGAAGGGAGCGTCCTCGCGGATCTTGGCCACGGCGATCTCGGGCACCACGATGTAGTTCGAGAAGGTCGAGGTGCCCATGTAGTGGTGGATGGGCTTGCCGTCCAGCGAGAAGCGGCTGGTGCCGTCGGGCATCAGGCCCTTGCCCTGGGTGGTGCGGATAGCCTGGCACAGGTTGGTCTTGCGCGACAGGCAGAACTTGCACTGGCGGCACTCGGGCGTGTAGAGCGGGATGACGTGGTCGCCCTTCTTCAGGGTCGAGACGCCGGGCCCGGCATCGACCACGATGCCCGCGCCCTCGTGGCCGAGGATGGCCGGGAACAGGCCCTCGGGGTCGGCGCCCGACAGGGTGTAGTAATCGGTGTGGCAGATGCCGGTGGCCTTGACTTCGATCAGCACCTCGCCGGCGCGCGGACCTTCCAGGTCCACTTCTTCGATGGTCAGGGGCGCGCCTGCCTTCCAGGCGATCGCGGCTTTGGTCTTCATGGGCTGCTCCT
>NZ_BAAAEN010000077.1:0-1164 GCF_039523035.1 Pigmentiphaga daeguensis | reverse complement strand
GACAATGAAAATACGTTTGTGGGGTTGTGTACTGGGCATGGCGCTGAGCGGCACGGCCGCGGCGCAGACCCCGTTGAAGATCGGTTTCGTGGGCGAGATGTCGGGCCAGCAGGCCGAGTACGGGCTGCAGATGAGCAACGGCGCCAAGCTGTTCCTGCAGGAACACGGCGACGTGGTGGCCGGCCGCAAGATCCAGCTCATCATCAAGGACGTGGGCGGACCGAACCCCGAAGTGGCCAAGCGCGTGGCGCAGGAACTGATCACGCGCGACAAGGTGGAATTCCTGGCCGGCTTCGGCTTCACGCCCAACGCGCTGGCGGTGGCGCCGCTGGCCACCGAGGCCAAGATTCCGATGGTGGTCATGAACGCGGCCACCTCGTCCATCACCGAGCGCTCGCCCTACGTGGTGCGCACCTCGATGACGCTGCCGCAGAACGCCTACGCCATCGCCGACTGGGCGCTGAAGAACAACATCAAGACGGTGTACTCGCTGTACGCCGACTACGGTCCGGGCCAGGACGCCAACGCCCAGTTCCGCAAGACCTTCACGGGCGGCGGCGGCAAGATCGTGGCCGAGGTGGCGGTGCCGCTGAAGAACCCGGAGTTCGGCCCCTACATGCAGCGCATCAAGGATGCCAAGCCCGATGCCGCCTTCCTGTGGTTCCCCTCGGGCGAGCTGTCGGTACTGATGCTGCGCGCCTACCGCGAGCGCGGCCTGGAGCAGGCCGGGATCAAGGCGCTGGGCACCGGCGACGGCACCGACGACATGTTCCTGGACAGCATGGGCGACGTGGCGCTGGGCCTGACCACCTCGTTCCACTATTCCGCCGCCCACGACTCGGCCAAGAACAAGGCCTTCATCAAGGGCTACGAATCGCAGTTCGGCACCTCGATCCGCCCCAACTTCATGGCGGTGGGCGGCTATGACGGCATGGCGCTGATCTACGAGACCATCAAGAAGCTGAACGGCAAGATCGACGGCACGAAGGCGGTCGAGGCCATGAAGGGGGCCAAGTGGGAAAGCCCGCGCGGGCCCGTCATGATCGATCCGGAAACGCGCGACATCGTGCAGAACATCTACATCCGCAAGGTCGAACGCCGCGGCAACCACTTGTACAACGTCGAGTTCTCGCATCTCGACGCGGTCAAGGACCCCGGCAAGGC
>NZ_BAAAEN010000076.1:0-1193 GCF_039523035.1 Pigmentiphaga daeguensis | reverse complement strand
GGGTAATGCCCCCTGTAAAGCCTGGGAGTCAGAAGTAGAATTTTCTCGAACAGGGAGTTCTACAGATGAAGCGATCGAAGTTCACGGATAGCCAGATCGTCGAGGCGATCAAGCGGGTTGAGGGTGGGTTGGCGGTGCCGGAGTTGTGCCGGGAACTGGGCGTGAGCTCGGCGACGTTCTACAAGTGGCGGTCGAAGTTCGGCGGCATGGACACGTCGATGATGGCGCGCATGAAGGAGCTGGAGGCGGAGAACGCTCGGCTGCGCAAGATGTACATCGAGGAGAAGCTCAAAGCCGAGATCGCCTCGGAGTACCTGGCAAAAAAGTCCTGAGGCCGTCTCGCCGACGCGAGATGGCCAAGGAAGTGGTCAGGTCCAGGCGAGCATCGATCCGTGTGGCCTGCGTAGTCTTTCGTATCAGCGAATCCTGCTATCGGTACGAAGCCAAGCTCAAGGCCGAGAACGAGGAGATTGCCGATTGGCTGATGCGCCTGACCGACAACCATCGCACCTGGGGCTTCATGCTGTGCTTCTTGTACCTGCGCAACGTGCGTGGATTTGGCTGGAACCACAAGCGCGTGTACCGCATCTACAAGGAGTTGGAGCTGAACCTGCGCATCAAACCTCGCAAAAGGCTGGTTCGGCAGATGCCGCAGCCGCTGGAGGTTCCCAGGGCCATCAACGAAGTCTGGTCGATGGACTTCATGCATGACCAGTTGGCCGACGGCCGGAGCATTCGGACCTTCAACGTGATCGATGACTTCAATCGTGAGGCGCTGGGGATCGAGGTGGACTTCTCGCTTCCTGCTGCTCGGGTAGCACGGGTGTTGAACCAGATCATCGAACAGCGGGGACGGCCCCTGGCGATTCGTTGCGACAACGGCCCGGAATACGCGGGTTCAACGTTATTGGCCTGGGCGCAAAAGCGGGGCATCAAGCTCGACTTCATCCAGCCCGGCAAGCCGCAGCAAAATGCCTATATCGAGCGCTTCAACCGGACGGCCAGGTACGAATGGCTGTCACAGTACGAGTGGGAAGACCTGGCGCATGTGCAGGACCACGCCACGCGCTGGATGTGGTCCTACAATCACGAACGCCCGAATATGGCATTGGGCGGGTTCACACCAAAGCAGCGGCTGGCCATGGCCGCATCAGTTTCTACTTCTGCGACCCAGTAAGAATGGGGGCATTACC
>NZ_BAAAEN010000075.1:0-1200 GCF_039523035.1 Pigmentiphaga daeguensis | reverse complement strand
CGTAAGCTCCCCCAATTGGTAGACATCAGCCGGTAGAATTTCGGGGCCTCCACGAGTCGGAGACTCCCTTGAAGAAAAGCAGGTTCACGGAAAGCCAGATCGTTGCGGTGCTGAAGGAAGGCGAGGCCGGTATGCCGGTTGCCGAACTGTGCCGCAAGCACGGCGTTAGCAGCGCCACGTACTACCAGTGGAAGAGCAAGTACTCGGGCGTACAGGTGTCCGAGTTGCAGCGGCTGCGCGAGCTCGAGGCCGAGAACGCCAAGCTCAAGCGCATGTACGCGGATCTGGCCCTGGAGAATTCGGCGATCAAGGATGTTCTGAACCGAAAATCCTGACGCCGTCGGCCAGGCGCGAGGTGGTCGAACAGTTGGTGCAAGCCCGACTGTCGATCGCTCGTGCCTGTCGAATTGCAGGCCTGTCGCGGGCGGCGTACTACAAGAGGCCAGTGTCGGCATCCGAGCGAGATGCCGACGTGATCGAGGCGCTCAATGCCATCGTCAGCCGGCATGGGCGCTGGGGGTTCTGGAAATGCTTTACCCGGTTGCGGCTTGATGGCCGCTGCTGGAACAAAAAGCGTGTGCATCGGGTGTACTGCGATATGGGTTTGAATTTGCCTCGGCGTTGCAAGAAGCGGCTACCAGACCGGCCCCATCAGCCGTTGGACCTGGCAAGCGAGCCCAACCGCTGCTGGGCCTTGGACTTCATGCACGACGCCTTGTATTGCGGTCGGCGGTTTCGGACATTGAATGTAATCGACGAAGCCAATCGGGAGTGCTTGGCCATCGAGGTTGGCACGTCGATCCCATCGGCCAGGCTGATCCGCGTCTTGAGTCGCTTGGTCGACTGCTACGGCGCCCCGAATGCCATACGGCTGGACAACGGCCCGGAGCTAGTCTCCCAAGCGTTCACTGAATGGGCCGCAGCCAAAGGCATCGCGGTTCGATACATCCAGCCGGGTAAGCCCAACCAAAACGCCTTTATCGAGCGTTTCAACCGAACGTACCGCACCGAAGTGCTCGATGCGCATCTGTTCGCCAACCTGGAGCAGGTCCAGGCCATCACAGACCAGTGGCTGGTCGAGTACAACGAATACCGCCCCCATGAAGCGTTGGGTGGCGTCCCGCCGGCGCAGTATATGCCCCGGTTAACCCACGCTCCGAATCTCTATCGGCCGCTGTCTACTTGACGGGGGTGCTTACG
>NZ_BAAAEN010000074.1:0-1284 GCF_039523035.1 Pigmentiphaga daeguensis | reverse complement strand
AGAGGTGGCGGCGGAAATTCAGACAGTCCGATAAGTGGAGAGCTCTGGGCCTGATCCGGCGATAATGCCGGTAAAGGAACCAGAGAGATGACCAAGAGAACGAGACGAACACACTCAGCGGCGTTCAAGGCCAAGGTGGCCTTGGCGGCGGTCAAGGGGGATCGCACCCTGGCCGAACTGGCTCAGCAATTTGATGTGCATCCGAACCAGATCACGGAATGGAAGCGGCAGTTGCAGGAGAAGGCGGCGGACGTATTCGGGTCGGCAGGACAGAGCAACAACGAGCCGCCGGCCGATCTGAAGGTGCTACATGCCAAGATCGGCCAGCTCACGCTGGAGAATGATTTTTTAGAAAGCGCGCTCACCAAGGCGGGATTGCTGAGCGCAAAGCGATGATAGACCGTACGCATGCACTGCCGGTGTCACGCCAGGCCAAATTGGTGGGGATTGCTCGATCGAGCGTGTATTATCAGGCCCGGCCTGTCAACGATAGAGATCTGATGTTGATGCGCCGGATCGACGAGCTGCATCTGGAGTTTCCGTTTGCCGGGGCCCGCATGCTGGCGCGGCTACTGCGCCGTGACGGCCATGAGGTCGGCCGACGACACGTGGGCACCCTGATGAAACGCATGGGCGTTAAGGCGCTGTATTGCAAGCCCAACACGAGCCGGCGCAACGTCCAGCACAAAGTTTGGCCGTACCTGCTGCGCGATATGCGGATTAACCGGGCCAATCAGGTGTGGGCGCTGGATACGACCTATATCCCGATGGCTCGGGGCTTTGTGTATCTGACCGCAGTCGTAGACTGGGCCAGTCGCAAGGTTCTGGCTCATCGGGTGGCCATCACGCTGGAAGCGGTGCATGCCGTTGACGCCTTGGAAGAAGCCTTTACCCGCTACGGGTTGCCTGATATCGTCAATACCGATCAGGGCAGCCAATTCACAGCCAGCGCCTTCACTGAAGCGGTACAAAGCCGAGGCATCCGGTTATCCATGGATGGCAAGGGAAGCTGGCGCGACAACGTGTTTGTCGAACGGGTATGGCGCAGCATCAAGTACGAGGAGGTGTATCTGAAGGCCTACGAATCGGTCAGCCAGGCCAGGCAGTCCATCGGGGCGTATATCCAGTTGTACAACCAGAGGCGCCCTCACTCCAGTTTGGCCGATCAGACCCCCGATGAGGCATACTTCGCGATGCTGCCTGCGATTAAAACGGCAGCATGATGTGCCCGGAGCGTTCCACTTAAAATCTCAAAATACTGTCCAAACAACCGGAGCCACCTCT
>NZ_BAAAEN010000073.1:0-1288 GCF_039523035.1 Pigmentiphaga daeguensis | reverse complement strand
GGCCGCTCGGTCACGTTCCCGAAATGATCGGTCACGTTGCCGAAATCGCCGGTCACGATCCCGAAACGGCCGGTCACCTTTGTCCGAAATACGCAGCAGGGAAAACGCTGGACGAATGGGCCTACAGGACAGGGCTGAAGCTGCACTTCATCGAACCAGGCAAGCCGCAGCAAAATGCCTATATCGAGAGCTTCAACGGCAAATTCCGTGACGAATGCCTGAACGAGCACTGGTTCGTCTCGATGCGTCACGCAAGGGAAACGATTGCGGATTGGTGCCAGGAATACAATAACGACCGGCCGCACAGTTCGCTCGGGTATCTGACGCCCAAGCAGTTTGCAGACAGTTTTTTAACCGCAGACTCTAATTTGGTTTCGTACTAAATTGGGGAGCAGGTCATCGGCGATCTACGACGCATCCATCCTCGGTACGCGGTAACACTGCTTTACGGGGTGGTCGCGACAAGCGGCCGCCCGGGAAGTTATGGTTGGGGATCGCATTCAGAGGTCTTCGTCCATGATGTCTACACCGCGCCGCTTGGCTGCCTGCGCGACCGCGCTTGCCATCGCGCTGCTGGGCGCTACCGCCCACGCCGAACGCAACCCCTCCCTGGCTGGCCAGACCATCGTCCAATCCGTGGAAGGTGGCCGACATACCAAGGAATACGGCCGCAACGGCCAGTTGATCTATGAAGTCATCGAGCGCCAACGGAGCCGCGGCGGCAAGACAGCCACGGAAGCCGTCGAGCGGGAATGGAGCGAAGACGGCAAGCCCCTGCGCGATCAAACCTTCCTGGGCGGCAACGAGATCAAGGGAACGACCTGGTATCTGAACGGCCAGGTCAAGGAAACCCGCGTGGATCAATCCCTGCGCGAACCCGGCGGCCTGCCCGGCAAGTACGTGGAACGCTTTTCCGACCAGGGCAAGCTGCAGTCCGCGGGCGTATTCCAGGGACAGTTCCGTCCAGTGGGCACACACCGGGAATATGACCCGGCGGGCAAGCTCAAGCGGGAAGTGATCTATGACGCACGCGGCAACCGTTCATCGGAACGCAGCTACGATGCATCCGGCGCCGTCATTGGAAGCGAACGCTTTCTTCCCGACGGTTCGCGCATCCGCGATTGAGAAAAAGCGACGCCTGAAAGACAAAACCCCCGGCCGGATTCCCGGTCGGGGGTTTTGAGGGTGGGGAGCCTGACGATGACCTACTTTCACAGACGTCCGTCCACTATCATCGGCGCAAAGGCGTTTCACTGTCCTGTTCGGGATGGGAAGGAGTGGGACCACC
>NZ_BAAAEN010000072.1:0-1318 GCF_039523035.1 Pigmentiphaga daeguensis | reverse complement strand
TGAATCGCACCGGGGATCGCGGAGGCTTTTTGGTTAAAGTAAAACAGGTTCCACAGTCGGCGCTGCAAGTTGCCGATAGTATCGCGCTTCGGCCTCAGCGGGCGGAATGTCGCCGATGGATTCGAGCAGGCGTTGGTGGTTGAACCACGAGACCCATTCCAGTGTCGCCAACTCCACGGCAGCCTTGGTTTTCCAGGGCGCGCGCCGATGAATCACTTCCGTTTTGTACAGGCCGTTGATCGTTTCGGCCAGCGCATTGTCATAGGCGCTTCCGGTGCTGCCGACTGATGGATTGATTCCGGCCTCGCTCAATCGGTCGGAGTAGCGGATGGACACGTATTGGGATCCCCTATCGGAATGATGGACGAGCCTATCGGACTGCGTCGGTCTTCGATCATAGACAGCCTGCTCCAGGGCATCCAAGACAAAGTCTGTCGTCATGCTGCTGGAGGCTCGCCAGCCGACGATACGCTTGGCATAGGCATCAATGACAAAGGCCACGTATAACCATCCCTGCCAGGTTGAGACGTAGGTGAAATCTGCGACCCACAGTCGATTGGGACGGTCGGCCTCGAAGCGCCGCTTCACCAGATCTCGTGGACAGGCAACTGCGCTATCAGGGATCGTGGTGCGAACCCGTTTGCCGCGCCTGATCCCCTCGATGCCAAGGTGTCGCATCAGACGCTCCACGGTGCACCGCGCCACCGTCACCCCTTCTCGATTCAACTGCTTCCAGACCTTGCGGGCTCCATAGACCCGAAAGTTCTGTTCCCACACACGCTGAATATTCACCATGAGTCGTTCATCCCTCTTGGCTCGTAGGCTTCGCAGTTCCGGATTGCGGCATCGGGCGGCATATCGCCGGTAGGCTGACGGGGCGACCTGCAACACCTTGCAGATCGGCTCGACCCCATACAGGCCCCGGTGCTGGTCGATGTAGGCGTTTATTTCTTCAGTTCGCGGTCGAGCGCCGCCTGAGCGAAAAAAGCACTTGCCGACTTCAGGATTTCATTGGCCCGGCGCAGCTCTTTGACCTCACGCTCGAGCGCTTTGATGCGTTCTTGCTCTGCCTGAGGGACACCAGGCCGCGTGCCAGCCTCCACCTCTTGAAGCTGCACCCACTTCAACAGCGTGTAGCCTGAACAGCCGATCTTGGGCGCAATGGACTGCACCGCCGCCCATTGCGACGGATACTCACCGCGATGCTCTTGCACCAATCGAACGGCACGCTCACGGACTTCAGGCGAAAATTTGTTGTTCTTGCTCATGGCTCCATTTTCTCAAAGGTTGGAGCCTCCTCAAAACTCGGTGCGATTCA
>NZ_BAAAEN010000071.1:0-1322 GCF_039523035.1 Pigmentiphaga daeguensis | reverse complement strand
TGTCTTGCTAGCGCTGCGTCATCAGCAGAGAAACGAGATTATGAAGAAGTTTTTTACGTCTGTCAAATCGTCGTTAGCGCTGCCAATTTCGATTCGCCAGACCCCTGCCGCGCTACCACCCTGCCGCAAGGCTCCTTCTTTCGGTCGGCTGATTCGCTGCGCCCGCTTAACGCGTAACCGCTGCCAAAACTGCCTTCCTCACTCTTCGCACTTCCCGCTGCGCTGTTCGCGTTGCGTTGTTTGCGTCGAGAAAGAGACTATAGCACGTATTGAAATCGGCACGCAAATCGATCCAGGCTTTCTTGTCAGTTTCGTGACCGGAATCGGGCCTTTTCAGGCCCTGATACAGCGCGCAAAGCGCGCTGTATCGCCACTTGGCGTAGACGAAAAATTTTTTTGCCGTCTTTCTTCGCCTCAGCCACCAGGCCTGCTACTTGTGCTGGAACGACGGCGGACGCTTGGCAATGAAGGCTTCCATACCTTCCTTCTGGTCTTGCGTACCGAACAGCGAGTGGAACAGGCGGCGCTCGAATTGCATGCCTTCTGCCAGGGGCGTCTCGAAGGCACGGTTCACCGCTTCCTTGGCCATCATGACCGAGGGCAGCGACATGGACGCAATGACGGTGGCCATCTCGATGGCCTCGTCCAGCAGCTTGTCGGCCGGCACCACGCGCGACACCAGGCCCGCGCGCTCGGCCTCGGCCGCGTCCATCAGGCGGCCGGTCAATACCAGGTCCATGGCCTTGGCCTTGCCCACCGCGCGCGGCAGGCGCTGGGTGCCGCCGGCGCCGGGAATGATGCCCAGCTTGATCTCGGGCTGCCCGAAGCGCGCCGTCTCGGCCGCCACCAGGATGTCGCACATCATGGCCAGTTCGCAGCCGCCGCCCAGCGCATAGCCGGCCACCGCCGCGATCACGGGCTTGCGGATGCGGCGCAGGGTCTCCCAATTGCGGGTGATGAAATCCGAAGCGTAGGCCTCCATATAGGAGAGGTCCTTCATCGCGCCGATGTCCGCGCCCGCGGCAAAGGCTTTTTCGCTGCCGGTGATGACCATGGCGCCGATGCCGGGATCGGCGTCGAAGGCCAGCAGCGCCGCCCCCAGTTCGTCCATCAGCGCATCGTTCAGCGCATTGAGCGCCTTGGGGCGATTCAGGGTCAGCAGGCCGACCCGGCCACGATTCTCGACCAAAACCAGAGCTTCGCTCACGACCACACTCCTGCCTATATGTCGAGTCCCGGACGATCATAAGGCCGCCGATGGAACAAATGAGGGTGTGAATCATACCACCCACTCATAGCCTGCATAGGCGTCTTGCTCTGCA
>NZ_BAAAEN010000070.1:0-1327 GCF_039523035.1 Pigmentiphaga daeguensis | reverse complement strand
AAGCGTTGGGTGGCGTCCCGCCGGCGCAGTATATGCCCCGGTTAACCCACGCTCCGAATCTCTATCGGCCGCTGTCTACTTGACGGGGGTGCTTACGCAGGCACTGACACGCTATCTGGATGACGGCGAACTGGAGATCGACAACACCGCTGCCGAGCGCGCGCTGCGCGGCGTCGCCGTCGGTCGCAAGAATTACTTGTTCATGGGGTCGGACCGCGGCGGCGAGCGGGCCGCCACCATGTACAGCTTGATGGAAACGGCCAAGCTCAATGGGATCGATCCCGAGGCCTACCTGCGCCACGTGCTCACCGTGATCGCCGACCATCCCGTCAACGACGTCGCGGCGCTGCTGCCCTGGAACGTTAGCCTTTAAACGGTCCCAGTAACGCATCCGGTCAAGACGGTATTGCCCGGATGCTTACGAACGGTGGCGCACCTGCTGGGGTTCAACAAGAACACCGTGCAGCGCGTGTTCCAGTTGATGGGCTGGCAGGTTCGCAAGCGGCCGATCGGGTTCAGGCCTCGGATCCAGGCTCTGCCTTCGGTAGCGACGATGCCCAATGAACGTTGGTCTACGGACCTGTGTCGCGTGTGGGCCGGACGGGACGGCTGGGCAACGCTGGCGCTGGTGATCGACTGCCACACACGTGAGTTGCTTGGCTGGCATCTGTCGCGAAGCGGTAGGGCCTGCACGGCGGGTGCTGCACTCGAACACGCTCTGATCGCTCGCTTCGGAACGCTGGGGCGCGTGCCGATGCCGTTTCTCCTGCGCTCGGACAACGGCTTGGTTTTCACCTCGCGCAGCTACACTGCCCTCGTGCGCAGCTACGGCTTGCGCCAGGAGTTCATTACGCCGCACTGCCCGCAGCAGAACGGCATGATCGAACGGGTGATCCGCACGCTCAAGGAACAATGCGTGCATCGGCACCGCTTCGAGACGATCCAACATGCCAGCCGCGTCATCGGCGACTGGATACGCTTTTACAACGACCGACGACCGCACCAAGCGCTCGGCATGAAGACTCCGGCTGAGACATTTGCTTTAGCCGCTTAACCTGAGCAGGTTCTGCTGGGTCAATACACCAAGCGCTCGGCATGAAGACTCCGGCTGAGACATTTGCTTTAGCCGCTTAACCTGAGCAGGTTCTGCTGGGTCATTACATCGATGTACATCTTGCGCAGCCGGGCGTTCTCCGCCTCCAGCTCCTTCATGCGCGCCATCATCGACGTTGTCAAACGCAATTGAAATGTGAGCCACTTCGCGCGTCGGCGCGCAAAGTAAATCTGGGCCATTCGATTAGTTCTTGGCGGCGGGCACATGCCCGGC
>NZ_BAAAEN010000069.1:0-1409 GCF_039523035.1 Pigmentiphaga daeguensis | reverse complement strand
AGAGCAAGACGCCTATGCAGGCTATGAGTGGGTGGTATGATTCACACCCTCATTTGTTCCATCGGCGGCCTTATGATCGTCCGGGACTCGACAGCTACCTCCTACTGGTCGTGCGATGAATTCCAGGGCTGCCCCGCCTTCCCCGCCAGCGGCGACATGGGCGGCTGCGCGGCCCGTGCTCGATCGAGGGCATGCTGCATGGCGCGGTCGTAGGTCAGCGGCCGGGCGTCTAGCCTGGGCTCGCGCGCCGGCGCCGCCTTGGCGTTCGGGTCGATGACGCTGTAGCTGCGGCGCTTGGTCATGCCACTCTCCTGGGCAGCACCAGCACGCCCTTCATCCATGGGATGACCGTGACCTTCATGCCCATGAGGTACAGACCGCCGTCGCGAGAGCCGTACTTCACTTCCACGGAGAAGGTCATCATCGAGTGAATCTGCGGCGTCCCCATCAATTCCCGGAATTCCTCCTCACCGATCAAAACCTCGTCCGGCACCAGATCAAATGACCTCATCAATTCGGCCTGCTCGCGATAAAGGCTCTCCGCCACGGAGTCCGTATCAATGACCACTTGGGTCACCTCCGTCGCTTGCTCAACGTAGTAAGCGCCAATCTTCCGTAGCGCCCAGATGGCGAGCCGCTGGACGCGGCACCAGCCTTTGTCCTTGCGGAAAGCAAAGGCGTCGCGCCGCTCGATGGGTCTCGGCACGGCCTTGGTTTCGACGAACCGCACGACCTGCTTCATACCAGCCTCCCCTGCGCCTTGGTGGCGTGCTTGCGCGAGATTCGCTTGACGTTCTTCGGATCGGGCATCGTGCCGTCGCCCAGTTGGACCCGTCCTTCGGTCTTCTGGGATAGCGCCCAGTTGAGGATTGCCAGCGCGTCCGCCTCGTTGTCGTCCACGGGTCGGAACCCGCGCCGCTTGGCCTCGGCCACCATTGCGCCCTTGTCGGCCCGCCCCGAGCCAGTCCACACTTTCTTCACCACCGTGGGCTGCACACCTTCCACCGGCAATTGCCTGAGGCTGGCCGCCATCCACATCAGCCCCTCGAGCAGCCCGTACAGGTGGGCCGCCGCGGCCATGTTCTGCGGGCCATGCCGGATGACCACCTCGTAGGCAATGGCATGGATGTCGCGGTGGTGCACGACCTCCTGCAGCCACGCCTTGAACCGCAGCCCACGCTGACCAGGGTCCCAGCTCGCCCGCGGCACGAACGACTCGCAGCCAGAGAGGATCCGGCCGTCTCGCGTGGCGATGGCCCAGCCTGTGCGCGTGGCCAGGTCCAGGGCCAGGATGTTGCGGTTCAGCACCGGCGAAAACGCGCGCGCGGGCGCGAGACGTTGCGTGTCCTGTCCGCTTTTGTCCGTGGTCAGCGTCATGCCCCGATCTCCTCGGATTCGGCGATCAGCTC
>NZ_BAAAEN010000068.1:0-1440 GCF_039523035.1 Pigmentiphaga daeguensis | reverse complement strand
ATCTGGCTATCCGTGAACTTCGATCGCTTCATCTGTAGAACTCCCTGTTCGAGAAAATTCTACTTCTGACTCCCAGGCTTTACAGGGGGCATTACCCAAGGGCTGCTGCCGTCCATTGTGTGGCTGCCCACACGCCGGCGATCACGATGCCGAATACAACGGCAATCTGACCGAACAGCACGTTCGTCCCTTGCATGACCTTGCCTCCAATCACGGCACACGGAGGTGCCGCAGCACGGAGGATCAAGGCGCGTGCGCAGGCCGGTCAAAGGCCGTTATGGCGGTAATTCAGGCTGAAAAGGCCAGATTTCTTGCAGGGGCGAAGACAATAAAAACGCCGCGAACGCGGGCGCGTTGTGGCGTATGGAGGTAATAGTGAGAGCTTCGTCGCAGCGATACGACAGCAGCGGACGTTACTTCGTCTTTTGCTCCGGCCGATCACCGAAGAAGCGTCGGTTGGCGGCTTCGGCCGCGCGCACGCAGAGTTCATCACTGACCTTTGCGCGATCCTCCTTGCATTGGCGCTGGAGTTCCTTGATGCGGTCGGGATGGGCCACAAGGTAGTCCACGGTTTCCGAAGGTTGGGATTGGCCACATGCGGTCAGCGTGGCGGTCATCATCATCAGCGGCAGCACTTTGTTCATGGTTCCAGTCCTTTCATCGGGTAGGAGGAGATCCTTCGCCGGTGTTCAGGTGATCCGCTGAATCAATGAAGGTCACTCGTTCGATGAACCGGGCCAGCATCTGAGAAGGCTCCGCATCACGGCACAGCAGATAGGTACTCAGCATTGGCGGCTTGCCCGCCAACGGACGACCTACGATGCCTAACTCTCGGCAGGATGCTATATGCGCCGTGCCTGCCAGGCCCAAAGCCAGACCGGCAGATACCAAAGCCATCATCACGTCAAAGGTCGCTACGCGCTGGACTATCAATGGCTCCTGATTGAGTTTGCGGAGGAAACGATCGACTTGGCGAGCATGGCCTTCGCACACCGCGGGGTCGCCGAGCACCAACGGGTGACGTAGTACCTCTTCCGGCGGGACACGCTTATGGGCAAGTAGCGAATGGCGAGCAGGCACCGCTACCATCAGTTCATCCTCCCAAGCAGGTGTGACCAAGATACCGTCGCCTCCATCCTCTGCCATCGAAAAACCTGCGTCATACAGATCTTCATGCAAACCCTTGATCTGCTGCCCGAGCGGCACCTCAAACAGACGTATCTCAACTTCGGGGTCCTCTTCACGGCATCGCGCCAGCAAAGTTGACAACCGTGCGGGTGTTACCCCATCAGACACGGCAATGCGTAACTGGCCGAAAAATCCGTTGGCGGCCGACTTGACGCCGTAAGCACCCCCGTCAAGTAGACAGCGGCCGATAGAGATTCGGAGCGTGGGTTAACCGGGGCATATACTGCGCCGGCGGGACGCCACCCAACGCTT
>NZ_BAAAEN010000067.1:0-1472 GCF_039523035.1 Pigmentiphaga daeguensis | reverse complement strand
GAGGCCGAAGCGCGATACTATCGGCAACTTGCAGCGCCGACTGTGGAACCTGTTTTACTTTAACCAAAAAGCCTCCGCGATCCCCGGTGCGATTCAGGGCTTCTTTACAAGTCGGTCGATGTGCACGAAATTCATCCGGTGAAATTCGGCGGCAGCCCGACTGATGTTGGTAACAAAGTTATCTTGCCTAGTGATGTCCACCGGCAGCAAGTAACACCTTGGTGGAATCAATTGCAGCGTGACCTTGGAGGGCAGTGATGGAGTACTTTTTTACTGAAGGGCAATTGAATTCCCCGGCGGAGACGGGTGTTGTTAGTGGACTATCAGCGGCCTTGAAGGTTGTGCTTCCCGTTGGTTATGTTGACTTTCTTAGGCAGCATAATGGAGGTGAGGGTTTTGTTGGGGATAATTATATAATTTTTTGGAGAGCGGAAGAGCTGGTTGATTTTAATCGTGAGTATGAAGTTGAAAAGTATGCACCAAGAATTTTACTATTCGCTTCCAATGGAGGTGGGGAAGGCTATGGGTTTGATACCCAGTCGACTGCTATGCCAATAGTTCGTATTCCGTTTATTGGAATGGCGCGTGAATATGCGATTCCAGTCGCGGAGAGTTTCTCTGATTTTTTCAAAAAACTGTCAGAGCCGCTATGAACGAACATCCTAACATGCGTCCACGGGGTATGGAGTTGGTAGAAATTAAGCCAGCTATAGTTGGTGGCGATGCTTTGGATCCACGCAATAAGGCGTGGGTAACAAGACAGCAACACTTCGAGATCGTGCGCTATTGGAACAAAGTGATTGCCGAGCTTCGCAAGAAAAAAGAATGATTGTTTAGTTTTATGAGATTCGGCAGTGCCAAGTAAAGTGATGGCGTTGATTGGCGGGGTGGAGTGGAGAGCGTTGATTCCTTCATTGTATGGGCTGCTTGTCGAATAGTTGTTCAGGGAGTTGGCTCCATGATAGAAAAATTGGAAACGTATGAGGTTTCAAATTTCGCGCTAAAGAGGAGTTCCTCGCCGAACAGCAACAGGCAGGATCAGGTTCGTATGCTGATAAGGGTTTGACAGCCTTTGTTAGATTGAGGATTTTTGATGCTGATTGCGGTGGTTCGGCGTACTACCGGACCGAAATTATCCCTTCCAGAAACGCCGCCGCTTCCCGCATCGCCGCTGCTGACATTGCCGCATAACCCGAAAACCCATGTGGCATGCCAGGATAGACTGTCAATTCGTGTGGGCGTTCCAAGTTTGCTAGTCGCTCCGCAAATAGCCGAGAGTCGCCGATAAGCGGATCGACATCCCCCACCCCCAGCCAGATCGGTGGACAATCCCGCATCTCGATCCTGACCGGTATAGCCGAGTCGGGTGGATTGGCTGACCTGCTCCCCAATTTAGTACGAAACCAAATTAGAGTCTGCGGTTAAAAAACTGTCTGCAAACTGCTTGGGCGTCAGATACCCGAGCGAACTGT
>NZ_BAAAEN010000066.1:0-1506 GCF_039523035.1 Pigmentiphaga daeguensis | reverse complement strand
AGTCCGCCCTGAACAATTCGGTTCTTAGCAGCAGGGCGGTCGGTTCTCGACCGGAGCGGCGAGCAGTGCTGCAATGACCGGCTGCATCGGCAGGCCGACGCGGACGCAATAAAGCCGCAGCGCGGCCAGGATCAGGCGCAGGTTGTGCCCTGCGCCGCACATCACCGCGTGCAGCGCATCGCCCAGCGCCCCTTTGAGCGGATTGCGGGCGAGCCGCCCGTCCATCTTCATGTGCCCAATGGCCGGCTCGATGGCGCTGCGCCGACGGATCATGGCCTTGAGCGTCCGGGTGATGCCACGCCGTTGTCCCGAGCGCAGGATGCGCACGCCTTCGATCTCCACGCCCCGGTAGCCCTTGTCCACGATGGCTGTGGCGGGTGGCCTGTCCGTGCCGGTGAGGATGCCCACTTGCTCCAGCGTCTCGGCCAGCGTGTGCCCGTCATAGGGGTTGCCCGGCATGGAGCGCATGCCCACCACCAGGCCCTCCTTCAACGTGGTGGCGATGCTGACCTTCACACCGAACTCGTACGGTGTCCTGGCTTTGCCTTTGCTGATGCACTCCACCTCGGGCGCGTGCAGGGCGTACAGCTTGTTCTTGTCCTTCGTGCGCTGGGTCAGGATGCGGCCGGTGCGCTGCAGCAGGTCCTGCACCTTGGCCTGGGCCGCTTCGGGCAGCACATGCAACTGGCGCTGCACCTCACGATGCACGCGGCCCACACGGGTGCGCAGCGTGCGCACGGCCTTCTTCATGCGCTTGAACTGCTTGGCGTGCGCGTAGCGACCGATCTGTGCGGCCAGCCGAGGGGCCACGCGGTTGTAGTTCTGGCGCAGCCGCAGTCCGTTGTCCTCGGCGACCTTGACCAGGTGCTGGCGGCTCTTGTCCAACAGCCGGCTGTCGGTGGGATGGGCGATGGCCTTGGGCATGACGGTGGTGTCCACGATCACCTGCTGCGTGCTGGCCTTGCGGATGACGCCACCACGCCGGGCAGCATCGATGCTGGCCGCAAGCAGCGTTTCCACCCCTTCTTCTCCAATGCGTTTTCTCCAGCGCGTCAGACTGGACGGGTCGATGGGCAGTTCGGTCTGCAGATAGGTCTCGCCACAGAAGAACTGCCAGTACGGGTTCTCCACCCAGGTGTTGACCACGGCTTCGTCGGAAGCATTGAAGGTGTGCTGCAGGTACAGCAGCCCGGCAACCAGGCGCGGCGCCAACGCGGGCCTGCCTCGGCCGGAAGTGAACGACAGCGCGAACGTGCGCTCAATCTCGGCCCAGTCGATCAGCGCGGCCAGTCTGACCAGCGGGTGCTGCATGTTGATCTGCTCGTCCAGCCTTGGACGGAACAGCTCGGCCGTTTGCGGCTGCGAAGGCTTTGGACCCATGGGATTCTTTGGAGGAATTTGCAAGAAAACAGGCACTGGCAAAACCATACCTTGCAAATCCCGGGCCCATCAATCAGCAGAACCACGTTTCAGATCAAGGGATTGCGCATTGTTCAGGGCGGACTA
>NZ_BAAAEN010000065.1:0-1518 GCF_039523035.1 Pigmentiphaga daeguensis | reverse complement strand
TAACAAGGAAATCTACAATCGACACCGCGCAACGCCCCAATCCTGCTGGATCGGTCACGTTCCCGAAATCGGCGGTCACGTTCGCCGAAATACGCACGCTTGGCCGTGCGCTCGTCGTTCGTGGCGAACGTCACCCGGACATGGCAGTTGTCCAGAATCGAGTGGTTCTGCCCATACGCCTTGTCGATCTGGTTCAGGCTTTGCGCGATGAGGAAACTGCGGATGCCGTAGCCCGCCATGAAGGCCAAGGCCGTCTCGAAGAAATCCAGGCGCCCCAGGGCCGGGAACTCATCGAGCATCAGCAGTAGCTTGTGACGGCGCTCGATGCCGTCGGAGCCATCGAGCGATTCCGTGAGGCGCCGCCCGATCTGGTTGAGGATCAGGCGAATGAGCGGCTTCGTCCGCGAAATGTCCGAAGGCGGCACCACGAGGTACAGCGACACCGGATGCTCGGCCGCGATCAGGTCGGCGATGCGCCAATCGCAACGCGACGTGACTTCGGCCACCGTGGGATCACGGTACAGGCCGAGGAACGACATGGCGGTGCTCAACACGCCGGAGCGTTCGTTGTCCGACTTGTTGAGCACTTCGCGCGCCGCCGAGGCCACGACCGAATGCGGGCCATCGCCGAGATGCGGCGTGGTCATCATCCGGTGCAAGGTCAGCTCGAACGGGCAAGCCGGGTCGGAGAGGAAGTTGGCGACGCCGCGCAGCGTCTTGTCTTCGCCTGCGTACAGCACATGCAGGATGGCGCCGACCAGCAGCGCGTGCGAAGTCTTCTCCCAATGGTTGCGGCGTTCGAGCGCGCCTTCGGGATCGACCAGGATGTCCGCGATGTTCTGTACGTCGCGCACCTCGTGCGCGCCGCGTCGAACTTCCAGTAGCGGGTTGTAGGCCGCCGACTTCGCATCCGTCGGGTTGAACAGCAGGCAGTGCGAGAAGCGCGAGCGCCAGCCGGCAGTGATCTGCCAGTTTTCGCCCTTGATGTCGTGGACGACGGCGGACGCCGGCCAGCTCAACAGCGTCGGCACCACCAGGCCGACGCCCTTGCCGGAGCGCGTCGGCGCGAAGGTCAGGACGTGTTCCGGGCCTTCGTGCCGCAAGTACTGGCCGTGGTGTTGGCCAAGGAAGACGCCCGCCGGGCTCGATAACCCAGCCTTGCGAATGTCATCCGCGTTCGCCCAGCGTGCCGAGCCGTAGGTGGTGACGAGGCGTGATTGGCGCGAACGCCAGATCGACATGCCGATGGCGACCAGCACGGCGACAAGGCCGCTGCCACCGGCAATCGCACCACCGATGTCAAAAACACGGGGCGCGTAGGCGTCGAAGAAGAACCACCACTCGAACAGCCGCCACGGGTGGTAGACCGGCGTGCCCAGGAAATCGAACCAGGGCGAGCCAAGGCGTACTTGATAGCCAAGGGTAATGCCCCCATTCTTACTGGGTCGCAGAAGTAGAAACTGATGCGGCCATGGCCAGCCGCTGCTTTGGTGTGAACCCGCCCAATGCCATATTCGG
>NZ_BAAAEN010000064.1:0-1687 GCF_039523035.1 Pigmentiphaga daeguensis | reverse complement strand
AGTCGGACCTGATTTATTCATTTTCGCAGACGAAGCCGCTGCTGACCGACCCCAGGCCGCTGGGAGCCGCCAAGATCATCGCCTGCCGAACACCGATACGACGATTTGACCGACCGCCGAGCATCCACGCGGCAAATACCGGCCACGACAGTCCTGAGGCTGCCCCTTTTCGCAGGCGCAAAAAAAGCGCCCACAAGAAGGGCACCCCCTTCTTGGCAATCATGCGCAGCAACCATTTGATGTTGTAGCCCGCCGCACACAGCACTGCGTGCAGCCGGTCGCCGTGTTCGCCCTTCAAGTGACAGCGATCCATCCGATGATCCGCCTTCAAGTGTCCGATGATGGGTTCAATCGCCTGGCGTCGTTTGAGCTGCCTTCTTTCCTGCGCCGTCAGCCGCTTGGGCTTGCCCCGGTGAATGATGCGAACACCCGGGTTCTCTGCATCCACGCCCCGATAACCCAGATCCACAAACACCGTGTCCGGTTTGCTGGCGCAGTCCTGCATCAGGATGGTGGCTTGCTCAAGCTGTGCGTTCAGCGTGTGCCCGTCATACGGATTGTGGTGAAACGCCCTGGTGCCCACGATCAGGTTGCCTTTGAAGGTGCTGGCAATACCCACCTTCACGCCGAACTCGTAAGGCCGGCGCGCCTTGCCCTTGCTGATGCAGCTCACTTCCGGGGCGTGCCAGGCGTACAGCTTGGGCTGCCCGTTGATCGTCTTGCGCTGGGCGCTTTGGGCCGCGATGCGCTGGGCCTTGCCCAAGACCTCATCGAGCCCCTCTCGCACCGCCTGGCTAATGTCGCTGGCTTTGCGGTCGATCTCGCGTATCAGGCGACCGACAATCGTTCTCTGGCGTTTGATCGCCCGGCGCATGCGTTTGAACTGGCGGGCATGGGCATAGCGCCCTGCCTGGCGACTCCGTTGCTCGCCTTCCTTGGCAAAGGTCTGCTTCAGCGGGATTCCCGCATCCTTGGCGGCTTCCACCAGCTTGACGCGTGCCGTCTCCAGCAGTCGGCTGTCCGTCGGATGCGCGATGGCCTTCTCCTGCACCGTGCTATCCACAATCACCCGGTTGAGTTCCTGCGGCTTGATCAGCTTGAGTTCGACCGCCGTGTTGACCGTTTGCGCCAACAACTCTTCGACACCTTCCTCGCCCAGCAGTTTGCGAAACTTCACCAGCGTAGTGGCGTCGCAGGGCTGGCGGTGTTCAAAGTACGCCTGGCCCGCAAAGAACTGCCATGTCGGCGTCTCGCCCCATCGTTCCACAACCCCTTCATCGGATTCATTGAAGGCGTGCTTCAAGTACAGCAGCGAAATCATCACCCGCAGCGGCACACGCGGACGTCCGGCCTTGCTGGCGCGCGCCCGGCGCGGCGGCTTCTCGCCAAAGAGATCCAGATCGGGCATGGTCACGCCCTCGTGGGCCTTGCGTACGAACAGGTGCGCTACCCCAGCCTCAATCTCCTGCCACGGCATGCGAGACGCCAGCACCGCCAGTGGATGACGCAGGTCAATCATCTGGTCAATGCGGGCACGGAAAAAATCGTCAGTGGCGGGGCAGGCAAACATCACGGTAAAACTCCCAGAAAACAGCCTCCATTGGACAACAAACTAGGAGTTCCGACCATCGGATATCGCCCTAATATCCAGTGTTTATGCGGGCTGCGGGGATTATTCAGGGACGAC
>NZ_BAAAEN010000063.1:0-1958 GCF_039523035.1 Pigmentiphaga daeguensis | reverse complement strand
TGTCAAACGCAATTGAAATGTGAGCCACTTCGCGCGTCGGCGCGCAAAGTAAATCTGGGCCATTCGATTAGTTCTTGGCGGCGGGCACATGCCCGGCGCGGCGTTGCTGTTTGAGGCGGTAGCTGTCTCCCTTGATTTGAACGATGTGGGCGTGATGCAGGATGCGGTCAAGCATGGCAGCCGTCAGGGTGGTGTTGCCACCGAAGGTGGCATCCCACTGCGTGAACGGCAGGTTGCTCGTCAGGATCATCGAGCCACGCTCATAGCGCTTAGCGACGATCTGGAAGAAGTGACTGGCCTGGTCGCCAGACAGCGGCAGGTAGCCGATCTCGTCGATGATCAGCAGACGTGGTCCCAGGATGTTGTGCCGCAGAACCGCGTCATACCGCTCCTGGCGCCTGGCCGCCTCAAGTTGCAGCATCAGGTCAGCTGCCGTAATGAACTTCGTCTTGATCCCAGCCTGGGTGGCGGCATAGCCCAGCCCGATGGCCAGATGCGTCTTGCCCACACCGGACGGTCCAAGCAGCACGGCGTTCTCGCATTGGTCGACGAACCGTAACGTGGCGAGCTCCTCGATCAGTTTCTTAGGGGCGCCCACGGCAAAGCTGTAGTCATAGTCGTCCAAGGTCTTGATGGCGGGGAAGCCAGCCATGCGAACCAGTGTTGCTCGCGAACGCACCTGCCGGGTATCTCGTTCATGCGCCAGCACGTGCTCCAGATAGTCCAGGAAACTCCAGTCCTTGTTCGCAGCTTCGCCAGCCGCCGCCCGATAGCATTGCATCAGGCCCTCGAGCTTGAGTGTCTGGCAGTGTGCATCGATGCGTTCCTGTTGCAGGTTCATGCGTGCACCTCGGTGAGCAGTTGCTGATAAACCGATAGCGGGTGCTGCAATGATGCGGCCATATCGGGCATTGCCCACCGAGCGAGTGCCGCCGGTTGTGTCGAGGTGGCGAACCCGGGCAGTGGTTGCAAGGCGGCGCGTTCTTGCTGCTCGAACAGCACGGCAGGCGCTGCACCCGTGACCGGATGCACGCGCTGGTTGGCCACATCGCGCAGCCATTTGCCCACCTCGGCATTGGCTGTGTCCACGTCCAGCACCAGGCCTGACTGCTTGAGCCAGCTGGTGAGCGGCACGTAGAAGTTGCCACGCAGGTAGCGGTGGAAGCGCTCCACCTTGCCCTTGGTCTGCGCCCGATAGGGTCGGCACAGCCGCGGCATGAAGCCGTAACGCTTGGCCAGATCCAGCATGCCAGGATGCCAGCGGTGCTCACCCTGGGCGTAGGCATCACGCGTATCAACGATGGTCTTGGCGTTGTCGTACAGGATCTCGCGCGGCACCCCACCCAGTGTCTCGAACAGGTCATGATGGCAATTGACCAGTGTGTCAGCCCGCTCGTTGGTGGTGAACCGCGCCCATCGCCAGCGGCTGTAGCCCAGCGTGGCCGTAAAGGCATAGAGCGGATCGCTACCACGCCGAAAGACCACGAAGTCGCATTGCATCTGCTGGCCCGGCGCGGTCTCAAAGCGCACCACGGGATCAGGCTGCGACACGGGCTTGTTCAACTGCATGAACGTTTGCAGGCTTCGCAGCTGGCCGCGGTAGCCGCGCGCCTGCAACTCGCGCAGCAGCGCGGGCGCGGCGATCCACTCGGGAGCTGCCGCCCTCATCCTCTCGAGGATGTAGTCGTGAAAGGGCTCGAGCTTGGTTGGTCTGGCCTCACGCGGCTTGTAGCGTGGAACCTCCTCGGACTTCAGGTACCGAGCCACCGTATTACGAGATACGCCCAAGCGTCGCGCGATCTCTCGCAGTGACAACCCTTGGGCCTTGAGCACATGGATTTGCATCCACTGTTCCTTCAGAAGCATCGTCGGCCTTCGCGCGAAAAGCCTCGACTGTACGGAAAAGTGGCTCAGATTTACTTTGCGCGAAGTGGCTCATTATTACTTTGCGCGCAACA
>NZ_BAAAEN010000062.1:0-2151 GCF_039523035.1 Pigmentiphaga daeguensis | reverse complement strand
GCAACGCTGAACGACTGGCACGGCGTGCCGCCGACCAGGATGTCGGGCGCCGGCACGGTGCCGGCGCGCACCTGGCGGGCGATCGCGGTCATGTCGCCCAGGTTGGGCACGTGGGGGTAATGGTGGGCGAGCACGGCGCTCGGGAACGGCTCGATTTCGGCGAACCACGCGGCTTCAAGGCCGAGGGGTTGCCAGGCGAGGCTCGCGGCCTCGATGCCGCTGCACACGCTGCCGTACAGCAGTGGCACGGCCTGGGGCGCACCGCGTGGGGTGCGAGGTTGCGGGTTCATGGCGGGTCTCCTGTTCGTGTGGCCCTGGACCGTGTGGTCAGGCCGGGACGTTGATGGGCAGGAGAAAGGCGCCGAAGGCCTTGCGGCCTCCGGCTCGGGAGGACAGAACCACCCGTGAGCTGATTGGCAGGCCCGGTCGTCGCTAGAACCGTCTGCTGTCAGCAATCGCACCCGGCGCATGTCGTGGTTGGCGCCGGCATCGTCTGGCGCACATCCGCGCACAAAAGGAGCCCAGTTTTTCGCCGTTGGGCACGGCATCGAATACCGCTGACCGTGAAGGGTCTCCGGGTGGCTCGCAGCCTGGCAAGCCATCGGGGGACCCTTCGCAGGGGCGGAAAAATGCAGATCAACAGAATGCGCCGGGAGACCCCGGACATGGTTCGCGGAGAAGCTACCTTCAGGTCCCGCAGCCGGGTACGGCTGGGCGGGACGCGCACACGGACAAGAGAAGGCGTTGCGCGCTGGGCATCCCGCAGGGCGTGCGGGACATGGGCCACGCCGCCGATGGCGGGTACGGCTCTCGGGGAACGGGGTCGGTCAAGAGCCTTTGCGGCCGCTACTGCGCGGGCGCGAGGCACCGCGCTTGGACGCGCCGGTTTCGACCGGCAGCGTGCCTTTGCAGTCGGGGTAGCGACTGCATGACCAGAAGGGGCCGGTCTTGCCGGTGCGCTGGCGCGTCGGTGCGCCGCACTGCGGGCAAGCGGGTCCCTGGGGAACCTTGATGGACAGCGAGGTGCTGCCGTACTGCGCGATCAGTTGCGAAATCCAGGCGGCCTGCTTGCCGATGAACACGTCCAGGGTGAGCTGTCCGGCCTCGATCATGTCGAGCGCCTGCTCCCACACGGCGGTGGTTCCGGGGTCGGCAATCGCCGCAGGCACGGCGTCGATCAACGTGAATGCCGCATCCGATGCGCGAACGGAGCGTCCTTTCTTCACGAGATAGCCCCGCGTCAGCAGGCCGGTGATGATGTTGGCGCGTGTGGCTTCGGTGCCGATGCCCGTCGTGTCCTTCAACTTCTGTTTCAGGCGCGGGTCGGTCACGAAGCGCGCCACGCCTTTCATCGACTTGACCAGTTCGCCCTGCGTATAGGGCTTGGGCGGCATCGTCTTGAGTGCCTTGACCTCTGCCTCGGCTACTTGGCACGCCATGCCCTCGCGCAGGGCGGGCAGCACCTGGCTGCGCGCCGTGGCTTCACTGTCCTCGTCCGATTGGGGCTCGGCCAGCACCAGACGCCAACCTGGGGCGGCCACCTGCTTTCCGGTGGCCACCAGCTTCTGCTGGCTGCAGGAAAGCTCGGCGACGGTGCGGTCGAACTCGTGGTGAGGGAGGAATTGCGCCAGGTAATGCGCCCGGATGAGGCGGTACACGGCCAGTTCCCGTTCGCTCATCGCAGCGAGGTTCGCGGGTTCGAGCGTCGGGATGATGCCGTGGTGCGCCGTGACCTTGCCGTCGTTCCAGGCACGCGAGCGCTGCGAGCGATCGAGCTGGCCCATGATCGGGCGCAGCGAAGGATCGGTCTTGAGCAGACTGTCGAGAACCGTGGGCACCTCGGAGAACATGCTTTCGGGCAGGTAACCGGAATCCGAACGCGGGTACGTCGTGGCCTTGTGCGTCTCGTACAGGGCCTGGGCGATTTCAAGGGTCTCTTGAACGTCCAGCCCAAGCTGCTTGGAACAGACCTCCTGCAAAGTGCCCAGGTCGAACAGCAGCGGTGGGCCCTCACGCACGCGCTCGGTTTCGACCGACACCACCTGGGCAGCATTCGCGGCGCGGATCTGCTGCGCGGCCTGCTGGGCGATGGGCTGCTGCAGGCAGCGACCGGCGTCGTCGGTGCAGCCATCGGGCGGAACCCACTGCGCG
>NZ_BAAAEN010000061.1:0-2527 GCF_039523035.1 Pigmentiphaga daeguensis | reverse complement strand
GGGTATTCATAAAAGCCTGTTGATGCAGGAGCTTCCTAACCCTCAGCCGAAGGCATCGGGTTGATGTTGATGGGAGGCTCCAGCAGGAACTCCAGCAGAGGACGAATGGGCGCCCCCATGTCGCGCATAGAGGGCGCCCGCCCTGCAAGGTTGGCATCTGTCGGGAGGCCGTAGCCCATAGTGAATGGCGATTCCCGGCGGGGCTTTTCCTTGCGCTTCATCTTGTGCTCGACCGAGAACAGAATCTTGGCGCGGAACATCTCGAAGGACATGCTGCGCGTGAGCCTATTCAGGTCTTTCATTTGCCGGTTCATCGATTCGGTGAAGGCATTGGTGTTGCGCTGCCCGTTACCGAAGTAGGCGAAGATTTCCGCCTCCCAATTGCTCATTGCTGTGGTCAGTGGTGCCCACTGCGGACGCTCCTCCGGCGTTAGGCTGGAATGCCAGCGCCGGTATTCTTCTTTGGCGTCAGACTCATTTTCCAAATTCCAGATGTTCAGGAACTCCTCCTTGAGACGGTAGGCCGCGCCCAGCTCCGGGAATTGGTTGAGCCAGGTATCGACCACCATCCTGTTCATCGGGTTCAGGTCGTGCTCGCGCATTAGCATCAGCTTTCGGTCGCCCTTGAGCGCCCTGCGGCGATGCTGTGACAGCCCGGCCTTCAGGCTTTTCCTGATCTTCTCCATGGCTTCATTGGCCATGCGCTGAATGTGGAACTTGTCCACCACGATGGTGGCCTGTGGCATCAGTGCCTTTGTCACCTCGCGGTAGGGGTTCCACATGTCCATGCACACAATCTCAATGTCCTTGCGGTCTTTGAGACGCGACAGGTAGGCCGTCACCTGTGGCTTGGTGCGTGATTCCAGCAGGTCGATGATGGTCTCCTCCTCGATGTTGGTAAGCACGCAGCGATAGGTGCGCTGCAGGTACAGCTCATCAATGCCCAGCACGCGGGGTGCGGTAGGCTTGTAGCGGTCTTTCTGCGCCTCGAAGTGGTCGCGGAACAAGGTACGGATGACCGACTCATTCACACCCACTTCACGGCCCACGTCACTATTGGTGCGGCCCACCGTGGCCTTGATGATGTAGTCGGCCAGCCGCCGGGTCATCCGGTTGCTCTCGGCCATCTCCGGCAGCGCCGGGCTGAACGTGGTGTTGCAGGCCCGGCACATGAAGCGGCGGCGAACCAGCCAGAGCGTGACCCACCGCCCGTGCAGCGGCAGGTCACGGAACTTCACCTGCTTCTTGCCGAATCTGACCACCTCGCCGCACGTCCCGCAGTTAGGGCAAACCTCGGGGTCGGGATATTCCACCTGGAAGCTGTATTCGTTCTCTTCCTCATGGAAGCCCACTACCGTAGCTTTGAGCGGGTGCAAAAGCGTTTGCGGGATGGCCAGATCACTCACGCCAGTTTCCTCGAAGAGTCGCGGCGCAAGCGCTCGCTAAAAGCGCCAAGATGGCAGGCTACGCGCTTGTTCAGCGCATCCAACATGTCAGGCAGTCGCTCCATCGGGACATGCTGGGCAATGTCGAAGTAGTCATCCTTGGCAAAGCTCACAACAGATGCATCACCAGGAATCAGGCGGCAGTTCATTTGACCGATGGAATTGAAGGACACCAACATGCGCTGACTCATCAGCGCATGGGCCAAGATGGCCTGGAGTACTTCGGTCTGCACGCCATCAATGTGGTGGCGTGTTTTGCCTGCCTTGATCGCCTCGTAGTAGGCATTGAGGTAGTCGTCGGCTACCTCACGCATAACTTTCATGGACGGGGCGTCTGTCACGTCCAAAGCGGGCGCGGCTTCGAATTTCTGGTAACCCCCTGTCTTACGGATGGCTGGAAGAACTTCGTGGGTGATCCACCGCTTGAACCGCTTGGCCTCTTCCTTGCGGCTGGTCAGAATCAGGCTGTACAGGCCCGATTCGCTGACGATCATCACTTCCTGTGAGCCTCCAGGGGTGTAAACATTACTTACACCCTTTTCGTCATCATCCAGCCTTGACACTGCCATCCGTGGGTTGGTGTGTGCAAGTGCCGCGCACACATCAGCGGCAACAAACCAGATTTCGCCATCACGGTTGACCGTGCGAACTGGCAAGTGGTCAAAGTTGAAGGTCTGGTGCGGGGTGTCGTCAGTAGCGACGCCCTGAGGGAGCAGATTGGATTGAGCAGCCACGATGGCCTCCTAGAGATCGTTCAATTTCGCCTCCTGTTCAGAGAGGCGGCCGGGCGCTTGAACACCGCTCTAGGACGGCCCGCAGATTTCCCCCGAAGGGTCTTGTATAGCTGCGCGCCACCCGGCCATAAGCATGCATTGTCCCGCATTGGAAGGCAGCGCAAAACCTACGGACGTGAAAAAGCCGCTTTGACTTTCGGGAGCGGCTTCCGCCTAGAGAGGTGTGTTCAGCACCTGAGATGAACTCTAACGCCTTGCCCCATGACTGTCAACATCTTTTCTCGAAATCAAAAAGCAGTTGTAGCAACGGAGAGTCGGGAGACCATCAACAACCTTTTATGAATACCC
>NZ_BAAAEN010000060.1:0-2566 GCF_039523035.1 Pigmentiphaga daeguensis | reverse complement strand
GTGCGTATTTCGGCGAACGTGACCGCCGATTTCGGGAACGTGACCGATCCAGCAGGATTGGGGCGTTGCGCGGTGTCGATTGTAGATTTCCTTGTTAGCGTTGGTCGAGTTCGGGCTCCAGGGCGTTGGGTTTGAGGGGCGCTTTTCTGAGCGATTCGCCTGCGAGCGTGATCCGGTGATGACGCTGCATGAGACGATCGAGCATCGCGTCGGCGATGGTCTCGTCGCCGATCCAGCCGTGCCAGTGCTCGATCGGCAACTGGCTGGTCACGATGGTCGCCTTGCCCGCCGAGCGGTCGTCAATCATCTCGAGCAGATCGTTTCGGACCATCGCGTCGAGAGGCGCCATGCCCCAATCGTCCAGCAGGAGAACGTCAACGCGAGCGACCTGCAGCAGCCATTTGGTGAAGCCGCCGTTGCCGTGCAGCACGCGCAGCTCCTCGCCAAGCCGCGGCACGCGCAGATACAACGCGGAGTGTCCGCGCCGGCAGGCGTACTGCGCCAAGGCGCAAGCGAGCCATGACTTTCCCGCGCCGGTTGGGCCGCTGATGAGCAGGCTGTAGCCGGCGTCGACCCAGTCGCCGAGCGCCAGGCTCGTGAGCGAGCGCGGGTCCACGCCTCGGCCAGCGCGGGTGTCGAGATCCTCGATGGCGGCCTGCGGATACTTGAGGCGTGCCTGTTTGAGCAGTCGGGTTCGGCGCCGATCATCACGCCAACTGGCTTCCCGGTCGACCAGCAGCGACAGACGTTCCTCGAAGCTCAGGCTGGCCGCGCCGGGCTGCGTTAATTGTTCTTCCAGGCCATCGGCGAAGCCGTCCAGCTTCAGGGTGCGCAGTTGGGTCAGTGTCTGTTGCATCATCATGGCGGGTTCTCTTTATTGGTAGTAGCTGGGGCCGCGTACATGCGCGTGGCTGGGGCTGATCCAGTCGGCAGGTGTTGCCGCCGCGGCGCGGTCGCGGTTGTTGATCAGGATGTCGCGCACGTGGCGGTAACGGTGCACGCCCAGTTCCAGCGCCAGCGCACACGCCGCCTCGAGACGCTCGCGGCCATAGCGACGGGAGAGCGATAGCAATCCGAGGCATGCCCGATAGCCGTGTTCCGGGTGGCGTTGCTCCTGCAGCAGGCGGGTGACGAGCGCACCGGTTGCCGCGCCGATCTGCTGTCCCCAGTGAATCAGCCGCTGCGGCGTCCATTCCAGATGGGCGCGGTGTGCCGCCGGCATGTGCTCGACGACGGTGGTGTAACCGCCCACGCGGTCATTGCGGGCGTGGCTGGCAACACGGCGGCCGCGATGCAACAGCTCGATCGCGCCCGCCGTGATGCGCGCATCGAGCTTGAGTCCGACCAGCGCGTGCGGCACGCTGTAGCGATGTTTGTTGATCTCGACGTGATAGTCGATGTGGACCGTCACCGTCTTGAACCGCGCGAGCTCATACGGCTGCGCCGGCAACGGCTGGAGTGCCGGTGCGTCCAGTTCCGCGAATGCGCTGGCGCGGCATCCCGGCAGTTTCTGGAATGGGCGCTCGTTGAGGTTCTTCAGCAGCGGCCGGATCGCGTCGTCGACTGACTGGACCGACACAAACCGGTGATGACGCAGGCGCGCCATGATCCAGCGTTCGACGACCTGGACCGCGACTTCTACCTTCGGTTTGTCCTGCGGGCGATACACGCGGGCAGGCAGGAATGAGGTGCCGTAATGACGCGCGAAGTCCAGCACGGTGTCGCCGGCGCGCGGTTCATAGCGGTCGGGATCGGCAATCATTGCGCGCGGGTTGTCCGGCACGATCAGCTGCGGCACGCCGCCATAGAAGGTCAGCGCGCGAGCGATGCCGCCGAGCCAATCCTCCATCGTTTCAGCCGGCGTCGCGCACGCGAACGTGTAGCTCGACGCGCCCATGGCGGCCACGAAGATGTGCGCGCGGCGTCCCGTGGTCAGTGGCAACGTGGGGCCGGCGAAGTCGACGAACAGCTTCTCGCCGGCGCGGTGGATCTGCCGCATCGAACGCTTCAGGCGTTTCGTGAACGCCTTGTAGTGCTCGCAGAACTGCGTGTAGCGGTAGGTCTGCCGGTCCGCAAACTCGGCCTGGTACTCCTCCCAGAGCAACGTGAGCGTCACGCCCTTGCGGCGCAGTTCCCGATGAATGCGCCCGTAGTCTGGCTGGGCGTAGGCTGCTGGCCCCGTGGGTTTGCCGAGTAGCCGGCGCTCAAGCTCGCCTTCATCCATGTCGCAGGCACTCGCCCAGTCCAGCCCGGCGGCGCCGGCCAGTCCGACGTACTTCGTGACCGCGCCCTTGGAAATGCCCAGCGACGCGGCGATCCGATCGTGCGAGAAACCGCCGTCGAATTTAAGTCGTAAAACGTCCTTGATCATGCGCATGTTCATCCGGTGCGCGGGCATGCTGTCTCCGGCAAAAGCCGGCGAGCATAGCCCGCGTGGTTGATGTCATGCGCAACGCCAATCCTGCCTTCCGGGCCGCTCGGTCACGTTCCCGAAATGATCGGTCACGTTGCCGAAATCGCCGGTCACGATCCCGAAACGGCCGGTCACCTTTGTCCGAAATACGCA
>NZ_BAAAEN010000059.1:0-2624 GCF_039523035.1 Pigmentiphaga daeguensis | reverse complement strand
GAAAACGCGCGCGCGGGCGCGAGACGTTGCGTGTCCTGTCCGCTTTTGTCCGTGGTCAGCGTCATGCCCCGATCTCCTCGGATTCGGCGATCAGCTCGCCCATGGTGCCCATTTGGGGCTGTTGCTGCGGTCGTTTCACCTCGTTCTCCAACACGGCCATCATGTGTCGGCCAAGATTGCGTGCAGTACGCTTCTTGTCCGCGGGAAGTTCCAGCAAATCACGGCGCCTGGCCGCTTCTATCGTTCGAATTGCAGCGGTCGAGATGGTGGTATTGGGTGTAGATGCCGACAGACTGCGTCCTACATCAAAGAGGGCTTGCCGATTGGCGACACGTGCCGTGATATCTCCCCACGTGGCTGCGGGTGCACCGAAGTGGAAACGGCAGAACCATTCAGAAGTCCCAGACGTGGATGACGTCATGGTGCCCGGCATCACACAGCCGGCAACGTGGCAACATCCCCACGGCCGCACAGGCTCTGTGCTGTAACCGGCATCTTCCATTGCCTCGCTGTATGCGCCTTTTTTCATCGTCACTCCCTGGACCGAACTGCTGCGGCGGTACGTTGCTTGGCGGCCTGTAAGCGGGCTCGTTCCTCGGCATTGGCCGTCATTCGGGCGTCAATCAGGCGGTCTCGAGGCGATCCGATGGTGGATAGCAATCGCTTCACCTCGGCGAGTTGGGCAAGCCCGGCGGCGGTGGGCCCCTCTTCTGGCATCGGCGGGGGCAACAATGCTGCCGCAGCGGGTGCGGGCAGCAGACCAGCATTTACCGCATGCGTGATGGCGACCTCCCTACGGGAAGCATCCGTTCCCAGGCTGGGCATCCAACGCATAGGACGTCGTGCCCTGCGGGCATCCGCGACCAGGCGGTCATAGGCCTGCCGGAAGGCCATGCGGGCGCCCGTGTCGTCGCCGGCCTGAAGAACTGGGCGAACCTCGGATAATGCTCCGGCAATCTCCTCCGTCCAGACCACGGTTTCGCGTTCATCGCGACCGCGTAGCGCGATTGCCCAGGCCTCGTCAGCGCCGGGTCGGCCACCCTGCTGCATGGCCTGCTCAATTTGCCCGATGACGTGGGCCGGCTGAATCGGAGAGCGGAATTTTCCTTCGGCGGGATCCTGGATGTGAGCCTGGATGGCCTTCTCCACCAGCGGCCAGGGGAATTGCTGGATCGCCCGGAAGAACAGCGCCTTGGCACGATCGGACAGTAAGGGGATGCCGCGAAGCTCATGGACGTCATCCAGCAGGTCGCTCAGCGCGTCGAAGTCGTCTTCAGACATCGATCACCTCCGCACCGTTGCCGAACAGGCGGCGCTTGGCCGCAGCCTTGATGCGCTCGCGCTCATCCAGATTGCTCGGAGGCGATTGCCTGACGCCAGGTAGTCCGGGGCGGCTTTTCCCCGGGCTTGCGCGACGTCCCGCGCGTTCGCTGGCCCATTTGCGCTCGTTACGCACCCAGTTGCGCCAGGTGGCGTCCCAGTCCAGCTTCAGGCCAGCTTTGCCGGGAACGGCCACCCAGTGGTCGCGGAAGGCTTCGGCCTGGCGGCGAACGTCGTCTTCGGTCCACTCGGGCACCTCCGCCATGGCCCAGACGCCCAGCGAACGTCGGAGTTGCCAATCAGCAGGCAGGCGTGTGCCGCGTTTCGTGTCGGTCATGTCGGATTCCTCGGCAGCTTGATCGACGTCGGTTCCGGCGATCAGGGTGAGCTGGGCTCTCGCGGGGGCGTGCGCGGATGTGCGCTCGCGCTCGGGCGCACGCGCTCCCCCCTCAGGTTTTTCCCCTCTTTCTTTTCCCTCTATCCCCTCTGTAGGGAAAACTGGTACTGCTTCGGGTGGAAATTGGGACAGCTTCCCGTAGGAATTGGGACCGCTTGACTGGGAAACTGGGACAGCTTCAGGAGGTGAAGCAGTGGCGAATTCGGTACTGCTAAGCGGTCCCGGATTTGGGACATCTGAGCAGGGTGTGTTTTGGGACTGCTTAGTAGTGCCGTTATTGGGACCGCTTGGGGGCTCGACCAGACGCCAGACAATCACCGATTTGGTGCTGCCGACGCGCTCGCCAGTGTCCTGGATGAATCCGAGTTCTTGCAACCTGCGCAAATTGGCGAGAACCGTTTTGCGGTCCTGCCCGGTATTGGCGACCAGAGTGGTGGTCGAGGCGAAGCTGGTCATGTGGCCGTCCGACTCGTAGTGAGCAAGAACGGTCAGCACCTGCTTGGCAGGGGCATGTTTGACGGGCGTATTCAGCGCCCACTTGACCGCGCGGCCGCTCATGCGAAACTGGGCCTCCACCCACCCAAGGAGCGCTCATGTCCAGCACCAACCCATTCAAGAACCTGACGCCCGCCCAACTCGAGAAGGCGATGTCCGAAGGACTGAGCAAACTGCTCGGGAGCCCCGTTCACGTCTCTATCGACGGGCTGAGCTACCACGACTCGGAAGACTTCATGGATCGCAACCGGCTCGCGATATCGAGCGTCGTCCTGGAGAAGGAGCCGAACTACAGCTGAACCGGCGCAATGATGGGGGGCGAACATAGTCAATTCGACCTCCCATACGCAAACGCCTTCCGAATCGCATGAAACCGCGCCTCAGCATCCGGATTCGTATCCAGCTCGGCCCG
>NZ_BAAAEN010000058.1:0-3178 GCF_039523035.1 Pigmentiphaga daeguensis | reverse complement strand
AGCATCGTCGGCCTTCGCGCGAAAAGCCTCGACTGTACGGAAAAGTGGCTCAGATTTACTTTGCGCGAAGTGGCTCATTATTACTTTGCGCGCAACAGCCGACGCCTTGACTGAGCAACTGACCCAACCCGCCGTGGGCGCCATGAGCTTCGAGGAGCGCCTGGCCCTGCTGGTGGATCGTGAGATCCTCGCTCGCGACCAGCGGCGTTACACCCGGCTGCTGCAGAAGGCGCGGCTGAAGTATCCCAACGCCGCCATCGAGGATCTTGATACTCGTCCCGCACGCGGCATGGACCGCACCCGTATCACGCGCCTGGTGCTGGGCGACTGGATCAAGTCGGGCTACACCGTCACGATCACCGGGCCGACCGGATCAGGTAAAACCTGGCTGGCCTGCGCGTTGGGGCAATATGCATGCCGCCGTGGGCACTCTGTCAGCTATCTGCGCACGCCGCGACTGGCCGAAGAACTGCGCATCCTGCATGGCGCCGGCACGTTCGGCAAATGGTTGCTTGCCCTGGCCAAGACCGATGTTCTTATCCTGGATGACTGGGGGCTAGCCGCGCTCGAAGGTATCGCCCGCGCCGACCTGATGGAGGTCATCGATGATCGTGCCGCGACCCGCGCCACGATCATTACCAGCCAGCTACCAATCGAGCATTGGCATGCGTGGATAGGCGACGCCACCATCGCCGACGCTATCCTTGATCGCGTCATGCAGCGAAACCAGCGCATCGTGCTCGAAGGAGATTCATTGCGCCGAAAATCGGTTGAACAAACCCCGTCAAAGGAGGAAATCCAGGCAAACCCGTAAAATCCAACGCGCGCAATGTCAATGCTTGAGCCCGTCGGTCACGATAATCGGAATAGCCGGTCACCTTCCCGGCACATCGGTCACGTTCCCGGAATCGTCGGTCACGTTCGCCGGAATACGCACCAGGTAATGGCCTATGGTAACGGCGTTGTTGGCGGCATGGTTCATCGTGCGCTTGAGCACACCGCCCAACGCTAGGTCCTCTGCGAAGGTCGTGCCCCTGAACGGTCGTACCTGCTTGCTTGTTGATCCAGGTCCGCCCGAGAGCCGTAACCGTCTCTCGATCAAGCGCTAGGAAGACAGTGATGTACAAGACAGTCCAGTTTGCCCGCGAAGATTTGTTCAATCAAGTGTGGGAAACGCCGTTATCGCGGCTAGCTGAGGAGATCGGCGTGTCTGATGTTGCACTGGCGAAAGCATGTCGCCGGGCAGTGATTCCTTTACCTGGCCGGGGGTATTGGGCGAAGGCCATACGCTCTCGTCCGAAAAAGCCATCCTTGCCAAGGCTAAAAGACTCTTACTACGCAGTCGTGAGCTTTCGCATCGTCGACGTGATAGACGCACCAAAGCTATCCAAACTCACCACGCCCAAGGGCGATCACATCCCCGTCGCCGCCACGCTTGACTCTCCCCACCCGCTCATTGCCAAGACTTTGCAGGAAGCCAGAAGGGCAAAAGAGACGCAGGGTCATTTACAGTTAGACAGAACGCGGGCGCTAAACATCCGTGTGTCTCTCGATATGCTGGACCGGACAACCCGACTGCTGAATGCACTGATCACGGCATCAGAGGCACAGGGATATGTCTGGAAAATACAGACTAGCGGCGACACGGTCGTGATCGCAGACGGTGAAACTATGAAATTGCTGGTCAAGGAGAGGCTCACCAAACGGGATCTTCCGCCGCCAGCCCTGACTAAACGGCACGCCGGCAGTCGATGGGAGCCCAACCTCACGGCGCTGTTAGCCCCAAAGTATGAATGGCTGCCCACCGGGCAATTGAGCTTTCATATCGAAGAATACTTTTCAGGCAGCGCTCAGAAAAACTGGAACGACACCGCGCGTACCCAACTGGAAGACAAGTTGCACGAGATTCTCGCAGGCTTTGCACCCGCTGCCGCGGCTATTAGAGCGCTTAAGGAGGGGCGCGAGGCCCAGAAGCGAATGTGGGAGCAGCAGGAACAAGAACGAAAAGCGAAAACCCGAAAAGTCGAAGAGCAACGCCGTCTGCGCCACAAATTGGTGCAAGCGACTGAGCGGTGGGAACGAGCCCAGCGCATTCGAACGTTTTGCGATACGGTTTCCACGCGGCTCGAATCGTACCCAACGGAGATGCAGTCCGCTGCAGCCGCGTGGCTGGCATGGGCCAGCCAGCAAGCAGCTAAGCTAGATCCCCTTGAAGGGGACCTAGCTCATCTCTTCAGCCTAGAAGCCCAGGTGGAGGAATGGTTCTCTGAATCTACGTTCCATCAGGAACAGAGTACGGATTGGTGGTCGGTCAAAAAATAGACGCCTAAACTTAGGTGCTAGCTGAGAGAAACTGACGGTTCGCGCGTATTTCTCCGGCCCGGATCGCCCTCAAATCGGCGTCACACTGAGACGCAGACCTACGGCATGCAACACCTTATGTACCGTTGTGAGCGTTGGGTTTCCACTTTTTGAGAGCGCCCGAAACAGCGTCTTCTCACCCAGTTCAGCGCGACGTGCCACTTCTGCCATGCCATATGCTTTGGCAATCTGCCGCAAAGCAACCAGGAGGGCAGCAGGGTCATCCAATTCGATGACCGCCTCCAGATAGGCGGAAGCTTCGGCGGGATCGCGCATTGCCGCCGCAGTCAGTTCCTCGTAGCTTTTGTCACGTGCGTTCATGATTCACCTCGTTCACGCCAGTCAGTCAAGTACGCCAGCGCACGCTTAATTGCCCCCGACTGGCCAGACTTATCGCTGCCACAAAGCAGCAAGACTACTACCGGCCCCTGCCGACTCAAATAGACGCGGAAACCAGGGCCGTGATCTATACGCAACTCTTGCACTCCGTCACGCAGGGGCTTGCAATCACCAAAGTTGCCGGCCTGAACACGTGCCAGCCGTGCTCGGATCCGAGCACGGGCCTGTACATCCTTCAAGCCCACCAACCACTCGTCGAACGGCGATCTGCCGTCCTTCATCTGATAAATTTTCAGCGTTATCAAAATAGTATCCTAAAAGATACCGTTTTCATAGCTCAATCCTCCACTCTCTCTTTAAGTCGAGCGCGTCTTGGACGCGTAGAGGTGGCGGCGGAAATTCAGACAGTCCGATAAGTGGAGAGCTCTGGGCCTGATCCGGCGATAATGCCGGTAAAGGAACCAGAGAGATGACCAAG
>NZ_BAAAEN010000057.1:0-3496 GCF_039523035.1 Pigmentiphaga daeguensis | reverse complement strand
TCGCGATGCTGCCTGCGATTAAAACGGCAGCATGATGTGCCCGGAGCGTTCCACTTAAAATCTCAAAATACTGTCCAAACAACCGGAGCCACCTCTCTTGTCGATCGCAGCGGCCGTGCCTTCGCGCGAGGCGTCCCGGAAGAAGTCGAAGACGGTAGGTTGGTTGTAGTTGTAATAGTCGCTTTGGGACTTGAGCTTGGTGAACACCCGCATCGGGTCTTCGTCGGTCCAATCCGAGAACAGCAGCACGTGGTCACGGTCGGCGTGGATGGTCTCGGCGCCAGCGGGGTCGATGATGATCGCCCCGTACATGCCCGTGAGTTCCTGGAAGCCGGAGTGCGAGTGGTACCAGTAGGAGCCGCTCTGCTGAACCTTGAAGCGGTACGTGAAGGTCTCGCCGGGAGCGATGCCATTGAAGCTGATGCCCGGCACGCCATCCATCTGATACGGCAGGATGATCCCGTGCCAGTGAATGGATGTGGCTTCACGCAGCTTGTTGGTTACACGGATTGTGACGGTGTCACCCTCGCGCCAACGCAATGTCGGTGCCGGCAGCGAGCCGTTGATGGTCGTAGCCACGCCTGGCTTGCCCGTGAAGTTCACGGGCGATTCGGCGATCACCAAGTCGAACTCGGTGCCCTTCAGCACAGGGGCGGCACCGCGCGTCGCGGAGCCTTGCTGGGCAAATGCCTTGAACGCCGGCGTGGACAGCCCAGCGAGAACGCCGCCGGCGGCTAACCCTTGGACGAAACGCCGACGAGAAAGGCCCTGTGTGGGCACGATAAAAAAGGGTGAACGAGGCGGCATGGCCTGAAATCCTCCATAGATGACTCGGAAGTCGTTCTAAACGCCACCCCATCCTGAGCGGCACAGTTCGACGCAATGCAGGTCATGCTATGGGTTGGGCACTTTCCATCGAATGACCCCTGAATTACATTCATGTAATGTTCGTGTCATGTTCGTGGAAGCTGGCAACCAGTAAATTGCTGATTGAAAGTGGATGAATGCGTACATCGTGAGCGGCTATTTTTCCGCGCCGTAGCGATTTCATGGGACATGCGATGAAACTGCTGGTCGTTGAAGACGAGAACAAGACGGCGGATTACGTCCGCCAAGGTCTCATGGAGGCGGGATTCGTCGTGGATCTGGCGCGCAACGGATTGGACGGACACCACCTGGCCATGGGCGAGACATACGATCTGGTGGTCTTGGATGTCATGCTGCCGGATGTCGATGGCTGGCGCATCGTGCGTGCCCTTCGAGATGCCGGTAAACAGGTCCCTGTGCTCTTTCTGACGGCGCGTGGCGGTGTAGACGACCGTGTCAAGGGATTGGAACTGGGAGCGGACGACTACCTCGTCAAGCCATTCGCGTTCTCTGAGTTGCTGGCGCGGGTGCGGACGCTGCTGCGACGCGGAAGCGCTCCGAGCCAGCCTGATCGCATCCAGGTTGCCGATTTGGTGCTGGACTTGGCGCGCCGGCGCGCAACGCGCGCTGGCCAACGCATCAATCTCACCAGCAAGGAGTTCGCGTTGCTTGAGCTCCTGGCCCGTCGCCAGGGGGAGGTCCTTCCACGGTCTCTGATCGCGTCGCAGGTATGGGACATGAATTTCGACAGCGACAGCAACGTCATCGATGTAGCCATCCGCCGTCTACGCGCGAAGATAGACGATGCGTTCAATCCGAAGCTCATCCACACCGTGCGTGGAATGGGATACACGCTCGATGCGCCCGATGATGCCCCTGCGCCATAAGCCGCGGCAAAGCCGTCCAGCGTCGCTTGCATTGAGGGTCACGGCCCTCGTTGGTATCGCCACGACCTTGGTGTTTCTTGTGTTCAATTGGGTCATTCTCCGGTCGTTGGAGCACCACTTTGCTCAACAGGATGCCCACGAACTGGAGGCAGTGACAACCGCTTTGGCTCAGCCCTTGCACCAGCTTGCAAGTGACATCGCAAGCGACGAACTGAAGCAACACTTGGCCAACGCAGTCGCAGGACATCATGGGATGACGTACGGCGTCTACGATGGGGCTGGCAATAGCATCTATGCCACGCCCGGTCCTGACCTGTCTAAACTTGCCAGTAGCAAAAAGTTGGTCAACCGCATCACCGCTGACGATTTGATCGTGTGGCAGGAGGATCAGAGGTCATATCGAGGTGTGGTGCTGCAACTGCCTGCTGACGATTCAGCGGCGCCCGGCTACCGCATCGTCGCTGCCATGGACATCGGCTTTCATCTCGACTTCCTGGCGGAGTTCAAGCGCATGCTCTGGTGGGCAACCGGCTTGGTCATGTGCCTGGCGCTCGGTGTGGCTTGGCTGGCGGTGCAGTGGGGCCACCTGCCGATTCGCAAGGTCAATGAAGAGATTCGGGCGATTCGCTCTTCAAAGCTGGATGTGAGGCTGGATCCTCGGGATGTGCCGATCGAACTGGCGGAACTGGTATTCGCCTTCAACGATATGTTGGCGAGAATCGAGGAAGGCTTCACCCGGCTATCACACTTTTCCGCAGACATCGCGCACGAGTTGCGCACGCCCGTCACCAACCTGGTCACGCAGACTCACGTGGCGCTTGGCCAGCCGCGCAGCAACGAGGAATACAGAGAAATCCTCTATTCAAATTTGGAAGAGTTTGATCGGATGGGACGCATGATTGGTGACATGCTGTTTCTTGCCCAAACGGAAAATGATCCCCGCAACTTGCGTCTGTCTACCATTGATCTGTCCGAATTGGTGCGGAGTCTGTTCGACTATTTCGAGGCGCTGGCAGAAGATAGCGGCATTACGCTTGGTGTTAAAGGGGCGATCGGCAGCATAGCGGCGGATCGGGAAATGCTCACCCGGGCGCTGAACAATCTTCTCTCGAATGCAATTCGACACACGCCTCGCGGCAAGAGCATCACGGTCTTGCTTTCGCAGGACGAGCAGTGGACAACGATCAGTGTGGTCAATCCCGGTGAGAGAATTCCTGAGCGCGATCTACCAAAGCTCTTCAACCGCTTCTACCGAGTTGATCCGGCACGGCAACGAAATACGGCGGGCGCCGGTCTTGGCCTTGCCATCGTGAAATCGATTGCGGAGGCACATGGTGGCTCCGTTGCCGTGACCTCCAGTGAGCTTGTCACCAGGTTTGACTTGGTATTGCCCCATCTGCGGCAGTAGTCCGAGGGCGCTGCGGTCCGTCCAGCCAACTGGCGTATCTCTTTGCCTGATTCTGGGATCTACCCGGCCGGCCACGTTGCTACGCGAGCGGGACATTTTTTCTCCGTGACTGCCACGTGCCCAGTCCTAGCGGCAGGCGCCGACATCATGCGCTTGTGTATCCCATCGCTACGTCCACACCGCGCGCGGGGGCCTTTGCTCGGTCGTGATCCGGTCACCGATCGTAAGCGTCCGGTGATCACGCCTTGACGACGGCAATCAGGTGGCCGGTGTCCACCGATGTGGCAGCAGTTCGGCGATCCGATTGTTCCTCTGCGTTGTCAGCCGCGTGAGC
>NZ_BAAAEN010000056.1:0-4290 GCF_039523035.1 Pigmentiphaga daeguensis | reverse complement strand
CGCGATGCTGCCTGCGATTAAAACGGCAGCATGATGTGCCCGGAGCGTTCCACTTAAAATCTCAAAATACTGTCCAAACAACCGGAGCCACCTCTGATCACCGCGTCGTTGAAATCGTAGTTGCTGCTGTGCAGGAAGCAGCCCTGTTCCGCGCCGCCCTGTCCCAGCCGGAAATAGGCGCCCGGCCGCCCTTGCAGCATGAACGAAAAATCCTCGGCGCCCATCGACGGCGTCAGGTCGCGGATGACGTTTTCCTTGCCCAGCATCGCGGTCGCCACGTCGGCCACGAAATTGGCCTCCCGCGGCGTGTTGATGGTGGCCGGATAGATGCGGTCGTACTTGAGCGTGGCCGTCGCCCCGAAGGCGGCGGCGATCGACGACGACAGGTCCCGCAGCCGCGTCTCGACCATCTCCTGCACCGTGCGGCGGAAGGTCCTCACCGTGCCCACCAGGCGGGCCTCGCGCGGAATCACGCTCATCGCGCCGGGGTTGCCGGCCTGCACCGAACAGATGGACACCACCGCGGAATCCAGCGGATTGACGTTGCGCGAGACGATGGACTGCGTCGCGGTGATGATCTGCCCCGCCGCCACCACCGGATCGATCGTCTGGTAGGGGTGCGCGCCATGGCCGCCCTTGCCCTCGATGACGATCTCGAAGCGGTCGGAAGCGGCCATCATCGGCCCGGGATTGATGCCGACCTTGCCGGCCGGCAGGCCCGGCCAGTTGTGGAGGGCGTAGATTTCGTTACAAGGATAGGTGTCGAACAACCCGTCGTCCATCATCGCGCGGGCCCCGCCCAGCCCTTCCTCGGCCGGCTGGAAAATCAGCACCGCGGTGCCGTCGAAGTTGCGCGTCCTGGACAGATAGCGCGCCGCCCCCAGCAGGATGGTGGTGTGGCCATCGTGACCGCAGCCATGCATCAGGCCCGGCTTGCTGGAACGGTGCGCGAAGGCGTTGTCCTCGGCCATCGGCAGCGCGTCCATGTCGGCCCGCAGGCCGATCATGCGGCCGCTGTCGCAGCGCCGGCCGTGGATGATCCCGACCAGCCCGGTCTTGCCTATGTTCCGGTGCACCTCCACGCCCAGCAGCTCCAGCGCCTTGGCAACGATGCCCGAGGTGCGCACCTCTTCGAATCCTAGCTCGGGATGCGCGTGCAGGTCGCGCCGCAGCAGCGTCAGATCATCGTGAAACTTGCGTATGGCTTCCAGCGGCGAACGCAACGCCACCCCAGCATCCATTCCTGCTCTCCGGTCCTGCGGCCGCTCGGCGGCCCGAATGTCAATCGATAACCGGTCCGTCCGGGAGTTCCCCCAGCGCGGTACGACTTGGTGTCAAAAGCTGAATGTCGCCATACCAGCTCTCGGCGTAGCTCCGGGTATTGTCCGTATCGGTCATGACCCCGACGCCGATCAGCGTGCCGGGCTCCTCTCCGAACAATTCGATGTAGTCCTGCACATAGTTGCGCTCGTAGTCCAGCCAGCGTCCCGTTCGCTCCGGGCCGGACTCGACCACCTTCAGGCGGATGCGGGACGTATGGGCATTGGCCAGGCTGGCGCCCACGGGCTTGGCGGAGTCCCAGGTGTAGATCAGGGTGGCGTAGGGCATCTCGCGCCCCAGCAGCATGCGCGCGGTATCGGCCAGCATCTGGTCCCGCAAGGGCAGCTTGCGCCAGTCGCCGTCGAAGGCCAGCACCAAGCGGGCTGGAGCGTCCTCGGTCTCGGGGCGGGAACTGTCGGCCCGGTCGATCATCGCATCGGTGCGCCAGGACCAGCGCACATACGGAGCCTGCGCGGCGGGCAGGTTCACCGGCACCCACATCCCGCTCGCGGCGGACTCCGCCACGGCATGCAACACCGGACGCTCGTGCCCGCCCACGCTGGCGCGCGCGAGCTGGTAGCGGGTCCTGGTCTTGTCGGACCGGATGATCCAGGGCCGCCATCCCGCCGGGGCCTCGCCCACGGCCGAAGGCGATTGGGACAGCATCAATGCCGCGGCGCCATCGATCGGTTCCGCCGGGTCCACCCGCTCGGAAGTGGGGCCGGCACAGCCCGCGAGCAGCGCCGCGAAGGCCAGCGACAAGGCGGATGACCGGATACGAAACGGAACAAATGCAAACATCGGCGGGCGCATCCCGACTGGGTGTAGACGGCAATGTGACCATTCTACCGGCCATAGCGGCCCCCCAAGCGTTGCATCCCCGTCTAAAACCCCGGGGAAACGCCGTTTCTGTTGGAATTTTGTTGTGGCTTTGCCCAGCAAGGCGATATGCTGCGCTCGCGGGGTTATTCCGCAGTTCTGGAGTCTGCCTCTCGCGCACTGCGGTGTGGCCCTGCCAACGATCTGACGATTGAACCCCTTTTTAGGAGTACAGCATGGCCACAGCCAAGAAGGCGCCCGCGAAGAAAGCCGCGCCCGCCAAGAAAGCCGCTCCGGCTAAGAAAGCCCCGGCAGCCAAGAAGGCCGCTCCGGCCAAGAAGGCCGCGACCAAGGCTCCCCGCAAGGTCAACGCCGCCTTCCTCAAGCCCATGACCCCCAGCGCCACGCTGGCCGCCATCATCGGCCCGGCCCCGCTGCCGCGCACCGAAGTCACGCGCAAGATCTGGGAATACATCAAGAAGCACAAGCTGCAGGATCCCAAGGCCAAGCGCAACATCAACGGCGATGCCAAGCTCAAGGAGCTGTTCGGCAAGCCCAGCGTCGACATGTTCGAGCTGACCAAGATCGTCAACGCGCACCTGAAATAAGCAGGCCGCCCCGGCTCGCGGGGCTCCCGCCGGCGCCCGGCCAACGCGGTCCGGGCGCCCTGCAGGTCTTGCCCGGCCTACGAGCCTGCGGCGCCCGCGCCGCGCAGGACCAGTATCTTCCCCTGCCTGGCATCGGTCAGCAGGTACAGTTCTCCCGACGGTCCCATCACGACATCGCGGATCCGGCTGCCCAGATCGGTTAGCAGGCGTTCCTCGCGCACGACTTTTTCGCCGTCCAGTTGCAGCCGTATCAGCGCCTGGCCGCTCAACGCCCCGGTGAACAGGCTGCCGGTCCACGAGGGAATGGCTTGGCTCGTATAGAATGCCAGCCCGCTCGGGGACACCGACGGCACCCAGCTGTACAAGGGCGGCTCGAAGCCCGGCGGTGAAGCCTCCTGCCCGATCCTTCCGCCGCCATATTCTTCGCCATACGTGTACAAGGGCCAGCCGTAGTTCTTGCCAGCCCGCACGACATTCAGCTCATCGCCCCCCTGGGGGCCGTGCTCGACCACCCATAGTTCACCGGTGCGCGGATTCAACGCCGCCCCCTGGGGGTTGCGATGGCCCTGGGACCAGATCTCGGGCAGGGCACCCTTGTCGCCGACGAAGGGGTTGTCGCGCGGCACGCTGCCATCATCGTTGATACGGACGACCTTGCCATGATGCGTGTTCAAGCCCTGCGCGTCCGGCCGGGTCTGGCGGCTGGAGCGTTCGCCCAGCGTGATGAACAGCTTGCCGTCGCGCGCAAAGACCAGGCGTGATCCGAAATGCAATGTGCTGGCGAACTTCGGAGCCTGGCGGAAGACCACCTGGGAATCGGCGAAACGCCACTGGCCGCCGTCCTGCACCAGCTTGCCGCGAGCCACCGCGGTGCTGTTGCCTCCATCGCCCGCCTCCGCATAGCTCAGGTACACCAGGCCGTTGCGTGCGAAATCCGGATGTAGCACGACGTCCAGCAAGCCGCCCTGGCCCCGGGCATCCACCCGGGGCACGCCCGCCACCGGCGCCGAGAGCTGCCCCTGCCCGGAAACCACGCGCAAGCGCCCGGGCCGCTCGGTCACCAACGCGCCACCTTGGGGCAGCAGCGCCAAGCCCCATGGATGCTCCAGGCCCTCGGCCCAGGTGGACAACGTCACACCGGCGGGCAAGGCCGCACGGGCCATCGGTACATCCTTTCCCGGTCGCACAGGCTGCGCCACCGACGCGAAGGCCACTGTCATGCCCAGAGCCAGGGTCCATCCCGCCATCCATCGCACTGATCTCATGTCGTTCTCCTTGTCCGCGATCCTTGCTTGACCGGGAAAAAGGCGCGGCCGTTCCCCTGCGGCGCCACGGGATACGGAATTACAGGAAACAAGAGGTAGGGAAAGGCTTCACGCGAAATGCGCGGCCATGAAAAGACAAAACCCCCGGCCGGGTTTCCGGTCGGGGGTTTTGAGGGTGGGTAGCCTGACGATGACCTACTTTCACAGACGTCCGTCCACTATCATCGGCGCAAAGGCGTTTCACTGTCCTGTTCGGGATGGGAAGGAGTGGGACCACC
>NZ_BAAAEN010000055.1:0-5596 GCF_039523035.1 Pigmentiphaga daeguensis | reverse complement strand
GCGAATCGAAATTGGCAGCGCTAACGACGATTTGACAGACGTAAAAAACTTCTTCATAATCTCGTTTCTCTGCTGATGACGCAGCGCTAGCAAGACAGCGCAGCGAACGGCAGGGAAGTGAAGCAGTAGGCAGTGTCGCTCTTTAACAAATAAACAGCCGATAAGTGTGGGCGCTTGGTTGGGCGCGAGACGGTTGGGTCGGGTAACCGGACCAGTCGATCGACGCAAAAGAAATCAAGTGCTCATATGAAGAAGTTTGTAGGTAAATCATTTATCTGCAATTTCTTTGAGTACGCAAGCGATCGTGCCATGGGTTTCGACCCATAGTACGAACAAATCTAGAGATTGAACTGAAGAGTTTGATCCTGGCTCAGATTGAACGCTAGCGGCATGCCTTACACATGCAAGTCGAACGGCAGCGCGGACTTCGGTCTGGCGGCGAGTGGCGAACGGGTGAGTAATGCATCGGAACGTGCCCAGTAGCGGGGGATAACTACGCGAAAGCGTAGCTAATACCGCATACGCCCTACGGGGGAAAGGGGGGGATCGCAAGACCTCTCACTATTGGAGCGGCCGATGTCGGATTAGCTAGTTGGTGGGGTAAAGGCCTACCAAGGCGACGATCCGTAGCTGGTTTGAGAGGACGACCAGCCACACTGGGACTGAGACACGGCCCAGACTCCTACGGGAGGCAGCAGTGGGGAATTTTGGACAATGGGGGCAACCCTGATCCAGCCATGCCGCGTGTGCGAAGAAGGCCTTCGGGTTGTAAAGCACTTTTGGCAGGAAAGAAACGGCGCCGGCTAATATCTGGCGTAACTGACGGTACCTGCAGAATAAGCACCGGCTAACTACGTGCCAGCAGCCGCGGTAATACGTAGGGTGCAAGCGTTAATCGGAATTACTGGGCGTAAAGCGTGCGCAGGCGGTTCGGAAAGAAAGATGTGAAATCCCAGGGCTCAACCTTGGAACTGCATTTTTAACTCCCGAACTAGAGTGTGTCAGAGGGGGGTGGAATTCCACGTGTAGCAGTGAAATGCGTAGATATGTGGAGGAACACCGATGGCGAAGGCAGCCCCCTGGGATAACACTGACGCTCATGCACGAAAGCGTGGGGAGCAAACAGGATTAGATACCCTGGTAGTCCACGCCCTAAACGATGTCAACTAGCTGTTGGGTTCTTCGGAGCTTGGTAGCGCAGCTAACGCGTGAAGTTGACCGCCTGGGGAGTACGGTCGCAAGATTAAAACTCAAAGGAATTGACGGGGACCCGCACAAGCGGTGGATGATGTGGATTAATTCGATGCAACGCGAAAAACCTTACCTACCCTTGACATGTCTGGAATCCCGAAGAGATTTGGGAGTGCTCGAAAGAGAACCGGAACACAGGTGCTGCATGGCCGTCGTCAGCTCGTGTCGTGAGATGTTGGGTTAAGTCCCGCAACGAGCGCAACCCTTGTCATTAGTTGCTACGAAAGGGCACTCTAATGAGACTGCCGGTGACAAACCGGAGGAAGGTGGGGATGACGTCAGGTCCTCATGGCCCTTATGGGTAGGGCTTCACACGTCATACAATGGTCGGGACAGAGGGCAGCCAACCCGCGAGGGGGAGCCAATCCCAGAAACCCGATCGTAGTCCGGATTGCAGTCTGCAACTCGACTGCATGAAGTCGGAATCGCTAGTAATCGCGGATCAGCATGTCGCGGTGAATACGTTCCCGGGTCTTGTACACACCGCCCGTCACACCATGGGAGTGGGTTCTACCAGAAGTAGGTAGCCTAACCGTAAGGAGGGCGCTTACCACGGTAGGGTTCATGACTGGGGTGAAGTCGTAACAAGGTAGCCGTATCGGAAGGTGCGGCTGGATCACCTCCTTTCAGCGCGTAAAGCGCTTGATCAAGTGTCCACTCTTATCGGTTGTTCGTTAAGCTGGATCGGTGAGGAAAAGGGGCAAGCGCAAGATGCTTGACGTTCCTTGGCCTGGGATGCAGATCCGAAGAATATGGGTCTGTAGCTCAGTCGGTTAGAGCACCGTCTTGATAAGGCGGGGGTCGTTGGTTCGAATCCAACCAGACCCACCAGTATGCAGAAGCGTGAGTTTCTGTGGGGGTTTAGCTCAGCTGGGAGAGCACCTGCTTTGCAAGCAGGGGGTCGTCGGTTCGATCCCGTCAACCTCCACCATTTTCGGTGGGAATTCCTCGGATCGCCAGAATTCAGGTTTAAGCGCAGCGTGCTGTGCTTAAAGCTGGGCTTTGGCTCGGTGTAGTACGATTTGGCTGTTCTTTAACAATTTGGAAGAAGCAACAACAGTAATGTTGTTCGACACGCTGGTGAAGAGCCAGTGGAGTATTGTCGGACAACGGGTTGTGATTGCATATATCAGTTCCAGAATGCTCATGTTCTGGAACGGCACAAACGCTAGAGTAAACCAGCCTATAGCCGCTACGGTTATAGGATCAAGCGACTAAGTGCATGTGGTGGATGCCTTGGCGATCACAGGCGATGAAGGACGTAGTAGCCTGCGATAAGCTGCGGGGAGCTGGCAAACAAGCTTTGATCCGCAGATTTCCGAATGGGGAAACCCACCGCTTCGGCGGTATCGTTAACTGAATCCATAGGTTAACGAGGCGAACCGGGTGAACTGAAACATCTCAGTAACTCGAGGAAAAGAAATCAACCGAGATTCCGAAAGTAGTGGCGAGCGAAATCGGAAGAGCCTGTACGAGTTAGCTTCGGTGATAGAAGAACGGTCTGGAAAGTCCGGCCATAGCAGGTGATAGCCCTGTATTCGAAATCTCTGAAGTGGGACTAGGCGTACGATAAGTAGGGCGGGACACGTGTAATCCTGTCTGAAGATGGGGGGACCATCCTCCAAGGCTAAATACTCGTGATCGACCGATAGTGAACCAGTACCGTGAGGGAAAGGCGAAAAGAACCCCGGAAGGGGAGTGAAATAGATCCTGAAACCGCATGCATACAAACAGTCGGAGCCTCCTTGTGGGGTGACGGCGTACCTTTTGTATAATGGGTCAGCGACTTACATTCAGTGGCAAGCTTAACCGAATAGGGGAGGCGTAGCGAAAGCGAGTCCGAACAGGGCGTTCAGTCGCTGGGTGTAGACCCGAAACCAGACGATCTATCCATGGCCAGGTTGAAGGCACGGTAACACGTGCTGGAGGACCGAACCCACTAGTGTTGAAAAACTAGGGGATGAGCTGTGGATAGGGGTGAAAGGCTAAACAAGTCTGGAAATAGCTGGTTCTCCCCGAAAACTATTTAGGTAGTGCCTCGAGTATTACTCCAGGGGGTAGAGCACTGTTATGGCTAGGGGGTCATGGCGACTTACCAAACCATTGCAAACTCCGAATACCTGGAAGTACAGCTCGGGAGACAGAGCACCGGGTGCTAACGTCCGGACTCAAGAGGGAAACAACCCAGACCGCCAGCTAAGGTCCCCAAATATCGCTAAGTGGGAAACGAAGTGGGAAGGCATAGACAGTCAGGAAGTTGGCTTAGAAGCAGCCATCCTTTAAAGAAAGCGTAATAGCTCACTGATCGAGTCGTCCTGCGCGGAAGATGTAACGGGGCTAAGCGATATACCGAAGCTGCGGATGCACAGTTTACTGTGCGTGGTAGGGGAGCGTTCTGTAAGCCTGCGAAGGTGGCTTGTAAAGGCTGCTGGAGGTATCAGAAGTGCGAATGCTGACATGAGTAGCGATAAAGAGGGTGAAAGGCCCTCTCGCCGTAAGTCCAAGGTTTCCTACGCAACGTTCATCGGCGTAGGGTGAGTCGGCCCCTAAGGCGAGGCAGAGATGCGTAGCTGATGGGAAGCTGGTTAATATTCCAGCACCGTCGTTTAATGCGATGGGGGGACGGATCGCGGAATGTCATCGGGGTGTTGGAAGTCCCCGTTGCTGCATCGAAGAAGGCACTTAGGCAAATCCGGGTGCGTAATTCAAGGGTGTGGCACGAGCGAACTTGTTCGCGAAGTGATTGGAAGTGGTCCCAGGAAAAGCCTCTAAGCTTCAGTTAAACGAGACCGTACCGCAAACCGACACAGGTGGACGGGATGAATATTCTAAGGCGCTTGAGAGAACTCAGGAGAAGGAACTCGGCAAATTGATACCGTAACTTCGGGAGAAGGTATGCCCTGGTAGCGTGAAGCGCCTGCGCGCTGAGCGTGAAAGGGTCGCAGAGAATCGGTGGCTGCGACTGTTTAATAAAAACACAGCACTCTGCAAACACGAAAGTGGACGTATAGGGTGTGACGCCTGCCCGGTGCCGGAAGGTTAAGTGATGGGGTGCAAGCTCTTGATCGAAGCCCCGGTAAACGGCGGCCGTAACTATAACGGTCCTAAGGTAGCGAAATTCCTTGTCGGGTAAGTTCCGACCTGCACGAATGGCGTAACGATGGCCACACTGTCTCCTCCTGAGACTCAGCGAAGTTGAAATGTTTGTGATGATGCAATCTACCCGCGGCTAGACGGAAAGACCCCATGAACCTTTACTGTAGCTTTGCATTGGACTGTGAACCGGTCTGTGTAGGATAGGTGGGAGGCGTTGAAACCGAGTCGCTAGATTCGGTGGAGCCGTCCTTGAAATACCACCCTGATTTGTTTGCGGTTCTAACCTTGGCCCGTTATCCGGGTCGGGGACAGTGCATGGTGGGCAGTTTGACTGGGGCGGTCTCCTCCTAAAGGGTAACGGAGGAGTTCGAAGGTACGCTAGGTACGGTCGGAAATCGTGCTGATAGTGCAATGGCATAAGCGTGCTTAACTGTGAGACTGACAAGTCGAACAGGTGCGAAAGCAGGACATAGTGATCCGGTGGTTCTGTATGGAAGGGCCATCGCTCAACGGATAAAAGGTACTCTGGGGATAACAGGCTGATACCGCCCAAGAGTTCATATCGACGGCGGTGTTTGGCACCTCGATGTCGGCTCATCTCATCCTGGGGCTGTAGCCGGTCCCAAGGGTATGGCTGTTCGCCATTTAAAGAGGTACGTGAGCTGGGTTTAAAACGTCGTGAGACAGTTTGGTCCCTATCTGCCGTGGGCGCTGGAGATTTGACGGAGCCTGTTCCTAGTACGAGAGGACCGGAATGGACGTACCGCTGGTGTACCGGTTGTCATGCCAATGGCATTGCCGGGTAGCTATGTACGGAAGAGATAACCGCTGAAGGCATCTAAGCGGGAAACTCGTCTGAAGATAAGATCTCCCGGGGGCTTGACCCCCCTGAAGGGCCGTTCGAGACCAGGACGTTGATAGGTCGGGTGTGGAAGCGCAGTAATGCGTTGAGCTAACCGATACTAATTGCCCGTGCGGCTTGATCCTATAACCCTGGCGGTTGTAGCGTGTGCCGCAGTCACACACCAGGTAGCCTCGCTACCAACACTGTTGTGCTTCTTCCAATTGGGCAGGTTGTTCGAGCCCGCGACGCAGCAACCCTGCGCGCGATCAACAGCCCGCCAACAAGTTAAAGCCTGACGACCATAGCAAGGTGGTCCCACTCCTTCCCATCCCGAACAGGACAGTGAAACGCCTTTGCGCCGATGATAGTGGACGGACGTCTGTGAAAGTAGGTCATCGTCAGGCT
>NZ_BAAAEN010000054.1:0-7700 GCF_039523035.1 Pigmentiphaga daeguensis | reverse complement strand
CGGCACGCTCACGGACTTCAGGCGAAAATTTGTTGTTCTTGCTCATGGCTCCATTTTCTCAAAGGTTGGAGCCTCCTCAAAACTCGGTGCGATTCATGGCCGTGAATGTGGACGTGCTCAAGGCGCTGGTGGGCGATGCCACCGTCACCGATGCCGACGAGAAGTACGGCCTTAACTGGCACGGCAAGCGCCGCGCCCGCCAACTGGCGCTCACGCCCAGCACGGGCACGCTGCGCCCCTGCCCGGAAGACAGCGTGGACTGGGAAACCACCCAGAACCTGATGATCGAGGGCGACAACCTTGAAGTGCTCAAGCTGCTGCAAAAGAGCTATGCCGGCAAGGTCAAACTGATCTACATCGACCCGCCGTACAACACCGGCAAGGATTTTGTGTACCCAGACAATTTTCAGGACAACATCAAGAATTATCTGGAATTGACCGGGCAAATCGAAGGCGGGCAGAAGATCAGTAGCAATACCGAGGCCAGCGGGCGGTTTCATACTGACTGGCTGAATATGATTTATCCGCGTTTGAAATTAGCCCGAAGTCTACTTCGGGATGATGGGGTTATATTTGTATCCATTGACGATAGTGAAGCTGCAAATCTGAAGCTTGTCCTTTCTGATGTTTTCGGGGAGGAAAATTTCGTTGACTCAATTGCTGTCGAGATGTCGACAACATCTGGTCCGAAGACGGTTAATGCGCAGCAAGGAACGATTGTAAAAAATGTGGAATTTATCCACATTTATCGAAAGGGTGTAGATTTTGATAAGACTTCACGCACGCCGCTATTGGATGGGATAGATAGCTACGACACGCATTACTCTGCGTGGTTAAGTGAAAATGGAGAAATAGGGTCATTATCTGACGCGATGCTGGCAGATCCCTATGTCAAAGCCGAGATTGAGCAATACGGATTTATTGAGCGAGGTGGGTTTAGTATTAAAAATCTGTCGAAGTTGATGATGCTCTCGGAAGCGGTCAAGGATTTTATCGAGATCAATGCAAAAAGTATTGCTCGTATTGATCGCCCTCCTGTGTCGGCCAATGGTCAGTCAACTGAAGTTGGGAAATGGATTGAGTTCGAGGCGGATCATAGGACCTACTATCTGACTACGTTAGAAAATGGATCGCTGCAAGCCCTCATGCCTCTCTCCTTAAATTACAGAATGTCGGATGATTACAAGCCGAGATTTGGAAGAACCGTAATTAGGGGGGACCTATGGAAAGGCTTTCATCAGGACATGGGTAACGTTGCTAAGGAAGGTGAGATTCCTTACGCGAACGGCAAGAAGCCTGTTCGGTTGATTAAGCAGCTAATCAAGTGGGCTAGCAGCTCGGATGACGATCTCATAGTCGATTTTTTTGCCGGTAGCGGAACAACTGCCCATGCCGTGATGCAACTGAACTCCGAGGATTCTCGTCATCGGAGATCTCTCCTTGTGCAGTTGCCTGAGCTTTTGGATAAAGGCGACATCGAGCAAAAGAATGCAGCCGAGCTTTGTGATCAGTTGGGTAGGCCACCATTCATCACTGAGCTGACTAAAGAACGCCTGCGCCGCGCCGGTGACAAGGTTTCGGCTGACGATCCTGATCGGAAGGGCGACGTCGGCTTCCGCGTCTTCAAGCTCGACACCTCCAATATCCGCGCCTGGAATCCGAAACCGGAGGATCTGGAAGCCACGCTGCTCGATCATCAGGACCACCTACTTGAAGGCCGCAGCGAGGCTGATTTGCTCTATGAGCTGTTGCTCAAACTAGGCCTCGACCTGTGCGTGCCTATCGAAAAGCGCAAAATCGAAGGGCTTGATGTGCATGCCGTGGGCGGCGGCGTGCTGCTGGCTTGCCTGGCCGAAAAGATCACCCGTGAGCAGGTGGAGCCACTCGCCCAAGGCATCATCGCCTGGCACAAGGAGCTGGCCCCCGCCGGTGACACCACATGCGTGTTCCGCGACAGCGCCTTTGCCGACGACGTGGCCAAGTCCAATATGGCGGCGATTCTGCAGCAGCACGGCATCGCCACCGTGCGCAGTCTGTGAGGCCCGCCATGCAGCCCTATGTGCCCGATGCACTACCCCTGAGCGAACTGAATTACCGCCTGTTGCTGCCCTTGGTGGGCCAGGCCAATGCCGCACTGGCCCGCTATGACGGCTTGTTGGCGGGCATCCCCAATCCGGCGGTGATGCTCTCGCCGCTGACCACGCAGGAAGCGGTGCTGTCGTCCAAAATCGAAGGCACACAGGCGACGGTGGACGAGGTGCTGGAGCAGGAGGCGGGCTTGCTCAAAGAGGGAGAGAAGTACAAGGACATCCAGGAAATTTCCAATTACCGCCACGCCTTGTTCAAGGCGCGGGAGTATCTGGAGGTGTACCCGATCCGCCTTGGTTTTGTGCGCGAGCTGCACCGCATTCTGATGAACAGCGTGCGCGGCCAGGACAAGACGCCCGGCGAATTTCGCCTCGACCAGAACTGGATCGGTCGCCAGGGCTGCAGCATGGAGCAGGCAACGTTCGTGCCGCCCAACCCGTTACAGCTGCCTGACTATCTGCAAGCATGGGAGCTGTATCTGGATGGCGATGACGTGGACTTTTTGCTGCAGGTGGCGGTGGTTCATGCGCAGTTCGAGTTGCTGCACCCGTTCAAGGACGGCAATGGCCGTATTGGCCGCATCCTGATCCCGCTGTTTCTCTACCAGAAGCGGGCGCTGTCGCAGCCGATGTTCTACCTGTCCGAGTATCTGGAAAATCACCGGGACGAGTATTACCAACGGCTCAAGGCGATCTCCGCCGAGTGCGATTGGGATGGCTGGATTGTCTTTTTCCTGCGCGCCATCATTGAACAGGCCAGCCAGAACATTCGCCGGGTGGAAGCCATCAAGACGCTCTACGACGAGATGAAGACGGCCATTCAGGAAACCACCCGTTCCCAATACTCGGTGCACTTGCTGGACGCCATTTTCAGCAAGCCCATTTTCCGCACCTCGGATCTGGCGCAGCAGCTGGCGGCGGACTATGGCATTCACGACAAGACCGCCCCCGCGTTGCTGCGGCAGTTGCGCGATGCCGGCATTTTGCGCGAGCTGCAGCCCGGCAGTGGTCGCCGTGCCGCCACCCTGTGCTTTCCCCGCCTGATCAACCTTGCCGAAGGCCGGGAGGTTCTATGACGGGCTTGTGTAGCGGCTGGACTCCACAAAGATGTTTGTGGAGTCTGATTGTATTTTTGCGCTCCGCAAACGTGTTTGTGTCGTTTGCGGACTCCACAACGACCAGGATGGCCCATGAAGCTGCATTTTGAACCCGATCTCGACTACCAGCTTCAGGCCATCGAGGCGGTCTGCGACCTGTTCCGCGGCCAGGAGCAGTGCCGCACCGAATTCACGGTGACCATGAGGCTGCCCGACGAGGCGCAGATGTCGCTGGATGTGGCGCAGTCTGACCTTGGCATGGGCAACCGCTTGACCCTGCTGGACGATGAACTGCTCAAGAACCTGTCAGACATCCAGTTGCGCGGTGGCCTGCCGCCCTCCGGCTCGCTGACCTCGGGCGATTTCACGGTGGAGATGGAAACCGGCACCGGCAAGACCTATGTGTACCTGCGCACGATTTTCGAGCTGAACAAGCGCTACGGCTTCAGCAAGTTCGTGATCGTGGTGCCATCGGTGGCGATCAAGGAAGGCGTCTACAAAACCCTGCAAATCACCGAGGAGCACTTCAAGGGGCTCTACGCGGGCGTGCCCTTCGATTTCTTCCTGTACGACTCGGCCAAGCCGGGGCCGGTGCGCAACTTTGCCACCAGTTCCAACATCCAGATCATGGTGGTGACGGTGGGCGCCATCAACAAGAAGGATGTGAACAACCTCTACAAGGAGAGCGAGAAGACCGGTGGCGAGAAGCCCATTGACCTGATCAAGGCAACCCGGCCGATCATCATCGTGGATGAACCGCAAAGCGTGGACGGCGGCCTGGAAGGCCGTGGCAAGGAAGCGCTGGATGCGATGAACCCGCTCTGCACGCTGCGCTACTCCGCCACCCATGTGGACAAACACCACATGGTGTTCCGCCTGGATGCCGTGGATGCCTACGAGCGCAAGCTGGTCAAGCAGATCGAGGTGGCGTCGGCCACGGTAGAGGACGCGCACAACAAGCCTTTCGTGCGCCTGGTAAAGGTGGAAAACAAGCGTGGCCGCATTAGCGCCAAGGTCGAGCTGGATAAACAGACCGGCACCGGCGTTCAGCGGGTTGAAGTGACGGTCAGCGATGGCGACGACCTCCAGCAGAGCGCCGATGGCCGCGCGATCTACGCCGATTTTCGGGTGGGCGAGATCAACACAGCCAAGGGCGAAGAGTTCATGGAGCTGCGCTACCCCGGCGGCGAAGTGTTTTTGCAGCCGGGCCAAGCCCACGGCGATGTGGATGCGCTGGCCGTACAACGCGAGATGATCCGCCGCACGATCAAGGAGCACCTGGACAAGGAAAAGCACCTGCGCCCGCTAGGGATCAAGGTGTTGAGCCTGTTCTTCATCGACGCGGTGGACAAATACCGCCAGTACGACGCAGACGGCCAGCCGGTCAAGGGCGTGTATGCGCAGATATTCGAGGAAGAGTATCGTCGCGCCGCCAAGCTGCCGGCCTATCAGAGCTTGTTCGCCGAGATCGACCTGGCGTTTGCCGCCGAGGACGTGCACAACGGCTATTTCTCCATCGACAAGAAAGGTGGTTGGACTGACACCGCCGAGAACAATGCGGGCAACCGGGAGAATGCCGAGCGCGCCTACAACCTGATCATGAAGGAGAAGGAAAAGCTGCTGTCCTTCGGCACGCCGCTGAAGTTCATCTTCTCTCACTCCGCGCTCAAGGAAGGCTGGGACAACCCCAACGTGTTCCAGATTTGCACCTTGCGTGACATTCAGACCGAACGCGAGCGCCGCCAGACCATTGGCCGTGGGCTGCGCCTGTGTGTCAATCAGGACGGCGAGCGGGTGCGCGGCTTCGAGGTCAACACCTTGACTGTGGTGGCCACGGAAAACTACGAACAGTTTGCCGAAAATCTGCAAAAGGAAATCGAGAAAGACACAGGCATCCGCTTCGGCATCGTGGAGCAACACCAGTTTGCCGCCATTGCCGTGACAGGCGCTGATGGGCATGCCGCTCCGCTGGGTATCGAGCAATCGAAAGCGCTGTGGGAACACCTGAAGGCCGCCGGTCATATTGATGCCAAGGGCAAGGTGCAAGATTCACTGAAAACGGCGCTGAAGAACGGCACCTTGGCACTGCCTGCCGAATTTGAGGCACAGAAGGGCCAGATTGCCGAGGTGCTGCGCAAGGTATCGGGCCGTCTGGACATCAAGAATGCCGACGAACGCAGACAGGTTCCGCTGCGCAAGGGGAGCGATGGCAAGGCCATTTACCTGAGCGACGAGTTCAAGGCGCTATGGGATCGCATCAAGCACCAGACCACTTACCGCGTGCAGTTCGACAACGCCAAGCTGGTGACTGACTGCATCGCTGCTTTGCAGAAAGCCCCGGCGATTGCCAAGGCCCGGCTGCAATGGCGCAAGGCCGATATCGCCATCGGCAAGGCGGGCGTCGCCGCGACGGAGAAGGCAGGCGCGGCGACCGTGGTGCTGGACGAGACGGACATCGAGCTGCCGGACTTGTTGACCGACCTGCAAGATCGTACCCAGCTCACTCGGCGCACCATCGTCAGCGTTTTGACCGGAAGCGGCCGCCTGGACGACTTCAAGCGCAACCCGCAGCAATTCATTGAGCTGGCCGCCGAGACCATCAACCGCTGCAAGCGCTTGGCCCTGGTCGATGGCATCAAGTACCAGAAATTGGGCGACCAGCATGTCTATGCGCAGGAGCTGTTTGAGAAGGAAGAGCTCACCGGCTATCTCAAGAACATGCTGCTGGATACCCAGAAGTCGATCTACGAGCACGTGGTGTACGACTCGACCACCGAGCGGGACTTCGCCGATGGGCTGGAGAAAAACGAAGCCATCAAGCTCTACGCCAAGCTGCCAGGCTGGTTCAAGGTGCCCACGCCACTGGGCACCTACAACCCCGACTGGGCCGTGCTGGTGGAAGAGGATGGTAGCCAGCGCCTGTACTTTGTGGTGGAAACCAAGAGCAGCCTGTTCACCGACGACCTGCGCGACAAGGAAAGCGCCAAGATCGAATGCGGCAAGGCACATTTCACTGCGCTGGGGGTTGGTGAGAACCCCGCCCGGTATGTGGTTGCGCGCTCGGTTGACGATCTTTTGACCGAGGCGGCAAAGGGGTAGGTTCTGCCGTCGTTCACAGCGAGATACATAAACCACAAGGAGCAGAGGCCCGAAATGAAGATCCAATCCGTTCGCATCCGAAACTTTCGCACGTTGAAAGACGTAACGATTCCGTTCGATTCCGTCACGACTTTCATCGGGCCGAACGGTGCCGGCAAATCAACGGTGCTTCGTGCGCTTGACTGGTTCTTCAATGGCAAGCCCGGCTCGCTGACAGAAAAGGATTGCTCTTTTGGGGCGACGGACGAAGACATCGAGGTTCAGGTCACCTTCGCAGACCTCACCGAAAAGGATCGCGAGGCACTCGGCAAGTACGCACCTGAAGGAGTAGTCACGTTCACTGCATGGAAGCGCCGATCCCCTGACGGCGCCGATGTGCTCTCCGCCAATGCAAAGGGATTCCCAGCTTTCAATGCTATCAAGGCGGCAGGCGGTGTGACTGCGAAGAAAGATCTGTACGCCACTCTCCGGCGCGAGCGCCCGGAGCTTGATCTTCCTGCTGCGAATACCGGCCCGGCCGTGGAGCAGGCGATGACAACTTGGGAGGCGGCTCATACGGATCAACTTCTCGATGCCCCCGAAGCTTTGCAAACCAATTTCTTTGGGTTCAACAGCGGCGGCAAGATGAGTGGGCTCTTCGACTTCGTTTTGGTGACGGCCGACCTTCGGGCAAGTGAGGAGTCGATCGATGGCAAGGCAAGCATCATTGGGCGAATCCTTGAGCGCTCGATTGATCGAACTGCTGCTGATGAGGCGATCGCGGAAATCGTTGCCGAGTCACGGGCAAAGCAGCAACAGGTTTATGAAGAGAAGTTCAAGGAGCAACTCGGGACCATCACAACGCAGCTCAATGAGGTCGTCACAACCTATGCGCCAGGCCGGGCAATCACGGTTTCTCCGGCAGAAGTGGAGCTCAAGGCTCCCCGCACAACCTTTGATGTAGCCGTGCTCGATGGCACCACTGAAACAGCTGTAGAGCGACAAGGGCACGGTTTTCAACGCACGCTGCTGATCTCGGCTCTGCAGCTCTTGGCGCAATCGGGCGCGGCCTCCGCTGAGGGTGTCATCTGTTTGGCCATCGAGGAACCGGAGCTTTTCCAGCATCCGATCCAGGCGCAGACCTTTGCGAAGGTGCTTAGGTCGCTCGCCGAAGATACTGGCAAGCGCATCCAGGTAACCTATGCCACGCATAGCCCCTACTTCTTGGAGGCACGACATTTCCATCAAGTCAGACGGCTGACCAGATCAACTGACGAAATTCCGGTGGTGACGGTTCACTTTGCCACGGTTGAGGATGTGAAGGCCAGGCTACATGGAACAGTGAATCGCACCGAGTTTTGAGGAGGCTCCAACCTTTGAGAAAATGGAGCCATGAGCAAGAACAACAAATTTTCGCCTGAAGTCCGTGAGCGTGCCG
>NZ_BAAAEN010000053.1:0-8226 GCF_039523035.1 Pigmentiphaga daeguensis | reverse complement strand
TAACAAGGAAATCTACAATCGACACCGCGCAACGCCCCAATCCTGCTGGATCGGTCACGTTCCCGAAATCGGCGGTCACGTTCGCCGAAATACGCACCAGCGAGCACTGGCCGTCGCTTTCGAGTTTGCGCAACGCCCCCAGCGACAACCCGGCCATTTGCGCCAGTTCACGCTGCGTGAGCGATTGGGCAAGCCGCTGCTCGCGCAGACGAACACCCAGCGCGTGCAGAATCTCAGCGGAAGTCGAGAGATGAAAAGTCACTTTTATGACCCTTATCGCGAAAAAAATTGCGTAAGAACCATTTTAGTGGACTTTAATTATTCGTGAAAGCAGATGGCTGCGATAGCTGCCGCGAGCGATCATGCGGTGACCATCGTAACGCTACGATAACGTAGCGTTACGATGTTACGGTGCAGGCTCCTGTCCAGCCGCCGGCGCCTCCAGCAGTACTTGTGGCAACAAGGTGGCGCTGACAGTTCAAGCGACCGCATGGATGAAAGCATTCAGTGCCGCCGCGATGCGTTTACGGCGCTCTTGCAAGAACGCCTTGTAGTGATCCAGTGCCAGCAGTTCCTCCTCCACCGGGATGCACTGTGCTGCGAATGGTGCTGCACCGTGCTGTGCCACCAGCGGCAACAGGTAGGTCACAGGCGCTTTGTCGCTGATCGCACGATTGGTTTTGCCGCCGATGAAAGCCAGGTTGGCGATGTCGTCGGCCTCGCGAGGGGTGTAGCTGCCGCGCAGCAATGCCTTGGGGAAAATGTGATGAAACTGCAAGCGGTGCTGACTGCCCGAGTGGTCCAGAGCAATGGCAAGGTGGCTGCGCCAATCCTTGGCACCTGCCGCACGAAACGCCAGGAACATGGTCTTGAACAGCGCACTGCGCTGGTTGCGCCCCTCCAGCTCTTCCGGCGTGATCTCAAGGTGGCCGAACTGCAGACGCAGCCGGTCGATCAGTTCATTGACGCCGCCGCCATTGCGGATGATCGCCAAATCCTGATCCAGAATGGTCTCACTGGAACCCCGCGAGAAACGGCCTTTGGCATTGGCGGCCAAGGCCCAGTAGCGCAGTTGGCGGGCCTCATCGTTGCTCAGCGCATAGTTGCGGCTATGCCCGAAATACGCCAGCACCACCAGCAGGAAAGGCGACGACAACAGTGCCGGGCTATCGATGCCAAGATTGCTGCGCAGGAAGTTGAGCGCGAATTCCATGCCATCGCAGGCTTCTTTCCATGCCTTCTGCAGCTTCTCCACATTCAGGCTACCCACGATCTGGAAACGTGATTGACCGGTGGCAAACGCCATCAGATTCTTCAAGTGCAAACCGAGATCAAGGTCAAAGCCCGTCTTGGCGCATGCCTTCTGGAAATCCTGGAACGTCTGCAGCGAGTGCCGCCATTTGGCGGTGATCTGAGCCAGAGCCAAGTCCGAACTGCGCAGCTTGGCTCCCAGTGAATTGACCCGGACGAAGATTTCCGTGACTTCATCGTAGGAAAGCGTGCGTTCCAGCACGTCCATCCGATAAACGTACTTGCGGATGCCACGTAGCCGGGCCAGGCGCTGGCTGTACTTCTCGTACCGCGGATCATCAAAACCACTGATACCGGCACGTTTGAGGAACGGCGCATCGTTGTCGGTCTTGAACACTTCCGACACTTTCACCCAATGCGGCAACTGCTCCAGCTTCCTCGTGGCCACCACGAAAGTCATCTTGTTGAAGCGCTTGAGCAGTTCGTCCTCGGTCGAGTCCGTCTCATCGCCAATCAGTTCGCTATCGTCGTCGGCATCGTCCTCGTCGTCGCCGTTCTCTTCCACTTCGGTCACGACCGCCAACTGGTCGGGATGCTCCAAGTTGAACAGCAAGTCGATAGGCCGACGACGGCCGCGCACCGATACTGGCTCGCCGCGAATAACGGCAGAGAGCGATGTCAGACGCTGCTGACCATCCAGCAGAAGCCGCGTGCTCTGGTAAGGATTCGTGCTCTGGCTGACCGCGAAATCCTGCAGCGGCACAGCTTCATCCGTTTCCCAAAGCAGGATTGCGCCGGATGGGTAGCCGCGATACAGCGAATCCAGCAGATCACGCACTCGCGTGGAGCGCCACACATACTGGCGCTGCATCTCCGGCAAGCGCAGTTCGCCCCGCTCGATCATTGATACCAGTTCTTCAACGCTTGCTTCGGCCTTGGCCATGTTTTTCCTTCGATCAGGCACCGAGCAGGAAGCGCTCGCGGTGCCACTGCAAATAATGTCGGTGCTCGCTGGCCAGCCAGCGCAACCTCATTCCCGAATGAATGCCAAGCCCAGGCAGATCGCTTTGGGACAGGCGGGTGCTGGTCAGCAGATGCCCGGCATCGTCGAAGCTGATCAGAAAGCGATCGAACAGCGCATCGAGATTGGCCACCAGCAGAAAGCCGTTGAAGGCATCCAGCCGCTCGGCATCGTCGGCACACTCGGCCCAGGGTTTGGCATGGCTGGCACGCAGGGCTTCAGTCACCGCGACGCCAGTCACTGCGCACGCACCACCCCAGTAGTCCAGCAGTGCGTCGCGGTAACGCTCCTGCCCCAAGCGCTGGCGCACCAAACGCTCGACTTCCGTGCCCCGGGCTTCGGCAGACATCGTCTCAACAGCTTGCGCCACGGCCACGTGGTAGTCGCGCACTGCCTGATTCGGCAACGCCTGCGACAGGCTGGCCGCGCGGCGCAACAGGGCTGCCAGATCGGCCAGGGTGGGTACGCGAAATACGTCATCAGCTCCGGCCCAAAGCTGGAAGCTGCGCAACAACTCCGGCAGCAGCGCGGGCGTGGCAGGTTGAAAGCGCACCTCGAAGCCTCCGGCCAATGCTGTCACTGCCGCCTGGCTTCGATGACGAGCCGAAGCCAGTATGACCGCATCGCCAGCGGATGACAGCACGTGCTCGAAGCCGTTGTCGTGGCCGGCTTTTTCGATGATGGTGCGTTGCAGAGGATTCATGTCCGCGTCCAATCCACCCGGTTCCACTCGATGGCGCGCTTGCGCCAATGGGTGTCGATCGCTTGAGCGAAATCCGGGCGCACCAACTTGGCACGCGCCTCGCACCAGTCGGGCGATTCGCGCCGTACCACCACACCTTCCAGCGGCAGACCGGCGCGGTAGCGGCTGGGGGTTTCCATGACCAACTGCTTTAGCGCCGCCAGGTTGGTGCGGCCACTCGATACCCGCGGCACGGTGAACAATCCGGCTTCCGAGGCCAGCGCGTTGCGCCGGGAGGTGCTCCAAAAACGCCTCTTGCTGCGGTCATAGACATCGAACAACAGAAACCAGTCGGGCAACGTGTCGTAATCCAGTGAATGGCGTGCAGCGCACCATTCGCCAAACAGCATCAACTCAGGACGCAGCACGGCAAGCAAGCTGGATTCGTGTTGTGCCAGCCAGGCGGGTAAACGCGCAAACTGACCAACATAGGGCTTGCCCAGATACTGGCCACGATTCTGAGCAAGCACGGTGCCGTCGGGTGATAGAGACAGGCCGAGATTCGCACCGTCGAGCTTCTCCTCCACGACCACATCGCCGGACAACAGCGCCTGCGCTTCGGTGGGCGACAACACCTTGTCGTCGCGTGGCATGCCGTCTTTGGCCAGCCACGCGAGGTGCGGAGTGGTAGGGAAGCGGAAGAAGTCGGTCAATGCATGATCCTCATTCAACGAGCCTGCTTCTCAGCATGTTTCTGTCGTGACCAACTTTCAATGATGGGCTCCAACAAGACGTTGTTCGCCAGCAGATCAGTCTCCCAATCATGCCAATCGGTGTCCCCTGCAAAAGCAACACAGCCCTCGCCGTACTCCCTGTGTGAGTCCAACGCAGCGGCGACCATTTTCTTATCTGCGTCATCGTGGATGACAGCCAATAATGGCGGCTGCAATATCCCGTACCCATACTCGTCATAGGCGACATCAACGTTATCGACGGCTGCTGTGCTCCATTTGTGCATGACAACTTGGATACCAAAATCATTGAACCCCAGCTTATTGGTGTACTCGTTATAGATTTCACCCGCCAGATCCAGTACAAGCCGGGATTCGCTTTTCTGAAAAACGTCCAGCCACTGCCACACCTTTTGGCGCTCTGTCGGATCATCTGGCGTGGCATCAATATCCTTCGGGTGAGTTGGGTCAGCAGCACTGGCAGCAATCAAAACATTGGTATCCACGACATAACGCGCCCTCATGGCTGACTCCGCTTCTGGCGCTCGAACATCAAGCGTGCCTGTTCTCGGGTCTCACCCAGCGCATCCCCAAAGAAACCCTCAGGCCAGTTCTTCAATCGGCCGAAATCATCCATTTCCAGGGTTCTCAATCGCGCGGCCTTGCCATCACGTTCAACGAAATACATGGCGGCGTCAGCAACGGACACTTCTTCGCGGGCAATCAAGGTCTGCATGCGGCGGAACAAATGTTCTGAATGCGTCTCGACGATGAACTGAACGTTGCGCTCCTTGCTAACCTTGGCCAGCAATTCAGCCAGCTTGCTCTGTGCCAGAGGGTGTAGATGGCTTTCCGGCTCTTCGACGATCACGATATGGCCGGGCTGTGCGAACAGGGCGGCCACAATGACAGGAAGCACCTGCGACACTCCAACTCCAACGTCTTTGAGGTTACTGGCCTGGCCATCGGTTTCCACCAGCAACTCATGACGCGCTGAACTGCCAAGGGCTCGGATGGAAAGACCGTGCGCCAGATTCATCTCCTTCAGCCAATGAACCGTTTGCTCAAAGAGATAGGCTTCCGCTGGCAAGGCTTGACTACGCCTCTTGGCTTGCTGGCACGCCACACCGCTGGCAATCAACGCATCCACGGCTTTGGCGCCATCGTCGCCGATATGGGCAGGCATACGCCCTGCCCATACATAGTCACGCTGGGCCAAGCGGCGCACGGGGCCAAGGTAGATGATGCGGCCCAACTCGTCCAGCAACGCCGGACCAACCGGCCGAATCACCTCCCCCTGCACACCCAGTTTGTTGAGCGTAGAGGGTGAAAATGCAAACGAACGCTGCGGCCGAAAATCCGCGCTTTGCCCCAAAGGTTTGATTTGATTGCCCAGCGTGAGGCGATAAATCCCGGGTTTCCGGCGTTGGACGCTGAAGCCTTGACCGTCTTTGCCCAAACGCAGGAACTCCAGTTCAGCGCTGCCGGACTGGCCTTTACGGTAGCGTGCCGAGAAAATCGTCGATTCAGCGGCATTTCCTGCTTCGCTCCAGCGAAACTCGATACCTACTTGATTGGACGCCGTGCTTTCTGTTGCTGCACCATGGCGACACAACACATCCTTGAACTGGCCGAGTGTGACGGAGTCGCTGGTATCGGGGTTACCTAGATTGAGATCTAGATTCGGATCATCGCCTTTGACGGTCTGACGGATGAGCAGCAGGCTTTGGATCAGACTGGACTTACCCGATGAATTGGCACCCAGCAGCAGAGTGATAGGGGCGAGTCGCACAGGCCCCGTGGTGCGCCAGATCTTGAAGTTCTCCAGTTTGAGATGAGTAAGCATGTTCTGTCCCGCAGATTACATGTAGTAGCCATAGCGAATTTGTGGTCGATCATGTTCATCCAAATACTTCATGATCTCCCCCACTTTTCTGGCGCAACTAAGCGTGATGGGGTACTTTCCATCAAGCTGGGTGTTGTTCCAGTTCATTTTTGTCAAACCTAAAATTTCTCTCGCCAGAAAAGCAGGACTTTGTTCTGACTTCACAACCCGAAGCTCAAGCGGCTGGGGAATGTACATTCCGGGATAGGTTTTGTAGTACCAAATGGAGCCCCGGGTGTAGAGCAACTGACGTTGCTCGTCCAGCACAAGGGATGTACCGCGATAAGGTGGATATCCGCCACTTCGGAAAAGACGGAGGCGTGAGTCCATGACGGTCACGAAGTCAACGGTGTCTATACGCAGATCAGAAGCTGCGGCCATAAATCCAGACATTTCAGGCTCAGAGAAATTGGATGTTTTATGCACCACCACTCGCCCCGGATATGTTCGCATTGCGTTGCGGTATTCTTCCAAGGCTGTCTTGAAAAGCGCGTAGGATTGTTCCCCTGATAATCGTGGAACGCGATCATCCTTTTCCATGTGAACCGGAGTGCCGCGCAGAATGAGGCCATTACCCAATTCATCGAAAACTTGAGCCAGGCTGGTATTAAGGGTTTTTTTGTCCTTGCTGCGATAAAAGGCAATACCCAGCGCACATGAGAGTGTGTTTCCTTCCGCTTTCTCCAATCGCCAAGGATTGGTTGCCCCTGCTTTGTAGTACAGGGCAGTCGCCAGATTCCAAGCTTTGGTTGCGTCATCTTGCTGACCTTTACCACCGGAAGTTAACGAGTCTGCCCGCAATAATTGAAGCGGCTTCCCCAAGTGCATGGCTTTTGCTTTCAACGCCCGTCGGAAATTGAGTTCAGATTGAACCTCGACGCTCTCCTCCAATTTTTCTTCGCCCTCAACCGGGGATTCCTTGCTGACGGCATCGAATATAGATTTCGATAGCACGCAAACAATCACGTCAACAGGTCGGTTTTGTGCGAGAAATTTTATTTCCTCATAGTAGAGATTGATGGCCTCTTCTATGCGCTGCGAGCGATTTTCTATTTTGGTAATTTTTTCAATATCCGACTGCCTGAGCTGTCGCCCCAAGTCTTGGTTGAATGCCAGTTCGGCATGAAATCCCGTTTCTTCGTTGAACCCGCAAAAATTCGGGAAAAGATTGCCTTGGTGATCCTTCCCGGCTCCTTGGATGGGAGTTTTCATCCTATCAAGCAAACTTGACAGGTCTTCAAGGTCTTTGTTCGTTCCTATGGCTCCAAGCAGGATACGAGTACGGCGAGTGAGTGAATTTTTGTCATACACCCCATAGGCCGCTATTCCGCGCCGTGGGCAGATGTGAGTACCGTTAAAAAATTCGAGCCTTGGCTCATTGACGTGTACTAATTTCATCAGTCAAAAAACCTCAGTCGTTGTTCGGCTTCATCATCAGATGGCTCAGGCAGGGCTGCCCATTTGGATTCATCCAGTGATGGCGCTCCTTCAAAGCTGAGAATCTGCCCGAAAGACAGGAATGAGTCCTTTACGCTTTTTTCGGAAAACAGGTCTTCTTCATCAATTGAGCGTAGCCATGCAGCAATAAATCTGAAATGGTTTACGACTTGCTGATTATTTTCCTGACGCTTGATCCAGCTCAAATTGTCGTGGCTGTAGCCGGATTTCTTGAAATCAGTGCCATAGCTGAAAAACCAGCTCGGTGTAATAGACATCAGCCAGTTTTCGTCAAAGTGGAGAAAATCTACTGAAAATGACAGATGTTTCTGCATGTAGATTTTGGAGGGGTCTTTTTTGTTGAGCTTTATGCTAAACACCGAGCGCTTGGACTTTTTTTCTCCTTGCCATGATTCTTCTCGCTGATTCTCTCCATTTTTGTAAGGTAAGAATACAAACGCCTTGTCATCATTTTCCCAGCGCACACGCTCTTGAAAAAGACGTTGTTGTAGTGAGAAGCGCAATAAGGATTTGAATACACGCTCGTGATCTTCGTCGATTGTCCAGAAATCCTTGCTTCGATGAGCTTCCGCCGTGCCGGGTTCAATCAGGTGGCGATAGGGATTATTTGAATCGGTTAAGTCAAAAAATGTAACCAGCGCTTTGCTGTGAACAACATAGGAAGAAGGAGAGCGAAGTTCATTTTCTTGATTGAACTCCCGAATCGTTTTTCTCCATAATCCCGGCTTTCTTTTTCCATGCCTATCCACAAGGTCGATGTTTAACTGCGCTACATACAGGGTGGCAGGAAAGTAAATATCCACCAAATTGGTGGTTAATGATTCCGGGGGCAGCAATGGCGGATCAATATCTTCGTCCGCCAAGCCAATTGGGATGCCGCGCATGTACGCATTCAAATGATTGAGGGCAGCTTGCAGTCTTTGGGGCGAGGCATCGGCTGCTTTGGAGCACAACTCCTGATAGTCCCAGATGTCGTTTTTTGGATTGAACTTGAGTTGATCGCCAGCCGCCGTATCAATGGCGACCTGCGAGTAACTCCCTTGCTTGGTTGTGAGGATATAGACAATCAGGCGGTCATAACGCTGATGCAGATTGTGGCTGACTGACCTGCTCCCCGAGATTAGTACGGTAATGATGTAGAGTCTGCCTCCGTGGAGGTAGCATGAAGAAGCGTTTCACAGAAGAACAAATCATTGGC
>NZ_BAAAEN010000052.1:0-11832 GCF_039523035.1 Pigmentiphaga daeguensis | reverse complement strand
TTGGTCATCTCTCTGGTTCCTTTACCGGCATTATCGCCGGATCAGGCCCAGAGCTCTCCACTTATCGGACTGTCTGAATTTCCGCCGCCACCTCTCCGTAGTTGAAACTGCCGCCTTGCAGGCCGTCGCCATGCGAGATTTCGATGGAATCGACCCGGGCCTGGTCCAGCGCGCGGGCGATCGTGCGGACCTGCTGCACGCTGTACTGGTGGCGGATGGCGTGGCTGCCATCGCGCAGCGTCACGTCGGAGATGTAGATCTTGCGGGTTGCGGGGTTATTCATGAATCGCTCCTCAGGCCGCCACTGGCGCCAGCATGCGCGCGGCCATCTGCTCGCCGGTGCGCAGCGCGGCGCTGGTCATGATGTCCAGGTTGCCGGCGTAGGCCGGCAGGTAGTGGGCCGCGCCCTCGACTTCCAGGAACACCGAGGATTTCAGTCCGCTCATGCGCTCGCCAGCACCGGGAATCCGGATGGGCCGGTCGGGCGCGATCGTGTCGAACTGCACCCGCTGCTTCAGCCGGTAGCCCGGCACATAGGCCTGCACCATGTCTTCGACCGAGGCTTCGATAGCCGCCTCGGACGCTGCCTCGCTCAGCAGGTACACCGTGTCGCGCATGATCATCGGAGGCTCGGCCGGGTTCATCACGATGATCGCCTTGCTAATGGCGCAGACCCCGCGCCAATCCTCGCTCTGCGGGCAGGCACGAACCGTCACTTTCTGCACTGAAATCAAAGGGACCCCAAGGTGGAAGCCGAGGTCGCCTTCGTGGTTGGCCGCGACCTGGCCTCGGCCCGGCCCAGCTACGGCGAGTTCCTGGGCTCCATCGCCTACGCGCTGCCGGCCCTGGAGATCGTGGACAGCGCCATCGCGGGACTGGAAGATCAGCCTGGTCGACACGGTCGCGGACAACACCTCCTGCGGCCTGTACGTGCTGGGCGACCAGCCGGCGGAAACGGGCAGCCTGCCGCTCGGCGAAATCGGCATGACGATGACGAAGAACGGGCAAACGGTCTCAGTGGGCACCGGTGCCGCGTGCCTGGGCCATCCGCTGCGAGCAGCCTACTGGCTGGCCCTCACGATGGCGAAGCGCAGCCAGGGCCTGCGCGCGGGCCAGGTCATCCTGTCCGGAGCGCTGGGCCCGATGGTGCCGGTGGCGGCCGGCGATGTGGTGCAAGCGCAGATCGGCGCGCTGGGCAGCGTGAGCTGCCGACTGGCCTGAAGGGATGACGATGACACGCAAGCTCAAAGCCGCCATCATCGGCAGCGGAAATATCGGCACGGACCTGATGATCAAAATGCTGCGGCACGGGCAGCATGTGGAACTGGCCGCCATGGCCGGCGTTGACACGGCACTGATCGAAACCCATTGGGACAACCTGGTGCATCTGGCTGCGTCGGTGATGTCGGGCCATGCCAGCGCGGTGGCGGCGCTGGCCAGGTTCGGGTCGGCGGCCAGGGGAGACCCGATCTACGATGCCGGTGTGCAGCTGGGCAAGCTGCTCAGGACGGCCTTCCTGGCGGACTACTTCGTCAACGCCGGCTTCCGCAGGGAGCTGCGCCGGGTTCTCAACCGGGGCGAGGCGGTGAACGCGCTCAAGCGCGCCATCTACACCGGCCGTGTTGGGCCGGCCCAGGCCCGCCGATGCGACGAGATGCAGGCGGTGGCCGACGCCTTGAGCCTGCTGGCCAACATCGTGATGGCGTGGAACACGGCGCCGATGCAGTCGGTGCTGGATCGTTGGGCCAACAGGCGCCAGATCGTGCCGCCGGAGCTGACTGGGCGCATCGCGCCGACCCGCCTTGAGGGCATCAACCTGCGAGGTGTCTGCCGCTTCCCACTGGAGCGCTACGCGGGGCAGATCCTGCCGTCGCAAACTGCGGCGAAAACAAGCACCAGCGGCTGAAATCAACCCAACATTGGTGCGGGTTGCAGCCTGATTGGAGGACCAACAGAAACCCATTGTCTGGCAAGAACTTGCGCGTGACGAACCGCCAGAACCCGCGCCAACGCTCATCGGTCGAACCGTCACTTTTTGCACTGAAATCAAGGAGACCCCACCTTGGGCTGCATCAGCCGGGCCGCCGGCACGTCCTGCCCGCTCAGGAACTCCATGTCGTCGAACAGGACGCCGAAGTCCGGCTGGTCCACGCTCAACTGTTGCTGCACGGCTTTGGACGTCAGGCCGACCTTCAGGCCGACGATGCGTGCCCCCTGCGCAATCCGGTGGCGCGTGTTGAGCTCGGCCACCGCGTAGGCGGCCTCCAGGCCGGCAATGCCATGGCTGGCGGAGATCGGCGGGATCGGCTGGCGGTCCGCGCGAGCGCGACGCAGCTCCAGTGCGGCTGCGTTGATGTCGGAATCATTCATGGTGGGCATGTCTCTCTCTCGCGTTATTGCTGGAAGGGATGGGGTGGATCTGTCAGGCGGGCATCGGCGAAACCGCAGGCGAGGCCGGGGCGCCGGCGGGCGCGCGGTCCGCGGCACTGATGAAGCTGTCGGCGTGGAAGTGCTCGGCGGGCAGTCCGCACTGCGCCACGAAGTCGCGCCGCGCCGACTCCACCACCACGGGCGCACCGCAGGCATAGACCTCGTGGCCCGACAGGTCAGTCCTCCATCACAGCGCGGTGGACAAACCCGGTGCGGCCGGTCCAGCCGTCGTCCGGGACCGGTTCCGACAGGACCGGCACGTAGCGCAGGCCCGGCATCGCCAGCTCGGCTTGCACGGCCCAGTCGTGCAGGTAGAGGTCCGCGCTGCGGCGGCCGCCCCAGTACAGCATGGCCGGCCGGTCGTCCCCCAGGTCCTGCATTCGTTGCAGGATGGCCCGGATGGGAGCGAAGCCCGTGCCGCTGGCCAGCAGGACAATGGGACGCCGGCTGTCTTCGCGCAGGTGGAAGCTGCCCAGCGGCCCTTCCATGCGCAGGACGTCGCGCTCCTTGAGGCTTGCGAACACGTGGTCCGTGAACTGGCCGCCCGGCATGTGGCGCAGGTGCAGCTCGATCATGGGAGGGCTGCCCAGCCTCTGCGGCGCGGTGGCCATGCTGTAGCTGCGGCGGGCGCCGTCGCGCAGGATCAGGTCCACATACTGTCCGGCCCGGTAGGGGAATTCCTGGTTGGACGGCAACTGCATGCGCAACACCATCACGTCGGGCGCGGCACGCCGCAGGTCCGCCACGCGGATGGGCATTTTGCGCAGCGCCTGCGCGGCGGGTTCTACGCTGCGCGCCTCCAGCAGGCAGTCGGTCAGAGGCTGCGCCACGCAAGGACGAAGCCTTCCTGCGCCTCGCCATCCGTCAGCGCCGAGGGGCGATGCGCGCGGTGCTCGACCTGTCCTTCGATCAGCCGGCTCTTGCAGCAACCGCATGAGCCATCGCGACAGCTGTATGCCATGCCGACGCCCTGGCGCATCGCCGCGGCGAGGATGGCCTCGCCCTGCCCGACCTCGAGACATTGCCCGCGGGCTGGAGCGTGATGCGGCGCGTCATCAGGGCCGCCATCCGGGCTTGATGCCGCGGTGGGTGCCGCTCAGCCCGCGGTTGGGCGTGACCGGCAACGCGAACCCCTGGTTGAATCCAGCCTTGCGCACGATGCAGAATTTCAGCCGCCAGCCGGCCTCGATCGCCAGCAGGCCGGCCAGCGCGCCGGCCTCGGCGGCGATGCCCGGCAACAGCAGGCCCGCCAATAGCAGCGCGGCCGGTGCCGCGTGGCCGAAACGCACGACATGGGGCGTCACCTGCGCGATCGCCTTCAGGGCGTCTTCCGGCACGTTCGACTTGACGCTTTGTCGGTACGCCTCCCAGTTGACGAAGCGCAGGGCAAGCAGCACGGCGAACAGCCAGAGCTGTGCGCTGCCCGCGACGGCCGTGCCGCCCGAAGCCAGGTAGTGCAGCGCCAGCAGCGCTCCGGCTCCTTCGGCCAGCCCGGTGGAGGCCAGCAGTGGCACCGAGGTGGCGATGCGCCACGCCGGGATGCCCTTGCTCGCGTGCAGCATTCGCGCCTGGCAGTACAGGAAGCCCAACGCGAACGCGGCGGTGCACAGCAGCAAGCCTCGCTCGCCGGTCCAGGCGGCCAGGACGCCGAAGCCAAACAGCGGCATGGCCACCAAGGCTTCACGCGTCATCCAGGAGGTGCGCGCATGCCGGAATACGTTGAGGAATCGCAGTTGGCGACCCAGTTCGGTCCAGACCATGGCCAGGCCCGCGGCGATCAGCGCCAGGCCCGCCAGCACGATGATGCGATCCACCGTCCCGCCGCTGCTGGCGTGGGCGGCGGCCAGGACCAGCAAGCCGCTGCCGCTCCCGCCACAGATGAAGTTTCCGGCCGCGCGCCAATCCCAATGCGCCTGCAGCCAAGGTGCGATACCTTTCATGCCTTGTTCTCGTAGAGGTAGTAGAAGCTGGGTTTGGTCTCGAGCTCTTCGTGCATGCGGAAGCTCTCGTTTTCGGCCAGCAGGGTGGAGACGTTGCTCTTGGGGTCTTCGATGTCGCCGAAGTGCAGCGCGTCGGCGATGCACGAATTGACGCAGGCCGGCGTGGCATCCGGGTGGATGCCGGGGGTCAGCCCGTTCTCCAGGCCGTAGTCGACACGGTCGGAGCAGAACGTGCACTTCTGGGCGACGCCCAGGCGCGCGGGGTCGTTGCGCAACTGTTCGTTGGGCGTGGGGTCGCCGAACGCGAACAATGGCTTCTCCAACTTGTGGCGGGCCTGGTAGGGGCAGGCCACCATGCAGTAGCTGCAGCCGATGCAGATGTCATAGTCGATCGTGACGATACCGTCCGGCCGCTGCCGCGTTGCGGTGGAAGGGCAAACCTCCATGCAGGGCGGATCGGCGCAATGCATGCAGCCCACCGGCATGAAGGTGCGCTGCACGTCGGGATACTCGCCGGTTTCGATGTCCAGAACCTTGCGCCACTGGATCATGGGCGGCGTGTCGTTGGTGTGCTTGCACGAAGCGGTGCAGGTCTGGCAGCCCACGCAGCGGCGCAGGTCGGCGATCATGGTCCAGCGCGTCATGCCGGGCCTCCCACGCGGCGCACGGAAACGCGCACCAGGTCCGCGCCGGAGCCGGTGTTGTCGGTGGTTTCCATCAGCATCGGGACCAGTGAGTTCATGCTCGGCACCTTGAAGTCCTTGGCCACAGGGGTCTTCCAGTGGCCGAATTGGCCGATCATGAGCACGGTGTCGGGCCGGATGCCCTGGCGCACCACGGCATGGCCCTGGGTGGCGCCGATCGGCGAACGGATCTCGATCAGGTCGCCGTCTTCGATGCCCAGCTGGCGCGCGGTGCGGGCATTCAAGATCACCCCGCCGTGGCCCGCCACGTTGTCGGCCACTTCCTTGATCAGCTGGATGCCGGAGTTGGCGCCCCAGGCGTACTGCATGCTGCGCGACGTGAGCAGCCAGAAGGGGTAGTCCGCGATGGCTATGTCGAAGCTCGATTCGTAGGCCTTCTCCCAGATACCCGGAATGTCGTGCCACGCAGGCAACGCCGAGTACTCGGCCAGCTGCTTGTCCCACCAGGCTATGCCCTTCTCATGCAGGCGGTTGCCCAACTCGATGCCGATGCGCATCAGCCGTTCCTGGTAGGGCAGTTCGAAGCGCAGGCCCTTGGCCACCATGGTCGGGTACAGATACCAGTTGGTTCGCGGGTATTCGCTCACGCGCAGGCCGTGCTCCAGGTAGTAGTCCAGGCCGTCGGAGGCGGCGCCGGCGGTCACCTCGAACGACGCGGCGCGGCACACGTGGTCCCAGATCTCTTCCTTCGAATGCTCGGCCGACTCGTCAAGCGCGAAGTTGTACTCCTTGGTGCGCAGGGGAATCCCCGTGAGGCCGTTGTTGATGGCCGTGTTGTAGCCCTTGAGCACTCCCGTGCGCTTGGCCAGTTCGGTGGCGATCCAGGTGAAATCGCGCACACCCGAGGCCGGCTCTACCACCGGGCGGCGAAGTGAGTAGCCGCGGTGCGCCCAGAAGGCCTCGATGTACTTGGTGCCTCCGATGGGCAGCAGCTGCATGCTCTCCAGGTCCGTGCATTCCGGCAGCAGCAGGTCCGCCATGTGGTTGGTCTCGTCATCCGTGAAGGCGAAGCACACGGTGAAGGGGAATCGCGCCGCGACTTCCTCCACCTTGCCGACCTGCCAGAACGAGATGACCGGATTGGCGCGGTAGACGAACCAGACGTCGGGCAGGGTCATGGGCGGGAACCCCTGCAGGTCGCCCTGGTCCAGCGTCATCCAGGACAGGTGGCCGGGGCCCGATCCCATGAAGCGCGGCGAATTGCCGGCCAGCGGCACCAGGGTGCGCGCGGCATCGCGTTTTGTTGGACTGGAAATCCAGTTTTCCTTGTCGGTCGGATTCAGCGGATAGTCCATGAAACCGTCGGGACCGGGATGCACGCTCAGGTTGCGATTCTTCGGGTGCTCGTTGATCTGCACCGACGTGCCCAGCGTGCCGCCTGGTACTTCAAGCGCGCCCACCAGGCAAGCCAGCACGGTGCGTCCCCAGCAGCTTTCGTAGCCGCCCCAGCCGTTGTTCACGGTCTTGCCCAGGAAGATCGCCACCGGGCGAAAGGGCAGGGGCTTGCCGTCGATCTCGATCATTTCGCCGATGCGGGCATGCGCGAGATAGTCCAGCGCGATCTTCCGGATCGATGCGGCCGGCACGTCGCAGATGGCCGCGGCCCATTCCGGCGTGTAGGTCTTGACATGGTCCACCAGGGATTGGAACGCCGTGCGGCACACGGCGCCCTGGTGCACCCAGCGCTCTCCATCGGCGCCGAACTCGACGCCGTCGAGTGTGAATTCGCCGTCCAGCGCCGGGTCGATGCCGGGCGTGTCGTGCGGTACCGCGGCCGCGTGCGCGCGGTCCCACACCAGGGGCTTGTCGGTGGCCGGGTCGCGCAGGTAAAAGCCGTTGGGCGCTATCAGGTAGGGCGATCCGGTGCGCTCCTTCAGGAAGGGCAGGTCCAGCCGGTCGCGCGATGATTCGTGCAGCAGCACGTGGATCATCGCGAACATGAAGGCCGGGTCGGTCTTGGGCTTGATCGGCACCCATTCGGAGGAACTCGCGCCGGTGACCGAGAGATGCGGCTCGATCTGGACCCGGATCATGCCCCGGGTGCGCGCGTCGGCATGTCGCTTGACGCTGCACACGCCGCCCGACGCGTCCATGTTGTGGCCGAAGGACAGCAGGTAATTGCACAGCGGCGTGTCGGGCGCCACGGTGAAGCCGCGGTGCCAGAACTCGCCGTACATGTGCTCGGAGTGCGCGCACTTCACGCCCGGGCCGCTGCCCATGCTGACGTCGGTGGCGCCCCAGGCGGCGAAGAAAGCCGGCATGGTGCCGAGGTAGAATTTGGACGTGGGTCCGCCGCCAAACGTGGTGGCCACGCGCGGGTAGCCCGACGTGTCCAGCGCACCCTTGGCCGCCGCGGCGTTCATCTTCTCCGCGACCATGTCGAGCGCCTCTTCCCAGGAGATTTCGCGCCAGCCCGGTTCCTCGTGGCGGCCCTTCTTCGGATTGGTGCGAACCATCGGCGTCTTCACGCGGTTGGGGTGGTAGACCTTCTGGATCAAGCCATAGGCCTTGACGCAGACCTTGCCGCCGCCGGGATGCACCTCGGCGCTTTCGAAATGTGGCCGGACCTCGGTGGCCACGCCGTCCTCGACTCGGACGTTGAGCATCTCGGGGCCGGCGTTGCACTGGTAACAGGTGGTCGGCAGAGTGCGGACTTGTACGTTGGGTCGGCTTCGCATGGAGAACTTCCTTGAGTGAACGAGATGGCGGATCAGAGTGCCGTGAGTTCCGCTGCCAGGCGCGCCGGCATGCTGATGAACGGTGAGTGTCCGGCTTCCAATGTGACGGTCTTGCGCATCGGCCACTTGGCTGCAAACTGGCGCTGCCGCGCGAGCGAGATCGCGTTGTCCAGCGCGCAATGGATGTACACCTTGGCGACCGATCCGAAGTTCGCGGCGGTCAGACGCAGCGGCTGGCCGGCAGGCCCCGCAGGCTCCGGCACTAGTCTCTTCATCATGGCCTGCGCGTCCTGGTCGCTGCAGTCGTTGTAGAAGGCCAGCTTTACTTCCGCGGGTTTGGAGACATCGATGCGGGTCTGCAGCGGGATGCGCGTCGCGGGGCGGAAATCCACAAGCAGGACAGGTGAAACCTTCTGCCCAGGGTCGGCCCCGGTCAAGTTTCGATGTGCTTCGCCATCGGCGGCGACGAAGGCCGACAGGAATGCCAGGGTGCGAACCTTCTTGGGCCGCGACTCGGCGGCCTGCGATGCGGCCAATCCGCCGGAACTGGGGGCCACCAGGATCACGGGCGACGCTTGGGCATCGAGGGCCTGCACCACCCGGTCCGTGTAGCTGGAAAGCGTGCTGCTCTCGACCGGAGCACGGCCGCCCGTGGGCGTGCCCTGCAGGTCCACCACGCTAACCTCGTGGCCGGCATCGCGCAGGACAGCGGCCAGTTTGTCCCAGCACCACGGCCCATGCCACGCCCCGTGAACCAGCACGATCGCGGGCCGCTTCTGCGCCTGCGTCGCGGCGCAGCCGCCCAGCGCGCCCAGTGCGGTCGCGGCCGCAAATAGCCGCCAGCGATTCTCTGCGCGTCACTTTCACATGTCTCCTCGTTTCCTTCTGTCTCGCAGTCTTGGGGCTGGGGAGTGATTTCCCCTAGTCCCGATCGCGTTGACACATTAAGTTTGGCGCGCGTTACGCTGGATGTCAAGCCGTTCTGTTCAATAGAACGTTTTCAACCAAGGAGACACATGAAATTCCGTGGGCAATCCACCAGACGTTCGCATAGCCCATGTCCGCGACCTTGTCGCGGCGAACAGGCGCACCTTGACGTTGGTGCCCCGCAGCGCCGCGTTGACTTCCTCCACATCGTGATCGGCATGATCGCCCCGCCCATCGGGCTCAACGTCTTCGTCGTCAAAAGCATGACTCCCGACGTCACGCTCAAGACCATCTACACCGGCGTCATGCCATTCGTCGCGGCCCAGGTCGTGCTGGTGGGCATGCTGATCGGCAGTCCCGCCCTCGCGACGTGGTTGCCCCACGCGCTGGGTATGAAGTAACCAGATAAGGAAAACGAACATGATGGATACCGCGTCGAACGAACGCCTGACCCGGGTCGGCCCCGGCACACCAGGCGGTGAACTGCTGCGCCGCTATTGGCAGCCGCTGTGCCCGGCCGGCGAAATCACCCCGGAAAACCCCAAGAAGCGGATGCGCATCCTGGGTGAGGACCTTCTGGTGTTCCGCGACGGCCAGGGCCAGCTGGCCTGTGTCGAGGAGCATTGCAAGCACCGCGGCGTCTCGCTGTACTACGGCTTCATCGAGGAGTGTGGCCTGCGCTGCTGCTACCACGGCTGGCTCTACGGCTCCGACGGACGTTGCCTGGAGCAGCCGTTCGAGCCTGCCAAGAGCACGCTCAAGGACGAGATCCGACTCAAGTCGTACCCGGTGCGTGAACTCGGTGGACTGCTGTTCACCTACATGGGCCCATTCCCCGACAAGGCGCCGCTGCCGCCGCGCTGGGACGTTCTGGTGCGCGAGGACGGCGCCCGCAGGATCAATGTGTATCCGGTGCATCACTGCAACTGGCTCCAGATCCAGGAGAACACGGCCGATTCCACCCACACCTTCTACCTGCATGGCGTGATGGACCGCAAGCTGGGGTTCAAGCACCCGTTCGCGGCTTAGAAGTTATCCGTAAATAGTACACTCTCGTCCTGAGCCGTAGTTCGCGCGGCGTCGGGACGAATGCATGGCGACACGCAAGCGAGTCGAATCGTGGGTGGTGACCGATGAATTTTGGCGGCGCGTGGAGCCGCTGATTCCGGTGCGCGAGCGCAGCGCGGACAAGGAGTACGTGCGCAAGGCCGGAGCGGGGCCCCGCCCAAGCCGGCACGACAAGTGTTCGAGGCGGTCGTGTACGTGTTGCGCACGGGCTGCCAATGGAAAGCGCTGCCCAAGGAGCGCTTTGGCAGCGCCAGCGCCGTGCACAAGCGATTCCTGGAATGGGAGGCCGCGGGCGTGTTCGAGGCCATCTGGAAAGCCGGACTTGCCGAGTACGACCAGATGGAGGGGATCGCCTGGCGATGGCAGAGCATCGACGGGGCCATGTTCAAGGCTCCATTGGCGCAAGAGGCGGTCGGACGCAACCCGACCGATCGGGAAAAAAAAGGGGAGCAAGCGTCACCTGCTGGTGGACGGCCGTGGCGTCCCGTTGTCGCTCGTCGTGACCGGGGCCAATGAGCATGACGTGACGCAACTCGATGCGGTGCTGCAGGCCATCGTGGTCAAACGCAAGACGCCCAGCACGCGGCGCAGCAAGCACTTGTGCGCCGATGCCGGTTACCGAGGTCGGCCTGCTTTGGAGATCATCGAGTCGCACGGCTACATTCCTCACGTCGTTGGTCGTGGCAAGGAGGCCGATGCCAAGCGGCGCGACCCGACCAAGAAGGCGCGGCGCTGGGTGGTGGAGGTCTGCCACAGCTGGTTCAATCGCTTTCGCAAGCTGCTGGTGCGATACGAGAAGCTCGAACGCAGCTTCCTCGCGCTCAACCACATCGCCGCTGCCATCATCGCGTTCCGCAAAGTGACGCTCAAGGTAAACATAATTTACGGATAGGTTCTAAGTTTCCTTGGAAATCTTGATGCTCGGGAACTTCGAGGAAAAGTCCTTGGCCTTGGCCGCGATCTTGATCGCCACCTGCCGCGCGACCGCCTTGTAGATGCCCGCGACTTCGCCGTCCGGATCGGCCACGACCGTGGGCTTGCCGCTGTCGACCTGCAGCCGGATCTTGATGTCCAGCGGCAGGGCGCCCAGGTAATCCATGCCGTACTGCTCGGCCATCCGCTTGCCGCCGCCTTCGCCGAAGATGTGCTCGGCGTGGCCGCATTGGCTGCATATGTGCACCGCCATGTTCTCGACGATGCCCAGGATCGGCACTCCCACCTTCTCGAACATCTTGATGCCCTTCTTGGCGTCGAGCAGCGCGATGTCCTGCGGTGTGGTGACGATCACCGCGCCCGTCATCGGAACGCGCTGCGACAGCGTGAGCTGGATGTCGCCGGTGCCGGGCGGCAAGTCGACGATCAGGTAATCGAGGTCCCCCCAGTTGGTCTGGCGCAGCAGTTGTTCCAATGCCTGCGTCGCCATCGGGCCGCGCCAGATCATCGCTTCGTCCTGGTTCACCAGGAAGCCGATGGACATCACTTCGACGCCGTAGTTCTCCAAAGGCTCCATGGTCTTGCCGTCGCTGGATTCGGGCCGGCCTTGGATGCCCATCATCATTGGCTGGCTCGGACCGTAGATGTCGGCGTCGAGCAAGCCGACGGCGGCGCCCTCCGCGGCGAGCGCGAGCGCCAGGTTCACTGCCGTCGTGCTCTTGCCCACGCCGCCCTTGCCGGACGCCACGGCGACGATGTTCTTCACGTTCGGCAGCAGCGCAACGCCGCGCTGCGCGGCGTGCGCCACTATCTTGCTGGAGATATTCACCGAAACGTTCTGCACGCCCGGCACGCCTTTGGCCGCCGCGATCAACGCAGTGCGCAAGCCGGGGATCTGGCTTTTGGCGGGATAGCCGAGTTCGACGTCGAAAGCGACGTCGCCCTCATTGACCTGAAGATTCTTCAGCGCCTTGGTGCTAACGAAGTCCTTGCCGGTGTTGGGGTCGACGACGCCGGCGAGCGCCTGTTGCAATTGTTCGGTTGTGGCTGGCATGGAGAGGTGGCTCCGGTTGTTTGGACAGTATTTTGAGATTTTAAGTGGAACGCTCCGGGCACATCATGCTGCCGTTTTAATCGCAGGCAGCATCGCGA
>NZ_BAAAEN010000051.1:0-14229 GCF_039523035.1 Pigmentiphaga daeguensis | reverse complement strand
TCGCCGGCGCGCGGACCTTCCAGGTCCACTTCTTCGATGGTCAGGGGCGCGCCTGCCTTCCAGGCGATCGCGGCTTTGGTCTTCATGGGCTGCTCCTTTGGCGGCGTATGCGGCGGCAATATAGCCGCGCGTGCGCGGACAGCGGGCGCCCCGCCCCCAGGATGGCCGCCGGCCGCCGCAAATTGGCCGAAATGGGCTCCTCGGCCGTTTGCGGACGTCCGGTCAGTCGGCGCGGATGCCGAGCTGGCCGATGATGCCGCCCAGCCGGCGATGGTCGGCCGCCACCAGTTCCTTGAGCCGGGCGGGAGGGCCGCCCACCGGTTCGGCCGCGAAGTGCTTCAGCGTCTCGACCACGTCCGGCATGCGCAGGATCTCGTTCAGGTGCCGGTTGAGCAGCGCCACCACGTGGTCGGGCGTGCCCTTGGGCGCGAAGAAGCCGTGCCAGGCGCCCACCACGACCTCGGGGTAGCCGGACTCGGCGATGGTGGGCACGGCGGGCAGGAAGGACGAGCGCGCCGGATCGGTGACGGCGAGCGCGGTGACCTTGCCTGCCTGCAGGTATTGCGCGACGGTGCCCAGGGTGACGTAGCCCAGCGGTACGTGCCCGCCTATGATCTGGGCCGCGACGTTGGCGCGGTAGGGCACGTGCTGGATGCCGATGCCGGCGGCGCGGTTCAGCCATTCGCCGGCGATGTGCATGGGGGAGCCCGGGCCGGGCGTGCCGAAGGACAGTTGCCGCCCGCCGCGCGCGGCGTCCACCACGTCGGCCAGGGTCTTGAAGCCGGTGGCGGGATTGGCCACCAGGATCAGCGGGCAGATCGACGTCTGGACGATGGGGGCGAAGTCGTTCAGCACGTCGTAGGTCAGGGCCTCGGGTTTCATGACCAGGGGTGCGGTGGCCACGGTGTTGGGCGCGAACAGCAAGGTGTGGCCGTCCGGCGCGGCCTGGCTGACGTAGCGGCTGCCTATGGTGCCGGCCGCGCCGGGGCGGTTCAGGACCACCACGGGTTGCTTGAGCCGGGCCGACAGCTTGGCCGCGTAAAGACGCGCCATGGCGTCCGTGTCGCCGGTGGGGGCGTAGGCCACCACCAGGGTAATGGCTCGCGAGGGATAGGCTTCCTGCGCGCCGGCGGTCCAGGCCGCGGCCATGGCCAGCGCCGCCGCGCCGAATTGCCTGCGATGCATGTCCATGCTTGCTCCTTGGCTTGCGGACGCCGGTACGCGGCGCGGGGTGGTTTCAGCCTAAGGTAATGCCGAGCATGAAATATGTAAATACATTAAATATCAGAGTTTGTTCTGATATCGGCGTTGTAAAAATGCATGTAAATGCATTCTTACGGGCTACAGCCGCTTGATGAACACCTGGCTGTTGCGGCTGCGGTCGTAGTGCGCCTGTTTGTCCTTGGGCAGGTCGGCCACGCTGCCCTGCGAGAAGCCGCGCTTGATGAACCAGTGCGCGGTGCGCGTGGTCAGTACGAACAGCCGCGTGATGCCCGCCGCCCGGGCACGGCTTTCGATGTGGCGCAGCAGCTTGTCGCCTTCGCCGGCGCCTTGCCACTGCGGATTGACCGTCAGCGCGGCCATCTCGGCCATTTTTTCCTCGGGATAGGTGTACAGCGCCGCACAGCCGTAGATGACGCCGTCGTGTTCGCTGACCGAGAATTTCTCGACGTCGCGCTCGATGCTGCCGCGGCCGCGGCGTACCAGCGTGCCGTCGACCTCGAGCGGCTCGATCAGGTGGAGGATCGCGCCCACGTCGTCGATGGTGGCGGGGCGCAGGTCGTCCAGCGTGTCTTCCACGACCATGGTGCCCACGCCGTCGTGGGTGAATACTTCCAGCAGCACGCCGCCGTCCAGGTCGTAGGGCACCAGGTGCGCGCGCGCCACGCCCAGCTTGACCGCCCGCGAAGCGTGCTTGAGCACCACGGCCGTGCCTGCGTCCAGGTCGCCCTGGGCGATCAGCGCGTCGGCGTCCTCGCGTGCCAGCTCGGTGTCGACGTTGCCTTCCTTGTCGTGGAGGACAGGGGCGTCGGTCAGGAAGATCAGCTTTTCGGCGCGCAGCGCCACCGCCACGGCGGTGCCGACGTCTTCCATGGAAAGATTGAAGGCCTCGCCCGTGGGCGAGAAGCCCAGCGGCGACAGCAGCGCGATGGACCCCTGGCCCAGCGCCATGTTCAATGCCTCGGCGTCCACCTTGCGCACCTGGCCGGTGTGGCGGTAGTCGACGCCGTCGATGACGCCGACCGGCCGGGCGGTGATGAAGTTGCCCGAGATGACCCGGATATGGGAGTGGGACATGGGCGTATTGGGCAGGCCCTGGCTGAACGCCGCCTCGATGTCCAGGCGGATCTCGCCGGCCGCTTCCTTGGCGCATTCGAGCGCGGCCGTGTCGGTCATCTGCAGGCCGCGGCCGAACTGGAAGGGGATGCCCTTGAGCCGGAGCTGCTCGTTGACCTGGGGGCGCGAGCCGTGGACCAGCACCAGGCGTATGCCCAGGGCGCTGAGCAGCGAGAGGTCCTGGATCAGGACGTTCAGGGCGCCCGCCTGGACGAGTTCGCCGCCGAAAGCCACCACGAAGATCTTGCCGCGGAAGGCATGTACGTAGGGCGCCACTTCGCGGAACCACTGCACGAACCGGGCGTGCAGGTCGGAGGGGGCAGGATCGGGGTCGGGAGGTTGTGCGGCTGCGTTCATCCCAAAATTATAATGACGGGTTAATCCAAGTTCTTCTCATGGTCGCACAATCCCGCAAGAATGTGCCTTTGGCACGACGGCGCAACCCGGTTCCGCCCATTACCTACCCCGAAGACCTGCCCGTCAGCGGCCGGCGAGACGAGATCGCGCGCGCCCTGGCGGCGCACCAGGTCATCATCGTCAGCGGCGAGACAGGGTCGGGCAAGACCACCCAGCTGCCCAAGATATGCCTGGATGCCGGCCGCGGCGTGGCCGGCATGATCGGCCATACCCAGCCGCGGCGCCTGGCGGCGACCTCGGTGGCGCGCCGGATCGCCGAGGAGCTGGGCACGCCGCTGGGCGAGGTGGTGGGCTACCAGGTCCGTTTCAACGACCGCACGGCCCCGGGAGCCTCGGTCAAGCTCATGACCGACGGCATCCTGCTGGCCGAGTCGCAGCGCGATCCCTGGTTGCGCGCCTACGACACGCTCATCATCGACGAGGCGCACGAACGCAGCCTGAATATCGATTTCCTGCTGGGCTACCTGCGCCAGTTGCTGGCGCGGCGGCCCGATTTGAAACTGATCATTACGTCGGCAACCATAGACGCGGAGCGCTTCGCCCGGCATTTCAGCCTGCCCGGCCAGCCCGAGGTGCCCGTCATCAACGTCTCGGGACGCCTGTACCCGGTGGAGGTCCGCTACCGGCCGGTGGATACCCGCGGCATGCAGGCCAGCGACACCGACGAGCAGCCGGCCAGGAAAGCCGAACGGCCGCGCGAGAAGGAGAACCTGTCGCGCGACGAGGAACGCGACCTGATCGACGCCATCGTCGATGCCGTGGACGAGTGCGCCCGCCACGGCCCCGGCGACGTGCTGGTTTTCCTGCCCGGCGAGCGCGAGATCCGCGAGGCGGCCGAGGCCCTGCGCAAGCACCATCCGCCCGGTACCGAGGTGCTGCCGCTGTTCGCCCGGCTGTCGCAGGCCGAACAGGAGCGGGTCTTCCACCCCAAGGGCAGCGGCCGCCGCGTCGTCCTGGCCACCAACGTGGCCGAGACGTCGCTGACGGTGCCCGGCATACGCTTCGTGGTCGATACCGGCCTGGTCCGGATGAAGCGCTATTCGTGGCGCAACAAGGTCGAACAACTGCGCATCGAGCCGGTCAGCCAGGCTTCGGCCAACCAGCGGGCGGGCCGTTGCGGCCGTATCGGACCCGGCGTGTGCATCCGCCTGTACGAGGAGACCGACTACGCGGCGCGCCAGCCTTTCACCGACCCGGAGATCCTGCGCTCGTCGCTGGCCAGCGTCATCCTGCGCATGAAGTCCCTGAAGCTGGACGACATCGAGCAGTTCCCGTTCGTCGAGGCGCCGCCGGGGCGGGCCGTCGCCGACGGCTACCACCTCCTGCAGGAACTGGGCGCCATCGACGAGGACAACGCCTTGACGCCGGTGGGGCGCGAACTGGCGCGGCTGCCGGTCGACCCGCGCATCGGCCGCATGATCCTGGCCGCGCGCGACCAGTCCTGCCTGAGCGAGGTGCTGATCATCGCGGCGGCGCTGTCGGTGCAGGACCCGCGCGACCGCCCCATGGACGCGCAGGAGGCGGCCGACCAGGCCCATGCCAAGTTCGCCGACGAACGGTCCGAGTTCATGGCCTTCCTGAAGCTGTGGAAGTGGTTCAACGAAGCGGTCGAGCACAAGCAGTCGCAGCGCAAGCTGGTGGAGAACCTGCGCCAGAACTTCCTGTCGCCGGTGCGCATGCGTGAATGGCGCGACGTGCATTCGCAACTGGCGGCGGTGGTGGGCGAGCACGGCTGGCGCCTGAACCAGACCGAGGCCACGCTGGAGCAGATCCACCTGGCGCTGCTGTCCGGGCTGCTGGGCAACATCGGCTACAAGTCCGACGAAGAGGCCCAGTACCTGGGCGCGCGCGGCATACGCTTCTTCATCCATCCGGGCTCCCGCCTGGCGAAGAAGGCGGGGCGGTGGGTCGTGGCGGCCGAACTGGTCGAGACCTCGCGGCTGTTCGCGCGCTGTATCGCGCGCATCGACCCCACGTGGGTGGAGCGCGTGGGCGGCCACCTGCTGCGCAAGAACTGGTCCGATCCGCGTTGGGAAAAGAAGGAGGGGAGGGTGGTCGCCAACGAGCGCGCGACCCTCTACGGGCTGACCGTCTACGCCGGCCGCCGCGTCGATTATGGCCGCATCGATGCCCGCCAGGCGCGCGAGCTGTTCATCCGCGAGGCCCTGGTCACCGGCGAACTCGACAGCCGGCTGCCTTTCATCGCGCACAACCGCAAGCTGGTCGCCGAAATCGAGAAGCTCGAGCACAAGTCGCGCCGGCCCGACATCCTGGTCGACGAAGACCTGATCTACGCGTTCTACGACCGGCAGGTGCCGGCCGACGTGAACCGGGTGGTGACGCTGGAGAAATGGTACCAGGACGAGGCGCGCAAGCCCGGGGGCGACAAGCTGCTGTTCCTGTCGCGCGACGAACTGATGCGGCACGAGGCCGCGGGCGTCACGACCGAGGTGTTTCCCAAGAAGCTGTCGCTGCACGGCATCGACATGGCGCTCGATTATCACTTCGAGCCGGGCTCGCCGCGCGACGGGGTGACGCTGTCGGTACCGCTGTTCGCGCTGAACCAGCTCGATCCGGCACGCTGCGAGTGGCTGGTGCCGGGCATGCTGAAGGAGAAGGTCCATCTGCTGCTGAAGTCGCTGCCGCAGAAGCTGCGCCGGCACTGCGTGCCGCTGCCCGAATACGCGGCGGGTTTCTACGACCGGTGGTTCGAGCGGGCGCAGAAGCCGGACCGCGGGCTGGTCGAGGCGCTGATCGCCGACGTGCGCGAGCAGACCACGGTGCAGCTGGCGCCGTCGGATTTCAAGCAGGAGACGCTGCCGGCGCATTTGTCGATGAATTTCCGCGTGGTGGACGAGCACGGCCGCATGCTGGACATGAGCCGCAACCTGTCGCACCTGAAGGCGCAACTGGGGCGCGAGGCGCAGGCCACGTTCCAGCAGGTGGCCGCGCGCGACAAGGAGGTGGCGCAGGCGTTGGCACACGAGAACCTGACGGACTGGACCTTCGGGCCCCTGCCCGAGCTGATGGAGATCAGGCGCGGCGGCCTGTCGGTGATCGGCTATCCGGCGCTGGTGGATCGCGTCACGCACTGCGACCTGGACGTGTTCGACGATCCCGACGAGGCCGCGCGCCATCATCGCGCGGGGCTGTTGCGCCTGTTCCGGCTGCAGTTGAAGGAGCAGGTCAAGTTCCTGGAGAAGAACCTGACCGGCATGACGCAGATGAGCATGCTCTACATGCCGCTGGGCACGCAGGAGGAACTGCGCGACCAGATCGTGGATGCGGCGCTGGCGCAGGCCTGCCTGGCGGATCCCTGGCCGGCGGACGCGGAGTCATTCGCGCAGCGGCGCGCCGAGGGCAAGGGCAGGGTAGGACTGTTGGCGCAGGAAATCGCGCGCCTGGTGGCGGCGGTGCTGACCGAATGGGCCGCCGCGCAGCGCAAGCTGCCGCAGGCCAAGCCGCATGCCGCGGCCCATGCGGACATGGAGCAGCAGATGCGCGGACTGATGGGGAAGTGGTTCGTGCGCGATACGCCGTTCTCGCAGTTGTCGCATTTCCCGCGGTATTTCAAGGCGGTCCAGGCGCGCATCGACAAGCTGCGCGCGGATCCGGCGCGCGATGCGCGCCTGCTGGCGGACCTGAACCAGTTGCTGGCGCCCTATCAGCGGGCGCGGGCGGCGCGCAAGGGCGTGCCGGACGCGAAGTTGGACGAGTTCCGGTGGATGCTGGAGGAATTGCGGGTGGCGTTGTTCGCGCAGGAGTTGAGGACGCCCATGCCGGTTTCGGTCAAGCGCTTGCAGAAGCTGTGGGAGTCCGTGACGCGATAGGCGTCAGAGGCGTATGTAGGCGCGGATGAAGTCGGCGAAGGTCTGGGCGGCAGGGGAGAGCGACCGCTGGCGGTGACGCAGCAGCGAGATCGGACGCACGATGGTCTGCTGTTCGAACAGCCGCATGTCGACGTTTTCGTATTTCTCGACGATGGGGCGGGTGTGGCCGGGGATAAGCGCCACGCCCAGCCCGGCATCGACCAGGCCGATGGCGGTCCAGACGAACGAGACCTCGTAGGCGGGCTTGAGGCGCACGTTCGCCAATGCCGCGTGGTAGTCGACGAAATGACGGGTGGGGTTCTGCGCCTGTAGCGCGATATAGGGATGGGTGGTGACGTCCGCCCAGGATACGCGTCGCCGCTTGGTCCAGCCGTAGGTGCGGGGATGGATCAGGGCCAGGTGGTCGGTCAGGAAGGGCTCCTCTTCGACGAACGGCGACTCCGAAGGCGGGACGCTGAGCGCCAGGTCCGCTTCGCCGTCGGCGACCAGGTCCACGATCCCGCTGCCTACGCTATCCCGCAGGATCACGGTGATGTGGGGGTGGCGCGCCGTGAACGCGCCGATCACGCGCGGCAACAGCAGCGACGATAGTACCGGCGAGCAGGCGAATCTCACTCGTCCCCGGCGACGCGCCACCAGGTCGCGCGAACCGCTTATCGCCGCGCCCAGGTCCTGCAGTACGCGCGCCGCGGTCGGCTGCAGTTCCTCGCCCGCGTCGGTCAGCCTTACCGTGCGGGTCGTGCGGTCGAACAGCTTGAGTTCCAGTTCCGATTCCAATTCCCGCACCAGCTGGCTGACGGCCGATTGCGAGAGGCTGAGCCGCGCGGCCGCCTCGGTGAAGCTCCTGGCTTCGGCCACGCAGACGAAGGCGCGCAGTTGCTTGAGAGAGAGATTGCCCAGCGACGGATGAACATTGCTCATTAGGTCACCTACTTAATCGATCAAAATAAATTGTTGGGATAATCAATAGGCCTGGAGTGTAATCGTCGCCACTACAACGAGAGTGGACGGAGACAACGATGGCACTGGCGATATCCGCTGACTTGAAGAGGCGTTCGAGGCGCCGCTCACTGGTGGCCTGGCTGTCCTGTTGCATGTTGCTGCCGCCGGTCGCGCTGGCGGCGGGCTATCCGCAACACATGGTCAAGATCATCATTCCTGCCTCGGCCGGCACAACGGGCGATCTGATCGCGCGCCTGATGGCGCCCAAGTTGGCGCAGCGCTGGGGGGTGCCGGTGGTGGTCGACAACAAGGTCGGCGCAGGCGGTTCCATAGGCATGGACTTCGTCGCGAAGGAGTTGCCCGACGGCCATACCTTGCTGATGTCGATCACCGCCTTCAGCACGCTGGCGGCCGTGCGCTCGAACCTGCCCTACGATCCCGCCACCGCCTTCGCGCCCGTGGCCTTGGTAGGCAAGAGCCCGCTGGCGCTGATCGTGAGCAATGACGTGCCGGCCGCGAGCGTGGGCGAATTCCTGGGCTACCTGAGGAAACTGCCCCCCGGCAAATTCAACTACGCCTCGCCGGGCGTGGGCAGCGTGCACCACCTGACCATGGAACTGTTCCAGCAGGAGAACGGCGTCAAGATGACGCACGTCCCGTACAGGGCCACCAGCAGCGTGCTGAACGACCTGGCAGCCGGCCAGGTGCAGGCCAGTTTCGTCGTGCTGCAGACGGCGGCCTCGCTGGTACGGTCGGGAAAAATGCGCATGCTGGCGGTGGTCGCCGATGATCGCGTCCCCCAGTTTCCGAACGTGCCGACGTTGAGCGAGCTGGGCATGAAGAAGATGGTGCTCGAGACGTGGGTGGGCGTGCATGCCCCGGCGGGCACGCCGCCGGCGATCATCGACAAGGTCAATGCCGACGTCAACGACCTGCTCCGGCTACCCGACGTGCAGGCGGCGTTCGATCAGATGGGCGTGGCGAGCGTGGGAGGCTCGCCCGCGATCCTGAACGACTGGGTACGGCGCGAGATCGCGACCTGGCGCGATGTGGCGGCACGAGCCGGCCTGGCGCTCGACTGAGCATCGCCCGGACTTTCAATTTCTGACGAAGACGACATGGTTACGAAAGCACAAAACACGCAACTGGTGCAGACCGGCCCCGGCACGCCCATGGGCAGCCTGTTCCGCCGTTATTGGATCCCGGCCTTGCTGTCCGAGGAGCTGCGCGAGCCCGACGGGCCGCCGGTGCGCGTCAAGCTCTTGTCCGAGAATCTGCTGGCATTCCGCGACACGCAGGGGCGGGTGGCGCTGATCGACGAGTTCTGCGCGCACCGGCGGGTCTCGCTATGGTTCGGTCGCATCGAAATGGACGGCATTCGCTGCCCTTATCACGGCTGGAAATACGACTTCCGGGGCCAGTGCACGGAAGTACCGTCGGAGCCCGCCGGCAGCCATTTCAGCAAGAGCGTGAAGCTGACTTCCTATCCCTGCGTGGAGCGGGGGGGAGTGGTGTGGACCTATATGGGGCCGCCGGAGCTGCAGCCGGCATTCCCGGAGTTCGAATGGGCGATGGTGCCCGACTCGCATCGCTACGTCTGCAAGCGGATACAGGAAAACAATTACCTGCAGGCGATGGAGGGGGGCATCGATTCCAGCCACGTTTCGTTCCTGCATAGCGGCGAACTGCATACCGATCCGCTGCACAAGGGGACGAAAGGAGCGCAGTACCAGCAGGACACGGCCCCCAAGCTCGAGGTCATGGAGTCCGATGGCGGGCTGGTCATCGGTGCGCGCCGCCGTGCCGACGAGGGCCATAGCTACTGGCGGGTGACCCAGTGGATCATGCCGTGGTACACGATGATTCCGCCGTATGGCGACCATGCCTTGCATGGCCATGCCTGGGTGCCGATGGACGACGAGAATTGCTATGCCTGGAGCATGACCCACCATCCTTCCCGGGCGCTGAAGCCGGAGGAACTGGAGGCCATGCAGAACGGGCAGGGGATCTATGCCGAGCTGATTCCGGGCACCTATCGCACGGTGGCGAACAAGCGAAACGATTATCTGATCGACCGCGAAGCCCAGAAGAAGGGAACGCTGTACAGCGGGGTCAGGGGCATCGCCATGCAGGATGCGTCGCTGCAGGAAAGCATGGGCCCCATCGTCGACCGGAGCCTGGAGCGGCTGGCGGCTACCGACATCGCCATCGTCAGGGCACGCCGGCGTCTGCTGGCGGCGGCCGGCAACCTGGGTACGGACGCGCCGTTGCCCGGGCTGGACCCGGCCACGCACAGGGTGCGCTCGGCCTCGTTCGTGCTGCCGGAGGACGTGCCGCTGGAACAAGTGCTGAAGGATGCGACGGCCAAGACCGATACCGAACACACCTCCATCTAGGATGCACGCGATGTCTGAAACCATTTGCGCCGCTGTCGCCCTGGACGGCAAGCAGACCGAGGTCCGGATGTTTCCCCGTCCCGACATCCCGGTGGACGGCGGCCTGCTGGAAGTGGAGATGACCGGTGTCTGCGGAAGCGACTGGCCCTATTTCCTGAACTATCCCAAGAGCAAGGGGCCGCTGATCCTGGGCCACGAGACTGTGGGCCGCGTTTCGGCGCTGGGGGCATCGGCCGCCGCCCGGTGGGGCCTGAAGGAAGGTGACCGGGTGGCCCTGGAGGAATACCTGCCTTGCGGCCATTGCGACTACTGCCGGACCGGGAATTTCCGGCTGTGCGATGCCACGGATTCGTTGCTGGGCAGCGGCATCCGGTACGGCTCGACGCCCATTTCCGTCGCGCCGTCCCTCTGGGGCGGCTATGGGCAGTACCAGTTCCTGCACCCCAATTCGGTGTTTCACCGAGTGCCGGACGCCATGTCGGCAACGCTGGCAACGCTGGCGCTGCCGCTGGGCAATGGCTTCGAATGGGTGCATTTCCAGGGGGAAGCGAGGCTGGGGCAGGTGGTGCTCATCCAGGGGCCGGGGCAGCAGGGGCTGGCCTGCGTGGTGGCGGCGCGCGAGGCCGGGGTCGGCTGCATCATCGTGACGGGCCTGGGCGCCGATCGCCACAGGCTGGCGCTGGCGCGCGAACTGGGTGCGCATCACACCATCGATATCGAAGCGCACGACCTGCTGGAATCGGTGGCCGAGATGACCGGTGGATTGATGGCGGACCTGGTCATCGATTGCGCTTCGGGCGGACCGGACACCATCGTGGCGGCAATCCAGCTGGCGCGCAAGAACGGCAGGGTGCTGCTGGGAGGGCGCAAGGGGCAACCCGTGCCCCGGTTCGACAGCGACATGCTGTTCCGCAAGTGCCTGACGGTCAAGGGGGTGCGCGGCCACAGCTACCAGGCCGTGGAACTCGCGCTGGCAACCATCGCGTCGGGCCGCTATCCGCTGCACAAGCTGTGTACGCACGTGTTCGGCCTGGACCGCGTCGATGTCGCGCTGCGCACCGTGGGCGGGGAAGCCGGCACGGCCGCCATCCACTGCTGCGTCGACCCCTGGGGGCAGGGCCGGCCGGCGTGACCGGAGCCGGGAATGTCGCCGTCGCCCGCCCATCGCGGGCGACGTCATTTCAGGTCAGCGCCCGGCGCAACTCCGGCGCTCCCGGCAGGTTGGGTGGGGGGCTGTCCGTCTGGAGGCTTTCCAGCAGGCGTTCCAGGTGGCCGATGTGCGGCAGCATGGGGCCGTAGAACAGGGTCTGGGTACCGTTCTGGATCAGCAGGGTGGGGAAGTCCTCGATGTCTTCGTCGTCGAGAAGGTCGGGATGTTCCTCGACGTCCACCCACAGGAAGACGTGGTCCTTGAAGCGGCCCGACAGTTCCTCGAACTTGGGCAGGTATTCGCGGCACGTGCCGCACCACGCCGCGCACAGGCATGCCACCAGTATGGTCTGCGGATCGTCGAGGCGCCGCGAGAGATCGCTGGCGCCGGTGTCGGGAAGATAGACGGCCATGATGCGAGGGAAGTAGGGATCCGGTAGCCATTATGCCTGCGCCATGCGTCATACTTGCAACCATGGCTGAATTCCCGGAGATCCGATGACTTCCTCTCCTGTCGAACGCGGTGATCCCAGCGCCGGCCTGCAAGGCGTGGGGCTGGCCTTCGGGCGCGCGGTGGTGTCGCAGTTCCGTGGGCCCATGCTGCTGGCGCTGTTGTTGCCCTTCCTGGTCGCGCTGGTGGGCGCCGTCGTGTTGATCTGGCTGTTCTGGACGCCGCTGACCGAGTGGCTGCAGGGCACGCTGTTCTCGTTGCCGCTGATGGGGCAGATCGACGGCATGCTGGTCGCGATCGGCATCGCGTCGCTGAAGCTGTGGCTGATTCCGGTCGTGGCGACGCTGATCCTGTTGCCGTTGTCGGGCATCTTGGGGCTGGTCGTTGCGGCGGTGCTGATCATGCCGCTGGTGCTGCGCAACCTGGAGCAGAACGACTATCCAGGCCTGCAGCGGCGTGGCCGCCATGCCACGGTGGCCAGCGTCTGGAACGCGGTGTGGGTGACCACGCTGTTCGTGCTGGGGTGGCTGTTCACCATGCCGCTGTGGCTGCTGCCGCCGCTGGCGGTGCTGCTGCCCATCGCGTGGTGGGCCTTTGCCTTCACCCGCATGCTGCGGCTCGACGCCATGATCGAGCATGCCTCGCCGGAAGAACGGCGCATCCTGATGGCGCGGCATAATCGCGGCTTCTGGACGCTGGGGCTGATCTGCTCGCTGCTGAACCTGCTGCCGCCGGCCTGGTTCCTGCTGCCGGTGTTTTCCGCGCTCCTGTTCTCGCACTTCGCACTCGAGGCGCTGCGCCGCTTGCGCAGCGAAACCACGCCATGAACGACACTGCCGTTTCCCATCGCCGCATCGGCCTGATCATCATCGGCGACGAGATCCTTTCGGGCCGTCGCCAGGACAAGCATTTTTCCAAGATCGTGGAGCTGCTGGGCGCGCGCGGCCTGCGGCTGTCGTGGGCGGAATTCCTGGGCGACGATCGCGAGGCCCTGGTCGCCGCGCTGCGGCGCAGTTTCGCGAGCGGCGACGTGGTGTTCTCGTGTGGCGGCATAGGCGCCACGCCCGACGACCACACCCGCCAGGCGGCCGCGGCCGCGCTGGGCCTGCCGCTGGCGCTGCATGACGAGGCCCGCGAGCTGATCACGCAGCGCTGCGCGGAAACGGCCGCGCAGGGCTCGGGCACGGCCGACATGACGGCGCCGGACAACCTGCGGCGCCTGCAGATGGGCGAGTTCCCGGTGGGCAGCGAGATCGTGCCCAATCCATACAATAAGATCCCGGGGTTCTTCATCCGCGACCACACTTTCGTGCCGGGTTTTCCGGTCATGGCGTGGCCGATGATCGAATGGACGCTGGACCACCGCTACGCGGGGCTGCACCACGCCGTGCCGCACGTGGAGCACTCGTTCATGGTGTTCGAACTGGCCGAGTCCAGCATCGCCCCCGTGATGGAGGCCATCGAGCGCCGCTGGCCGGGCGTGAAAGTGTTCAGCCTGCCCAGCATGGGCGAGGGCAAGCGGCGCCACATCGAACTAGGCGTCAAGGGCGATCCCGACAGCGCCGCCGAAGCCCTGGCGATGCTACGCGACGAAGCCCGCCGCCTGGGCGGCGTCTTCGGCGCCGCATCAACCTAAAAAAGAAAAGCGGAGAACGAACACCGTTCTTCGCTTTTTTACCCAGGGCACAGCGGATCCGGCTCCGCCGGTCCGCCAGTGCCGCTCCCTACGGGGCCCGGTGCCGGGCCGCCCCAAGGCGGGCCCCGGCCCCCCAGGGGGGCTGCCGCGTAGCGGCTGGGGGCTCACCATGCCGGGCGCGCGAAGCGCGTAGGGGGTGGGCCTATGCGGTCTTACGAGCGCGGGTCGTCTTGCCGTTTTCGGCGGCGGCCTTGAACGTCGCGTTGGCGGCGGCGGTCAGGTTGGATTCGGCCAGCTCGGCAGCCTGCTTGGCAGCCTTGTTCACCGATTCGTAGGCCGAGGTGGCGGTGGCCAGCGACGACTTCAGCAGGGCCAGGGCGCTTTCCGAGCCGGCCGGGGCGTTCTTGGCCAGTTGCTCGACCACGTCCGACAGCTGGCGCTGTTGTTCGGCGATCTGGGCTTCGCCCAGGCGGGTGAATTCGCTCTGCACGCCGGAGACGATGTCATACACGTGCTTGCTGTAGGCCAGGGCCTTCTCGGCGTTGGGCTGGGCCAGCGCGGAGACGAACGCCAGCGCTTCCTGGCCGTCCTTCAGCGTGAAGGCTTCCTGGGCCTTCAGCGAAGCCTCTTCGAACGTGGCCTTGGTGACCTTGAGGTGCAGGTCGACCAGCTTCTCGAAGCCGGCGAAGGCGGTGTTCTGCGCGGCGAGCAGGGCGTCGAAGGCGGCTTTTTGGGTGGCCAGGGCGCGTTCGGGGGTGGCAAACATAGGGGGCTCCTTGAGGGCTGTCTACACGGGGCGACCGGGAAACCAGGGGAGTACGCCCCAAAAAGCCCGATCCTGGTGCACGCACCGTAACGCGGTAAGCGACTTTGCTGCGATGCACAAAACGTATTTTAAGGACGTGCCGCCGAAAGTCAAGATGCCCGCGGAAAAAATCGCACTTTGTTGGCAAAACCCATAAGTGACTGATTAAATGTCGCATCCCTGACGATTATATAGACTCCCGCCGCTACCCCCTGTTCATGGCTCGTGCCGTTTTGCAAGCCCTGATTGAGGAACATGAGCAAGCC
>NZ_BAAAEN010000050.1:0-15149 GCF_039523035.1 Pigmentiphaga daeguensis | reverse complement strand
TGGCTTGCTCATGTTCCTCAATCAGGGCTTGCAAAACGGCACGAGCCATGAACAGGGGGTAGCGGCGGGAGTCTATATAATCGTCAGGGATGCGACATCTACTCACCGACCTCAAGGTCAGGTCGGCCAAATCGACTGATCGAGATTGGAAACTTTCAGACGGCGGGGGCCTGTTCCTGCTGGTCAAGCCCACCGGCGGCAAGCTCTGGCGGTGGACGTACCGTCTGCAAGGCAAGGAGAACCTCTTTGCCATTGGCGGCTTTCCTCAAGTAAGCCTTGCGGAGGCGCGTGCGGCCCGGGAAAAGGCACGCGCCTTGGTCAAGCAAGGCATCCATCCTTCCCATGAGCGGCGGCAGGTCAAGGAGCGCAACCTGGAGGCGCTGGAGGAACGCAAGCGCGCTCGTGAAAGCTCGTTCGCCAAGGTGGCGCAGGCTTACCTGGCGGAGATCAAGCCAGTCTTTGCGCTCAGTTCCTATCGGACGAAAGAATCGAGGATCAGGAAGTACCTGTCGCCGAAGTTTGATGGGTTGCCGATGAGCGACATTGGCGTGAAGCAGATTCGCCCATTGCTGGAGGAGTGCAAGGCCCATGGCGCGTGGGCGGCCATCCATGTCAAAGGCGATCTTTCAGCCATCTTCGAATTCGCGGTGGTGCGTGGGCTGGTCGAGGCAAATCCAATCCCCAGCCTGCGCGGGCTGCTGCGCGTGCCGTTCAGCGAGAGCAAGGCGGCGATGACGCGAGAGCAAATCCAGAGGTTTTATCAGGAGTTGCGCGGCTACCGGGGCTATCCGGAAACCTCGTTGTGCTTGCGGTTGATCGCTCTGACCGCCTGCCGTCCAGGGGAAGCGGCGGATGCCGAGTGGGACGAGTTCGACTTTGAGGATGCACTGTGGCGTCGGCCTGCGGCGAAGATGAAAGCGCGGCGCGACCATGTAAGCCCGTTGTCTGTGCAGGCCATCGCCGTGCTGAAGGATTTGCAGTGCATCACGGGCGGTGGCCGCTATCTGTTCCCGCACCGGAGCGGCAAGGGCTTCACCACACCCAACCGGCTGACCTACGCGATGCGCGACATGAACCTGGGCCGGGGCACGACGCCGCATTGCTGGCGGACGACCTTTTCAACCTGGGCCAATGAGAACGGATACCGGCCTGATGCGATTGAGCGGCAGCTTGCCCACGTGGAAAGCAACAAGGTGCGGGCGACGTACAACAAGGCGCTGCTGCTGGATCAGAGAAGGACGTTGTTGCAGAACTGGGCGAACTATCTGAGTGCTGCGGAGGGCAGCGGCACAGCATAGAGACGGTTTGGCTGGTTGTTACAGAGCGAGTGGGCAAGGGCGGGCGACCTTTTCCTTTTCAGGGTAGGGCCGTTGTCCCTTGAGTACCGTTCCCTTGCCGTTTGCCTTTGCCCTGAGTTGGGCCTGGGAATGGGGTAAACAATGGAGAAAATAGGGTAATTGTGAAATTACTGCCCTTTTTTGGGCATTTCCTTCCTGGTCGGCCATGCCGGCCCCTCGCGACCGGGCCTACGTTCAGGAAATGGGGTAATCAAACGCCTTTAATGAGGTATTTATAGAGACAATGCCCCATTTAAGGGCTATGATTACCCCATTTACACAGCCTGGGCTTACATTTCCATGCACTCGCTCACACCCGAGTACCTTGCCGCGCTTCGCTTCGATGGCACTCAGGCCGCCACGTTGCGCACACTGGGCGAGTACCAGGGTAAGCAGCAACTCTACGCCGCACAGTCGCCCGAAGCCCTCAAGGGCCTGCGCCAGATCGCGGTGGTGGAGTCCACTGAGTCGTCCAACCGGCTGGAAGGTGTTGTCGTCGCGCCCTCACGGCTGAAGTCTCTGGTCATCCGCAACGCAACGCCAAAGAGCCGCTCCGAACAGGAGATCGCCGGCTACCGTGACGCCTTGGCGCTGATCCACGAATCGGCCGCGCACATGCCCTTCAGCGAGGGAGTGGTGCTGCAACTGCACACCCTGCTGTACCGCTATATGCCGCAGGCGGGCGGGCGGTGGAAGGCCACCAATAACGACATCATCGAGCGTCACCCGGATGGCACTTCGCGCCTGCGCTTCCAGCCGGTGGCTTCGCATCTCACGCCGATGGCTATGGCTGATCTGACAGGGAGCTATGCCACCGCGCTGGACCAGCACCAGGCCGACCCGCTGGTCTTGGTGCCGCTGGCGATGCTCGACTTCCTGTGCATCCACCCTTTCCCGGACGGCAACGGTCGCATGTCCCGCTTGTTGACCCTGCTGCTGCTCTACCACTTCGACTATGCCGTGGGCCGCTACATCAGCTTGGAACGCATCTTCGAAGATACCAAGGAAAGCTATTACGAGACGCTGGAAGCAAGCTCGCAGGGCTGGCACCAGGGGCAGCACGACGTAAAGCCCTGGCTCGACTACTTCTGGGGAGCCTTGCTGCGGGCATACCGCGAGTTCGAGGAGCGTGTCGGCACCATCGAGCGTGGCCGTGGCAGTAAAGGCGACCGGGTGCGAGCGGAAGTGCTGGGGCGCTGCCTGCCGTTTTCGATTTCCGAAATCGAAGAGGCCTGCCCGGGCGTGAGCCGGGACATGGTACGGCTGGTGCTGCGGGCGATGAAGTCAGAGGGATTGATCGAATCGACTGGCAAGGGAAGAGGGGCAAAGTGGAAGCGCGTCACAGCAGGCACCTCGGATAGAGCAGCGGTTCTGGCGATTGACCGCAAGATGGATCAGTGAGGACTCTACATGGATAACGTTTTCCAGTTCCGCGACCAGCTCATCGAGCGATACGGCAGCTTTTCCCGCAGTTTCGTTCGCATCGCCGCACCTGATATCCAAGCCGAGGTCGAGCATCAATATGCGCAAGGCCGCTATTGGCCTGAACCGTTGGTGCAGATCAACCCGAATTATCAACGTCAAGGCACAGTGCAGGATCTGGTGGCGGAGGGGGTCCTGCATCCTGCCTGCGCAGACATCTTTCAGGTTGGGAAGACGGAAGGCAAACCAAGTCCCCTGCATCTTTACAAGCACCAAATGGAAGCCCTGGCCAAAGGCCAGGAACGCCAAAGCTATGTGGTCACAACCGGAACGGGGTCGGGGAAGTCCCTGTCCTTTTTCATCCCGATCATCGACCGCATTCTCAAGGCCAAGGACTCCGATGGCGAAGCACGTACCAGGGCCATTGTCATCTATCCGATGAATGCTCTGGCCAACAGCCAATTGGAAGAACTCGACAAGTTTCTGCATGGCTATGCGCCAGAGTCTCGTCCCTTCACCGTCAAGCGCTACACCGGCCAGGAAAGCAAGACGGAACGCAGCGCTATCGCGGATGATCCACCCGATATCCTGCTCACTAACTTCATGATGCTGGAATACATCCTCACGCGCTTCGACGAAGTGGATCGGCGTGTGGTGGAACACTGCGAGGGACTTGAGTTCCTGGTGCTGGATGAGTTGCATACCTACCGTGGCCGTCAAGGTGCGGACGTTGCCTTGCTAGTGCGGCGCCTGCGAGAGCGCTTGAAAGCCGAGCAACTGGTCTGCATCGGCACGTCGGCCACGATGTCCAGTGCGGGCAGCCAAGCCGACCGCAACCGCGTGGTGGCCGATGTGGCTAGCAAACTTTTTGGCACCCAAATCAGCGAGCATGACGTCATCGGGGAGACCTTGGAGCGGGTCACCAACCCACTCAAAGACGTCAACGCCATTCGCGCAGAATTACCGGCTGCCATCGCGCGAAAGCGGGATAGCTGGGCTGACTTCGATGCCTTTCGCAATGATCCGTTGGCCATCTGGGTGGAACTCAACCTAGGTATCGAACTACCTGCCGACGAGCCTCCCAGACGGGCAAGACCTATGAGGTTGGAAGAGGCCAGCCGCCGCCTCGCCGAAGATTCGGGGTGCCAGCCTGAAGCCGCTCGCGCCGCTCTGCAGCGCTTTCTAGTGGCTGCCCATGATGTGCGAACGCCCCAGGGCAGGCCGCCTTTCGCATTCAAGTTGCACCAGTTCATCAGCGGTCCCGGCAAGGTACTCACTACGCTGGAAGCGCGAGGCAAGCGCCATGTCACGCTCGATGCTCAGCGTTTCGCGCCGGGGCGACAGCAAGAGAATGTGCTGCTTTACCCCACGCACTTCTGCCGCGATTGCGGCCAGGAATACCATCCTGTCTGGCACGCACAGCAACCGGGCAACTTCAGCTCACGTGAAATCGACGATATCGCTGCAGAAGACGACGCCAGCTATGGTTTCCTGTGCCCTCTGGTGCCCGGGCAGCAATACGGTGGCCAGCCCGAAGACCTGCCGGAAACCTGGATCGACCTCAGCCGTAGCGAACCCAAAATCAAGCCAGCCTACAAGAATGCCGTTCCCTATATGGTCACGGTCGATGCCAAAGGGCAAACGGGCTCGGGGACGGAGTTCTGGTTCATTCCGGGAAAGTTCCGCTTCTGCCTGAACTGCGGCACGACACACGAAGCCCACGGCAAGGATGCCAACCGCCTCTCCAGCCTGTCCGGCGAAGGCCGCTCTTCGGCCACTACCATGATTGCCCTGGCGGCCTTGCAGCAATTGTTCGCACTTTCCGAACCTGCGCCAGGGCAGCCTGACCCACGCAAGTTGCTTGGGTTTACCGACAACCGCCAGGATGCCGCTCTGCAGGCGGGACATTTCAACGACTTCATTTTCCTGCTGACGCTGCGTGCCGGCTTGATCGGTGCACTACAGGGCAGCGGTGGCCAACTCGATGAAGAACACTTGGCCGAAAGTGTCTTCAAGGCCCTCGGCTTTCAAGGGGTCGATGAAGCGACCTTGGTGGAGTATCTGCGCACCCCCAAGCTCATGGGACTGGCCCGACAAGAAGCGCAACGCACATTGCGCTTCATCATCGCCTACCGGCTACTGCGTGATCTGCGGCGTGGCTGGCGTTTCAATAATCCGAATCTGGATCAACTCGGCCTGTTGCAGATTCGGTATCGAGACCTGGATGCCTTTTGCGCTGACGCCAGTATCTTTGCTGCAAACAGCACCTTGACCAAATTGACGGCAGTGCAACGGACAGTTCTGTTCGAATTACTGTTCGACGCCTTGCGCCGCCATCTGTGCCTGGAAAGTCGTTACCTCGACCCGGTCGAGCAGGACAAGGCACGCACCAGCGCCCACACCTACCTGAATGAGCGTTGGGCCTTCGCTCCCGACGAGAAACTCGATACCGGCCGCTATCTCATCCTCGGCAAGCGCCCGGAATACAAGGGCAAGCCGCGCACCGACCTGGTGACAGGTGGTCCACGCTCCCGTCTGCTGCGGCAAATAAAGACGGCTGCCTTCTGGCGTAACAGTGCCTGCGCCAGCGAGGTCGCGCAGTGGAAAGATCCCGAATGGGCCGAGCTGATCGAAGCCCTGCTGGAGTCCGCCAAGAATTACGGTTACGTGCAGCGCCAGCCTATCGACGCCCAACTCGCAGGCTGGCGTCTGAACGCGGCAGCCCTCGACTGGTGCCTGATTGCCGATGAGCAGCAGGCAGAAAGCAATCGCATCAACCAGTATTTCCGAGCGCTGTATCTCAGCATTGCCGACCTGCTGCGTCAGCCCTCGCATCCGCTGTTCGACTTCGAGGCCCAGGAACACACTGCCCAGGTGGATGCGCCACGCCGGCAGCTGCTGGAGCAGCGCTTCCGCTACACCGAAAAGGATAGACAGGACTGGGCGCAGAACCCGGCCCACGAAGCGCCGTTGGAACGTCTGCCTGTGATGTTCTGCTCCCCCACTATGGATCTGGGCGTGGATATCTCCGCGCTCAACACCGTGTACCTGCGCAATGTGCCGCCGACCCCCGCCAACTACGCCCAGCGCAGCGGCCGTGCGGGTCGCTCGGGTCAGCAGGCGCTGGTCATCACCTATTGCGCGGCGCTCAGTCCGCATGACCAGTGGTTCTTCCACAATGCCGAGCAGATGGTGCATGGCGTCGTGCGCGCGCCAACCCTCGATCTGAGCAATCGTGATCTCATCGACAGCCACCTGCAAGCGGTCTGGCTTGCCAGTACCCAGGTGCCACTGGACGACAGCATTGCGCCCATGCTGGATCTCGACCAGCCCGGTAAACCACTGAAACAGCCCTTGCACGAAGCACTGCGGGCGCAGGCTGTCCAGCAGCGTGCCTTGGCCAGTGCCGGACGGGTCATAGACCAGCTTGAGGGCGAGCTTGAAGGCAGCGCCTGGTTCACTCCTGACTATGTGCGCCAGGTCATCGACAACGCGGCGCAAGCGTTCTCTGGGGCGCTGGAGCGCTGGCGCGTGCTGTTCGATGCCACCCGCCAACAGATGGATATGGCTGATCGCATCGTCAAGAGCCATACCGCCTCGCACACGGAACGCCAAAATGCCCAGCGCCGCTACGGCGACGCCGCGCGCCAGTACGCCGTATTGCTCAAGTCCGGCAACGGCCAGAACAATGACTTCTATACCTATCGCTACTTGGCCAGCCAAGGCTTTTTGCCAGGCTACAACTTCCCGCGCCTGCCGCTGATGGCCTGGATTCCCGCCCGTGGCGGCCAGGCTGTCAACGGCAAGGATGACGAAGGCAGCATGGTCAGCCGGCCACGCTTCTTGGCCCTATCCGAATTCGGCCCGCGCAGCCTCATTTATCACCAGGGTCGCATGTACCGCGTGGTGCGTGCCAAACTCAACGTAGGCAATACAGACCACATTTCCGGCAACAGCCAGTTGGCCACCATTGCCTCGTTGGTGTGCAGCCAATGCGGCTACGGCCATCTCGGCGAGCCGGGCGGCGAACAACCGCTGGTCAATCGCTGCGAGAACTGCGACGCCTTGCTCACCGAGCACGATTGGGTGCGCGAGCTCTACCGCATCGAAACCGTGGAGACCGTGGCCACCGAGCGCATCTCCATCAACGACGAGGAGCGCCAGCGTCAGGGCTTCGAGCTGCAAACCACCTACCGCTTTCTACCCGGCCCCGATGGTCGTATCCAGCAGCAGAAGGCCACGATCCAACAAGGCGAGGACGTGCTGGGCGAGCTCACCTACGCGCCCGCTGCACAAATCTGGCGCATCAATCGCGGCTGGCGCAGGCGCAAAGACAAGGAGCAACTTGGCTTCTACATCAATCCCATCACGGGCACCTGGAGCAAGCAGGACGCACCGGATGCGGAAGACGACCAGGGCGGCGACGATGCTTTGCTGGAGAAGGTGCCCAACCAGCGCATCGTTCCTTTTGTGGAAGATCATCGCAATCTGCTGATCTTCGCTCCCGTACATGCCCTGTCGCTGGAGGCCATGGCCACTTTGCAGGCCGCGCTCAAGCGCGGCATCGAAATGACTTTCCAGATCGAGGAATCCGAACTGGTGGTCGAGCCACTGCCGAAGTCCGACGAGCGTCGCGCCTTGCTGTTCTACGAAGCGGCGGAAGGCGGTGCGGGTGTGCTCACTCGCCTGGCAAACAATCGCGACGACCTTGCACTCGTAGCCAGCAATGCCCTGCAACTGATTCACTATCGCAAACCGCAGAGCGGCATTTGGACGCTGGACGATTTGCCGTCGCTGGAACAGACCGATGCACTTGGCAATCATCAGTGCGAAGCCGGCTGCTATCAGTGCCTGCTGTCCTACTTCAACCAGCCGGATCACGAACACATCAACCGCCGCAATGCGGATGCGCTCAAGCTGCTGGTCGCGCTGGCCAATGCTCAGGTACAGCCTGTGGAATGCAGCGCGGCCCCCGTTGCAGCGACGATCTTGGCAGACGAGCCACTCGACGCCTGGCTGTCCGCGCTCAGCCAGGCAGGGGGCGTGCAACCTGATGCGGTCAACGTGTCCGTCAACAATGGTGCAGCCATCGCCGCTGCCCAGTACAAGGCAGCCCGCGCTTTGGTCTTTCTGTCCGCTGTGGATGACCAGACCACCAGCGTATTGCAGGACAAAGGCTGGCAGGTGCTCGATTTTTCGGACGCTTCACGCTGGCCACAACAATTCGCCGCGCACGCCGATGTGTTCGGTTCCAAGGAATAAAGGCGTATGACGATCCTCGAACACGACTTTCTGCCCGGCAATCTGGTGCGCGCCCGAGGCCGCGAATGGGTGGTGCAAAGCGACTCCCGCCGCGACTGGCTGCGCCTGCGTCCATTGAGCGGCGCCGATGACGAAAGCATCGCCCTGATCCCAGAGTTGGAGCTGCATCCCGTCGAACCTGCCACCTTCGACTGGCCCGATCCTGCACGCGCCGGCAACCATGCCGCCGCGCTGTTGCTACGCGATGCCTTGCGCCTGACCCTGCGCGCCGGCGCCGGCCCGTTCCGCTCCTTTGGCAATATCGCGGTGGAGCCTCGCGGCTACCAGCTTGTGCCGTTGCTGATGGCACTGCGTCTGTCCACTGTACGCCTGCTGATCGCTGATGACGTGGGCATCGGCAAGACCATCGAAGCCGGCCTGATCGCACGCGAGCTGATGGACCGTGGCGAAATCGCCCGCCTGGCCATCCTCTGCCCGCCGCACCTTGTCGAGCAGTGGCAAAGTGAGTTGGAAACCCGCTTCAACCTTCAGGCCGTGGCGTTGACTTCGTCTTCGGCCTCCCGCATCGAACGTGATCTTCCGCATGGAGTGCGCCTGTTCGACCATCATCCCGTGGTGGTCGTCAGCCTGGACTACATCAAGAGCGAACGCCACCGCGAACAGTTTCTCGCTACCGCCCCCGAATGCATCATCGTTGACGAGGCCCACACCTGCGCCAGCAGCGGCGCAGGCAAGCAATTGCGCTTCGAGTTGCTGCAACGCCTTGCCCGTGACGCGCAGCGACACCTGATTCTGCTGACCGCCACCCCTCACTCTGGTGACGAAACCGCCTTCTACAACTTGCTGTCGCTGCTCGATCCACGTTTTGCCGCATTACAAGGCCGCATGACAGCCTCCGACCCGCTGCGTCAGGAACTGGCCCGCCACTTCGTCCAGCGCCGTCGCAAGGACATCGTTGAATGGCAGGCCGAGACCCATGACGGACGAGGTTTTCCCCGCCGCATGAAAACCGAGCTTACCTACCAGCTCAGCGGCGAATGGGGCGCGTTCTTCGACGCCGTGCAGGATTACTGCCGCGAACTGGCTGAAACCGTTGAGCAGCAAGAACAGCAAGGCGGCGCGCGCCTCATCTGGTACGCCACCCTGGCATTGTTGCGCTGCGTGGCATCGTCGCCCGCAGCCGCCGTCAAGGCGTTGACCACACGGCTGGAAGGCACTGTGCCGGATGAGGCGCTTCTCGGCGATGAGCGCCTGCACGATGGCGAGGCCGATGACCTCTCCGGCAGTGATCTGGAGCCGCCTGCCCAGGTGCAGGACGCTGCGCCGCGCCTGCAAGCCCTGATCGCCGACGCGCAACGTCTTTCCGGCAAGGCCGGTGATCCAAAGCTGGCTGCGCTCATCCGGCATATTGACCTTCTTGTGAAGGATGGCTACCACCCGGTGGTGTTCTGTCGCTACATCGCCACCGCTCATTACGTGGCCGAACACCTCAAGGCCGCCTTCCCCAAGGCCACCATCGAGGCCGTGACCGGCGAGCTCACGCCCGAAGAACGCCGCGAGAGGGTGGAGGACATGATCGATGCCGACCAGCGCATCCTGGTCGCCACCGACTGCCTCTCCGAAGGCATCAACCTGCAGCACCTGTTCACCGCTGTCGTCCACTACGACCTGGCCTGGAACCCCACTCGCCACGAACAGCGCGAAGGCCGCGTCGATCGTTTCGGTCAGCAGGCCGATGAAGTGCGTTGCACCATGCTTTACGGGCAAGACAACCCGGTGGATGGCTTCGTGCTCAACGTTATCCTCAAGAAGGGCGAGGCCATCCAGAAGGAACTCGGCGTGCTGGTTCCACTGCCCGAGGACGAAGCCCGCATCAATCAGGCCCTGGTCAAGGCGGCATTGATGAAACGCAGCGACAGTCGCGCCGCGTCGCCGCAGGTCGCATTCGACTTCGGTGAGCCAGAGCAATTGCTCGCTCCTCTGCAAGCCCAATGGCACGACGCGCTGGAAAAAGCCAAGGCCAATCGCACTGTGTTCGCCCAGCGCCGCATCAAGCCAGACGAGGTGCTGCCCGAATGGCACAAACAGCAGCAGGCCTTGGGCACCCAGGCTGACGTGTCGCGCTTTCTGCAAAGCGCTTGCGTGCGATTAGGGTCACCGCTGGAAATCGGTCGCAAGCAGACTGCACGCTTCTTGCCGCAGCACCTCCCAGAAGCCCTGCGCCAGCGCTTGGCCGACGAGGGCATCGACAAACCCCAGCTCATCGACTTCAGCGAACTGCATCGCAGTCACCCGCTGGTTGGCCTGCTGGCTCAGCACCTGCTGGAAGACGCACTTGGAGGCGAACGTCCGCTGGCCGCCCGTTGTGCTGCCACTCTTACCAATGACGTGGAGGTCGTCACCACCCTCTATCTTCTGCGTCTGCGCCACCAGCTCAGCTACGTGCGCCGCCGCGAACCCTTCCAGATGATGGCGGAGGAAACCGTTGCTCTGGCTGTGCAGGGCCGCAACGCTCCCCAATGGCTGGCCGACGATGGCGTGAGTCGCCTGCTCGAATGCACGCCCAGCGGCAACCTGCCGCCGGAGGCGGCACAGCGCGAAATCCGCACCGCGCTCGACTTCCTCGCCGCGCACCCGCAGCAACTGCAAGCGGTAGCCCAAGAGCGAGCCGATGCCCTGCTGGCCGACCACCAGCGCGTGCGCGAAGCCACCCGTGACGTCGGCCAGTACAGCGTCAGCCCCTGCCTGCCGGTCGATGTGATGGGCGTGTACGTGCTGCTGCCTGACTCGCTGTAAGCCTCGGCCTGGAGAAGAACAACCATGAAACGCATCCGCAAGACCCAGGCCGCGCTGAACCTGCCTACCGTCAAGCTCGAAGGCGGCCTGTTCCTGCCCGACCAACTGGAAAAAGCCGCACAGGGCCGCGCCAACGCACAGCTAGAGGCCGACTACGGCACCCCCAAGGGCGTCAAGCTCAAGGACGAATACAGCCGCGCTTTCCAGATCGCCTGCGCCCAATGGCAGCACTTCGCCGCGCAGATGGAACGCGCCGACGTCGATGCCACGCAACTCACCACCGCCTTCATCCACGAACTGCTGCGCGACGCCTTCGGCTACGCCACCTTGCAAACCGCTCTGGCTCAGCCAGTAGGTGAACTGCGCTACCCGGTCAGCCTCATGGCAGGCACCTTGCCCGTCCTGGTGGCACCACACTCTCTGGGACTGGACGAGGCCGACGCGCGGTTTGCCGTGCAGGGCGGCGGCAACCGCAAGAAAGCCCCGTTCCAGGCGATGCAGGAACTGCTCAACGCCAGCGAAGCGCTGCAATGGGGCATCGTCAGCAACGGCAAGCAACTGCGTCTGCTGCGCGACGCTGCCTCGCTCACCCGTCCCAGCTTTCTCGAAGTGGATCTGGCCGACCTGCTTGGTGGCCAGCGTTATGCCGAATTCGCCAACGTCTGGCGCCTGCTGCACGCCAGCCGCGCATCCCGCCTCGGCCAGGGCGCTACGGTGTGCATCTGGGAACAATGGCGCAACGATGGCCAGCAGGAAGGCACCCGCGTGCGCGACGGCCTGCGCAATGGTGTCGAACAAGCTCTGCTGACACTCGGCCAAGGCTTCCTGCAACACCCCGCCAACCAAGCCCTGCGCACCGCTCTGAACGACGGCACGCTCCCCAAGGCTAAATATTTCGAACAACTGCTGCGCCTAATCTACCGGCTCATCTTCGTTTTCACAGTGGAAGAGCGAGGCGTACTGCACCCGCAGGATGACAGCGCCGAGGCGCTGGCTGCTCGCCGCGCCTATGCCGAAGGCTACGCCCTGGCCCGCCTGCGCGAGCTGTGCCTCAAGCGCCGCGCCCGCACCCGGCACGACGACCAATGGCAGGCCATTCGTATCGTCTTTCGCGGCCTGGCGCAAGGCGAGCCGCGCCTGGCGCTGCCCGCGCTGGGCGGCCTGTTCGCACCGGAGCAATGCCCCGATCTGGATGTCGCCAGCGTGGACAACGCCCACCTGCTCGCCGCACTGCAAGACCTACGCTGGGCCAAGCCGGCTGGCGCGCAAAGCCTGGTGCCAGTGGACTACCGCAACATGGGGCCGGAGGAACTGGGCAGCGTCTATGAAAGCCTGCTGGAACTGGTGCCCGCCATCGACCTGCCAGCGCGCACGTTTGGCTTCGTTGGCCGCACCGAGGAAGGCAGCACCGCCGGCAACGCCCGCAAGCTCACCGGCAGCTACTACACCCCCGACAGCCTGGTGCAGGAGCTGATCAAGAGCGCACTCGATCCCGTCATCGAACAGCGCCTGGCCGAGCAGTCGGCCAACCCCACCGAGGCACTGCTGGCCATCCGCGTCATCGACCCCGCCTGCGGCAGCGGCCACTTTCTGCTCGCTGCCGCCCGCCGTCTGGCGGAAAAGCTGGCCCAGCTGCGCAGCCTCGAAGGTGGGCAGGAAGGCGCCATCCAGCCGCAGGACTACCGCCACGCCCTGCGCGAAGTGGTGGCCCGCTGCATCTATGGCGTGGACCGCAACCCCATGGCCATCGAACTGGCCCGTATGGCCTTGTGGCTGGAAGGCTACGAGGAAGGCCGCCCGCTGGGCTTTCTCGACCACCACCTGCAAGTGGGCGACGCGCTGCTGGGCCTGACCGACCTGAACGTGCTGGAAAAAGGCATCCCCAAGGACGCCTTCAAACCTCTCAGCGGCGACGACAAGGACGTGTGCAAGGAACTGGCCAAAGCCAACGCCGCAGGCCTCAAGCAGATCGCCAAAGACCTGCAAGGCAAGCAGATGCTGCTGGGCGTGGACAACCGCAGCGGCCTGGAAGCCCTGCACGCCATCGAAACCCTGCCCGCCGACACGCCCGAACAGGTCGCCGCCAAGGAACAAGCCTGGCGCCACTTTCTGGAGGACTCCGCCCACAGCCCGCTGGCCCACGCCGCCGATGCGCTGGTGGGTGCCTACCTGTTGCCCAAGACGGAGGACACGGCCGACGCCGTACCCACCAGCATCACCCTGCATGCGCTACTGACCGCACCGGAACGCGCCCAGACCGAGCATGCCGCCCCCATCGCCACTGCACGCACGGCCTGCGAACAGGCCCGCGCGTTCCACTGGCCGCTGGCCTTCCCGCAGGTGTTTGCGCAAGGCGGCTTCGACTGCGTGCTGGGCAACCCGCCGTGGGAGCATGTGGAGCTAAAAGAGGAAGAATTTTTCGCCACCCGGAATCCGCTGGTTGCAGAAGCCAAGAACAAATCCGAGCGCACACAACGTATCCAGTGGCTCAGCGAAGGCATGTTGGCCCGCCATCTCTATCCCGAACAGGTGCACGAAACCCGCGAGGACGAAGCCGAAAAGCGCCTATACCAAGAGTTCATCACTGCCAGACGCACGTTTGAGGCTGCCAGTACCTTTGCACACGCCGACAAGGAAGACGGAGGCCGCTACCCACTGACTGGCGTAGGGCGCGTTAACACCTACGCGCTGTTTGCCGAAACCATCCTGCAAATCCATGCCGACAGTGGCCGCGCCGGCTTCATCGTGCCGACCGGCATTGCTACCGACGACAGCACCAAGGCGTACTTCGGCCACATCACCCAGAACCGGCGGCTGGTCAGCCTGTACGACATCGAAAACCGCGAAGCGGTGTTTCCGTCCGTACACCGCAGCTACAAGTTTTGCCTGCTCACCCTGGGCGCGGCGGAACGGGCCGAGTTCGTCTGCTTTGCCACCCAGGTCAGCCAACTGGCCGACCCGCGCCGCCGCTTCACCCTCACACCCGACGAATTCCGCCTCATCAACCCCAACACGCTCACCTGCCCGGTTTTTCGCAGCGAGCGCGATGCGGAACTGACCAAAAAGCTCTACCGTGCCGCGCCGGTGCTGATTGACGAAAACCGGCCAGATGGCAACCCGTGGGGCATTCGTTTCTTGCAAGGCACGCACAACATGTCGAGCGACAGCCATCTGTTCAAGGACGAGCCAGCCGCCGACCACCTGCCACTGTACGAAGCCAAGCTTATCCACCAATTCGACCACCGATGGGCCACCTACACGGCGGACGGCAACAGCCGCGATGTCACGCAGGCCGAAAAGGCCGACCCGGATTTCACCGTCACCCCGCGCTATTGGGTCAGTCGCGCCGAAGTGGAAGAACGTCTATGCAAACGCGACCGCGATGGCCGCGTGATCTGGCAATGGGAGCGGGATTGGTTGATGGGCTGGCGGCGCAATGCGAGAGCTACGGATGAACGTACAACTATTGCAACAGTGATGCCCTTAAGTGCCCAAGGAGACAGTGTTTTCCTGTGGCTTGTAAATGAGGCAATTTCAGTCGAACACTCTGCTGCGCTCCTTGGTAGCTTAGGAAGCCTTGCATTTGACTTTGTCGCAAGACAGAAAGTGGGGGGAGTTAATTTTAGTTTCTACTACTTTAAACAGCTCCCTGTACTCGCTCCCACTGGCTACACCGAAGCCGACCTCGCCTTCATCGTCCCGCGTGTATTGGAACTGACCTACACCGCCCACGACCTCTCCGGCTGGGCACAGGATCTGGGCTACGACGGCGAACCCTTTCCCTTCGACCCCGACCGCCGCGCCACCCTGCGCGCCGAACTCGACGCCTACTACGCCAAACTCTACGGCCTCACCCGCGACGAACTGCGCTACATCCTCGACCCCGCCGACATCATGGGCGAGGACTACCCCAGCGAAACCTTCCGTGTGCTCAAGAACAGGGAACTGAAGGAGTTCGGCGAATACCGCACGCAAAGGCTGGTGCTGGAGGCGTGGGATAAATTGGAGCAAGGGGGGCTGCAATGAAACATCTCGATTTGCTGAACGAATTCAGAACGCAGATTGCACAGCTTCGTTCGCAAGTTGAAGCAGGCAGTGCCATGGGGCTTTATGACACGCATAAAGTGGCAGAGGGCGTTATCTGTGGCCTTTTGCGAGAGCTTTGCGATTGGCACGATCTGCGCAACCTGAACTCTGATCAGGCTAATTTCCCTGGCATTGACTTGGCTGACGATTGACCTGCTCCCCAATTTAGTACGAAACCAAATTAGAGTCTGCGGTTAAAAAACTGTCTGCAAACTGCTTGGGCGTCAGATACCCGAGCGAACTGTG
>NZ_BAAAEN010000049.1:0-15253 GCF_039523035.1 Pigmentiphaga daeguensis | reverse complement strand
CGGCCTGCCGATGCAGCCGGTCATTGCAGCACTGCTCGCCGCTCCGGTCGAGAACCGACCGCCCTGCTGCTAAGAACCGAATTGTTCAGGGCGGACTCTTTAACCTTGTCGCCTCCACGTCCAACGCGGATCAGCCCAAGTGCCTGGGTTTTTTTGCAGCAGCTTCGCTGACTTGTCAGCTTACCGCTTTTGGGTGACATGTTGCGCCCTATATGTTGAAGCGCAAGGCTTCATTCTTCGTCGGCGTCGTCCCAGCGATCGGCGCGCGCCGCGTCCCAGTGGCGCTCCACCCAGGACAGCAAGGTCTGTGATGTTCGGAGCAGCGTTTCCGGTTCGGGTGGGTTATCCCGGTAGGCCGGAGCGGGGCCGAAGCGGCGGGCTTGGGGAAGGGATTCCAGAACGCCACCAATGGTCCGCAATTCCTCTCCCTCGACTGCGACCGCCCGCAATCTCTTGGCCGGTACCCAGCATCGATGGCCTGGGACTATTTCGACCTGGACGAAGCACGCATCTGTCCGTGCCAGCAAGGACGCCGCACTGCCGGAGGCCTCCTTGATTGCCCTCAAAGGTACACCGGCGTGCTCAAGAAACGATTTGAGAATCATCTCGATGGATCGATTGCCCAGATAAGCAACCGTGCGTCGAGCTTCGACACTATCTTGTCCATCTGCCACGATATGTTTGGCGATGTCGATAATTTCGCGCGCAGAGTCCAGCTCGTATTCGACCGTTTTCACACGAATCTCCCTTCTGAACAGGTGACTCGTCTTTCCACCCCTCAATGCAGGAAGCTTAGTCTTAAAGCGATGAACTCGAGAACCGAGTTCCATGCTTCCATTGCGATCTCCCTGCTAGAAGTGTACGTGGAGTCGCGGAACATGCCTATCGCTTTATCGCTGTAGATACCAGTCGACGGTCTTTATTATGCCGGTCTCGAAGCTCTCCTGAGGTGACCAGCCGAGATCCTCCTGCATCTTGGTCGCATCGATGGCGTAGCGCCAGTCATGCCCAGGTCTATCCGTCACGAAGCTGATCAGGCGTTTGTGCGGTGCGCCGCTAGGTCGCCGTTCATCCAGCAGTGCGCAGATATATTCGACAATGTCGATATTTCGCCATTCATTGCACCCGCCGATGTTGTAGGTTTCTCCCAGATTTCCTGTGCGCAGTACGCATTCGATGCCACGGCAGTGATCTTCAACATACAGCCAATCCCGGATATTGCGGCCGTCGCCGTAGACCGGAATGGGCTCACCGTTCAGGCAACTACGGATCACTGTCGGGATGAACTTCTCGCCATGTTGGTATGGCCCATAGTTGTTCGAACAATTCGTGGTGACCACCGGCAGGCCATAGGTGTGGAAATACGCCCGGACCAGATGATCCGAAGCAGCTTTGCTGGCAGAGTAGGGGGAATTCGGGGCGTATGGCGTAATTTCCGTGAAAGGTGCATCGTCAGGTCCCAGTGTTCCGTACACTTCGTCCGTGGAGATGTGGTGGAAGCGCCGGCCGTCTGTTGTTTTCTGCTCGGCCATCCAGCATTGGCGCGCGGCCTCGAGCAGGGTGTACGTTCCCTGGATGTTGGTCCGGACGAACTCGCCCGGACCGCTGATGGAACGATCCACGTGGCTTTCGGCGGCGAAATGCACGATGGTATCCACTTGGTGCTCGTGCAGCAGGCGGTCTATCAGTTCCCGGTCGCAGATGTCGCCCTGCACAAAAGTATGATGATCTGCGGTAGGGAGGTCAGCCAGATTGTCCAGGCTGCCGGCGTACGTCAGAGCATCCAGGTTGACAATATGAACGCCAGGTGCCGCTTGTAGCAAATAACGAACGAAGTTTGCGCCAATAAAGCCGGCGCCGCCGGTCACTAAAACACGTTTGGGGGTATGAGTCATGCGGAATGTTTCCAGGTCGTCAGAACTTCACGTACTGCTTTACGCCAGTCGGGAGCTGAGAGATGCAGCTTCCTACACGCGAGGGTCATATCTAGTTCAGAGTTTGCTGGGCGGCGAGCGGGGGTAGGGTAATCCGCGGTTGAGATGGGCGAGACATCGGGAGGTGTTTCAAGCAGCCCGAGTACATGAGCTTCTTCGAAAATTGCTTGTCCGAAGGCATACCAGCTTACCGACGGAGCGCCAGCGTAATGATAAGTGCCCCACGCGATTGCCTGCCCCGCGACAATGCGTGCCGCAATGTCCAGCAGAACGTCCGCAATAGCCGAGGCCGGCGTCGGCCCGCCATGTTGATCATCGACAATGCGTAAAGCGGGGCGGTCTTTCGCCAAGCGCAACATCGTTCGGACGAAATTATTCCCGTGAGCGCCGAACACCCACGAGACGCGCAGAATGATGTGCTTGTCGAGGACGCCTCGCAGCGCTTCCTCACCCTCCCATTTGCTCTGCCCGTACACACTTGTTGGACGAGGTTGATCCATTTCGTCGTAAGGAGTGGACTTCTCGCCATCAAAAACATAGTCGGTGGACAAGTGCAGCAAAGGAATGTCAGCCTGTGCGCAGACCCGTGCCAAGTTTTCCACCGCGTCGCGATTGATCGCGAACGCTTGCGTCGGCTCTGCCTCGGCTTTGTCGACGGCCGTATATGCTGCGGCATTGATCACTACAGAAGCGCAATGCGAACGAATCGCCTCGGCAACAGCACTTTGATTCGTGATATCCAACTGATTGCGGTCCAATCCCGCAACCTGTTGCCCGTGGTTAGCTCTCAGAATCAATTCACGCCCAACCTGCCCCCCCGCGCCAACGACCAGGATAGTCATGTATTGACCTCGTACGAAGGCAGCGTCGCCACTGGCTTTTCAGATAGCAGTGGCAACGACTGATCCTTAGTGGACAACTGCAAGTCTGCTTCTTGAAGAGGCCAGGTTACGCCTATTGTCGGATCGTTCCACCTGACGCCTGTATCGGAAGCTGGATCGTAATAGGACGTGCACTTGTACACGAACTCTGCTTCGTCCGACAAAACGCAGAATCCGTGCGCAAAACCAGGGGGGATCCAGAGTTGTCGATGGTGCACATCATCCAGTTCAACGCCCACCCACTGGCCAAAATTGGGAGATCCCCAGCGCACATCCACCGCGACGTCAAATACTCGCCCTCGCGCGGCGCGGACCAGCTTACCTTGAGGCAAGACAGACTGGTAATGTAAACCTCGCAGGACGCCGCGTCGTGAACGTGATTGATTATCTTGGACGAACTGTACGTCTAGGCCCGCTTCCTGAAACCAACTTTGGCGGAACGTCTCGACGAAAAATCCCCTGTCGTCACCAAAAACCCTTGGCTCAAAAATCAATACGCCGGGGAGGCGGGTCGTCACGATGTTCAAAGCCGCGCTCCTTGTTTGAGCAGGTTGAGCAGATACCTTCCGTAATTATTTTTCGCCAGCGCACTTCCCACCCGCTCCAATTGTGCGTCGTCGATCCAGCCCAGACGCCAGGCGATTTCCTCTGGGCATGCAATCTGGAGCCCCTGTCTAGCCTGCATGACTTGGATGAAGTTGGAAGCGTCCAGTAATGAATCATGCGTGCCGGTATCCAGCCAGGCATAGCCGCGACCCATGATTTCCACGTGAAGGTCACCTCGCTTCAGGTAGGCGTTGTTCAGGTCGGTGATTTCCAGTTCACCGCGCGCTGACGGTTTAACCTCACGCGCCAGCGATACGACGTCGTTGTCGTAGAAGTAGAGCCCTGTTACAGCATAGTTAGATTTAGGATTGCTGGGCTTCTCTACCAAGTCGATCGCTCGCCCCTCTGCGTCGAACTCAACCACGCCGTACCTTTCAGGGTCGCTAACGAAGTAGCCGAACACGGTGGCTCCGGAAGCTCGGCCGCTGGCGCGATGCAGCATGTCTGGAAGTCCATGACCATGAAAGATGTTATCGCCCAGAACCAGCGCAGCAGGGTGTTGGCCAATAAAGTCCGCCCCGATGAGAAAGGCTTGCGCAAGGCCATCTGGACTGGGCTGTTGCGCGTAGGTAAGGTTCACCCCCCAGCGGCTTCCGTCCCCTAGCAAATCCGAGAATGCACGGGCGTCCCTCGGCGTGGTGATGATAAGGATGTCACGTATTCCTGCCAGCATGAGCGTGGTCAAGGGATAGTAGATCATCGGCTTGTCGTAGATCGGCATGAGCTGCTTGCTCACGCAGTGGGTCACTGGGTGCAGGCGTGTGCCCGAGCCTCCGGCCAGGATTAGGCCTTTACGAGCGGAAGGCGAGTTGGTCATGCGTTCCTCTTGGTAATAGCTTGTATGGGACCGGTCAACGGAGTTGCGCACGCCGGGTGAAAAAGCCTGCAACTCCTTTGTACTTGCTTCATCGGAGAGCGGCTGTTGTGGGAACCTCTCTCATGCTCTTGAAGGGAATGTTGCGCCGCCGCATAGTGTATCGAAAGTGGATGTTGCAGTTGTGCTTTAGTGCTACAAGCTGAGGATGCTTTGCTAATTCTCCCGCTGGGAAGGTGTCGGATGAAAACGTTATCGGTACCGGCGATGTGGCAAGCGAGCTTTATCATTGCTTGATGTGGGCTGATGCCGAGGGAAGGTATTTGGTTAGCGGCCATTCCGCAAGCCACCGATAGTAGGGCCGAGAGTATGGCCAAGGTCAGCTTTTTAGGGGGCGAGATCTGTATCTGGAAGATGACGATACAAGAGATCGTCATCCCAATGGCTACTCCAACCATTGCTTCGCTTATTGTATGAGCTCTGATCTGTATGCGTGACCATGCTACCAAGGCAGCCGCTGTTCCTCCTATGCAGGATAAAAGCACGGCTGCACCCAATGAGTGTGACAGGCCAAGCAAATACAGCAGGAGGGGAAGGATTGTTGCGGTCAACAGAGCGTGCCCGCTGATGCCAGTGAAGGCCCCGTCTGCAAAATTCAATCCATATGCTAGAAATGCAATCTTCGTAAAAGTTGCCAGCAGGCACGCCACGCTTAGAAGTACAAGCCAGACCTTGACTAGGCTGCGTTCGGATATAAGGATTGCTACAAGTAGAGCGGCTGGTAGCATAACTCTTGCATCGCCGAGCCTCGTGATGGCATGCCACATCAATTGATCTTCCACTTCGATTGAGTCCGTTGCAGCGTATGAAAGAAGAGAGAATCGCCTCGGAGGCTCAAGCCTTGATCACCTTGGTAGAGGGAAGCGGAAGAAAAGTTGCAACAGCGCGAAGAGGGCCTACGTGTGTTCGCATATGCTCTAGCCTGGATCACAGCGCTGCGACGGGGCTCGAGCAAGCGATGTTAGCAGCAAAGCACCATCCTAAAATCTTGCACGATAGTTGCGTGGATGCCGCACATTGAGTCTAGCAACACCCCAAGCTAGCCTGAGGGGGGACTGAGCTAGCAAGTATCGCGTCTATACATGGAAATGCGGAGTTGCAATGTACAAGAAGCGATAGGCCGATTTGGTGACAAAGATGTATTGATCAAGGGGCATGATATCGACTTTCAAGTCAGAGCACTGCTGAGATGCACTGAGTAGTGGTCGCGTTTGCCTCGCCTACGCGTATGTTGGGAGGGGCAAGTGAGAACTAACAACGCGGAACAACTGTGGCGGCTAGCATCCTGGCTCTTGTCGTAAAATCGTGCAAATTAGTGGACTATCCAAGGTGTCATGTGAATAGGCTAGATGTTCAAGGTACGTGACGGCTAGACAGGTTCCAGAAAATTCGCTATTACCGTTTGTTGCATTTATTACAAAATGCAACGCATTCGCGCCCACGCCCGTTGTTCACTGGCCAACTTGTGTTTTGATGTGTCATATGTGGAACAATATTGCGTTGCACACTACTCATGATAGTGCCGGGCGAGTCACTTTGCTTAAAGGCAGCAATGTCGCGTTCCCTATTAACTGCTCCACCAATTTTTCTGACTGTCTGCACAGGCAATGTGTGCCGTAGTCCGATGGCCGAGGCTCTATTTCGGCACGCCTTTGCTGCAAAAGGGGTTCCCGTTGAGGTATTTTCGCGTGGAATTGCCGCTCCCGTCGGCCGGCGTCCTCATGAGTCTGCAATACAGGTGGCCTCGACAAACGGTGTACCCATTTCGCCTGATAAACGAGCTGAACAACTTACTAGCTCTGATGTGGGGGCCGCTTTTCTGGTGCTGGTAATGGAGCATGAACAACGGCTTTTCATCCAGCAGAGATATCCCAAAGTGAGCGGGAAAGTGTTTTTGCTGGGCAAGTGGAAAAATCTGGAAATTGACGACCCGATCAACGAGCCTCCTGCCATGTTTGAGCGGGTTTGGCTAGAAATCAAAAACAGCGTAGATGATTGGGTTGGTCAGTTGACCGCGGCGAAGATGATATGACTCCGAATGCCCTATTTGTGTTTTTTTTGGTTGAGACTAGATGACCATGTTTTCGTTCTCAGAAAGAATAAAATATGCCCGATTGCCAATCTGTGTCGGGCTGACCGCTCTGGTCTCGGCTGGATGTACAGGAATGTATATGGGGGCGAGAGGCGATGATGATCCCTCGTGGCGTGGGGTTATGCAGAAAGAAGAGGCTGCTCAGCGCGTTGATATAAGGCAGATCACTCCTGAAACTGTCCGAGAATTACGGGCGCATACCAAAACTGACATCAATGTCAAGCTGGCTCCTCCAATGCCGGTCGCGCCTCAGGAAAAAGCATATTCATATTTAGTCGGTGCTCAAGATGTTCTGCGTGTTACTGTGTGGAATCATCCAGAGCTGAATAATCCCGCAAATAGTAACAATGCACAGATAGCGGGACGACTCGTGCGGGAGGACGGCAGTTTCTTTTATCCCTATATTGGCAAGGTGCAGGCGGCTGGTTTAACTGTTGAGGCTATCCGGCAGGATCTGGCAAAGCGGCTGAGGCAGTATTTGACTGAGCCCCAGGTCGATGTTGCCGTAATGGAATATCGCAGTAAGCGGGTTTTTGCGGTGGGGGAGTTAAAGTCCCCAGGCACCCGACCGGTAAATGATGTGCCCATCTACATAACGGACCTTATCACTCAATCTGGAGGTCTGACGGAGAAAGCCGATCTTCGGGCTGCCGTGTTAGTCAGAGACGGGGTGGTGCATCCGCTGGACCTATATTCGCTTTATTACAAGGGAGATATATCAAAAAATTGGTTGCTTCAGAACGGTGATGTATTGAATATCCCAGAGCGGAGGTTCAATAAAATCTTTGTGCTGGGCGAGGTGAGCAAGCCGCAGTCTATGTTGTTACCCTACGGAAGCTATTCGTTGGCAGAGGCGCTGACAGATGCTGGTGGTCTTAATCCTACAACCTCAAACGCAGGCCAAGTCTATGTCATTCGTGATGGAGAGAACGGAAAGCCGCAAGTGTGGCATATGAATGCAGAACGTCCTGATGCTTTGGTGCTGGCTGATGCGTTTATGTTGCAGCCCCGAGATGTGATCTATGTTGACCCAGCCGGAGTTACTCGTTGGGCTCGGGTTATTGGCCAGATTCTGCCGAGTGCCCAGTTCTTGCGGCAAAGTTCGACAACGTTTGACATCGCCCCCAATTAGTTTTGAGTTTATGATGACAAATCCGCAAAGTTTTTCGGATGACGGTTCTAGCGAGTTCAACTTTTCTGAGTTGCTCAATGCGATTATCCAGCATAAGTGGATAATCGTAGCTATTTTCCTGATTACCACTTCCCTTGGGTTGGCGTATGCCGTATTGGCTGAACCGCGGTATCTGGCAGACGCCCTTGTGCAAGTTGAGGATCGAAAGGGAACTGTTCCAGGCCTTCCTGAGCTTGCCGACGCATTAGGTTCGCCTCAAAGTCCGGTGTCGGGAGAACTCGCCATTCTGCGATCTCGCCAAGTACTTATGCAAGCAGCGGACCAGACGCAGGCTCAGCTAGATGTAAGAGTCGCTAACAGATTTCCTATCATTGGAGATTGGGTTGCCCGGACAAATGAAAAGAAGAGCGGTGACGTAAAGGACGTCCCATCGCTTTTCTCCGGATTTGCATGGGGAGGTGAAAAGCTTGAGCTTGCAGCGTTTGAAGTTCCACCCCAATATTGGGGAAGTACGTTTCTACTCGAACGAACGGAAACCGGTTATAAGCTATTTGACCCGAATGGAGACGAAGTTGTTGCTGGCGAGATCGGAACAACCGAAACGGTAAAAAATAAAGAGGGCCAATATCAAATCAATGTTCGCTTCTTGGCTGGGCGTATCGGTACAGGGTTTGAGGTCGTCAGAAAATCGCCGATTAGTGTCTATAATCAGTTATACGCTGATCTCGAGGTTGTAGAAGCTGCGCGTCAAAGTGGCGTCATTAGAATTAGTTATGAAAACCCTAATGCTGAATTTGCTAAAAATCTCGTCAATGCTGTTGCTCAGACATATCTTAAACAAAATGTCGAGCGACGGACAGCGGAAATTGGCGGCAGCCTGAAGTTTCTTGAACAGAAACTACCAGAGTTGAAAAAATCAGTAGAAAGCTCTGAGGAAGCGCTTAGCAAATTTCGCTCCTCTACAGGCACAATAAGCGTCCCAAAGGAGACGGATGGTTTGCTACAACGTTCCATCGAGATGGAAAATAATCGGCTTCGTTTGCAACTTCGTCGCGACGAAATGCTGCAGCGATTTAGGCCGGAGCATCCCGAAGTACGGGCGATTGATGAGCAACTAGCTGGGATTCGGCGAGAGGTCGGAATGATCGATTCTCAGATTGACCGTTTGCCTGGAGCGCAAAAAGATCTGCTTCGCCTCGAGCGGGATGTACAAGTCAATTCGCAACTTTACATTGCATTGCTCAATAATTCTCAACAACTGAGGGTTGCCGAGGCTGGAACTGTTGGTAATGTTCGCATTATCGATTTTGGCATTGTTAATCCAGCACCTGTCTTTCCCCCAAAGAAGATCATCGTGATGGTGTCGATGATGCTTGGGATCTTCCTTGGTCTAGTGGGCGTGTTTGTCACGCGAATGCTGCGTCCGACAGTTCAGCGAGCGCAAGAAATTGAAGAGGCGACGGGGTTGACGACTTATGTCACGGTTCCTGAGTCCTACCCTCAACGGAAGTTGAGCGTTATGACAACAGGGCGGCGCCCCGTGTTGAACCAAGCTGGGGCGAAACTCCTTGCTTTATCTGGTCCAGATGATCCTGCGGTCGAGAGTCTGCGGTCTCTCCATACCGGTTTGGCATTTGCCTTGATGGGGCGGGATGGTAAGAATATTGCCATTACCGGTGCTACGGCGGGGGTCGGAAAAAGCTTTGTTGCAGCTAATTTGGCGGTCTTGCTGGCGGTTACAGGTAAGAAAATCCTGCTTGTTGATGCAGATATGCGTCGTCCGCGTTTGAGCGAATATTGTTCTTACGACTATTCTGCTAAAGGACTATCAGATTTGTTGCTGGGGGGCATGACTCTCGAAGATGTGGTAAAAGACGTGACTCCGAATTTGCAGGTTCTTCCTGCAGGGGTAAGTCCGCCAAATCCCGGTGAGCTGCTAGTTAGTGAGAGATTCATTAATCTCGTCGAAGAATGGAGTCAGAAGTACGACCATATCTTGTTTGATACTCCTCCAATATTGCCTGTCGCAGATACACTCGCAATACTACCCAGGGTGGCAGTGGCTTTTCTGGTCGTCCGGGCTGAGCAAAGTACTACGCGCGAGGTCGTCGACAGTTTGAAGAAGGTCGAGAGTGCGGGAAGTGAAGGGGTGATTCGAGGGCTTGTCTTCAATGGGGTGAAGCGTTCTCGGGTCGGTTATGGTAGCTCATATAAGTACTATTATTCCTACGGGAAAAATTGAATTGATTTTCTGAAGCATATGAGCGTAAAGATGAAGCGTTGGTACCAGTCCCCTCTTGTCCTGTACGGAGGAGTTTGGCTATTTGTTATCTTTTTGTATTCGCTTCATCTTTCTGGGCTGGTGTCTTTTTTTTCCACTTGGGAAATTACAAAAACCATCGCGATTTTTTTGGTACCTTTCGTTCTCGGTTACGCCATTGTTGCCGCCGGGTATCGCGCCTTAGGAGCTGGTCGATATAGGCGGGTAGCTGCATCTGTGGGCAGGCTTGAGTCACCTGAAATACTACTGCGCCGGCTTTATTTTTTGACTTGGCTCTTTGCATTACTGGTCGCATTTGAAATTGCTGTCGCCGGCTATGTTCCCCTGCTATCTTTGCTGACGGGGTCGAGTGTTTCCCATTTTGAGTTCGGTATTTCATCTTTGCACGGCTTTGTTATGGCCTTGGGAGCGTTGATCGCGACCGCAGCCTATTACCTATACTTGCAGTATGGGGTGAAAAAATGTATTTGGCTTGTGCTGGCGATATTGGCTGTTTTCATTGCTTTGGTGACGAGAAAGATTTTCGTTGTGATTGTCTTGCAGATGGGCGCCATTTATATATATTTGCGTGGAATTAAGTCTCCTAGGCGGCTTCTGGCGATTGGGGTATTGATTCTCTGCGCAGTGTATGTTTTTGGTTTGGTTGGCGATTTGCGTGGCCCTAGGGAGAATTTTTTATCGCTTGCAAGACCTACATTTAAATATCCAGATTGGCTTCCAAGCGGCTTCATGTGGGTATACATTTACATCGTAACGCCAATAGTAAATTTTGCCAATGCGTTAAAAGTAGTATTGGTCGACGATTATAATTTCGGATTTTTGTGTCAGGTGATACCCAGTGTCGTCCGTGGTGAGATGAACTGCGTATCGGAATTTGGAAGATTTGAACGACCCTATCAAGTAAGTGGTGCGTTTAATGTCGCGACGGGCTATATCGGTTTGTATAGTTCTCTGGATGTTTGGGGGGTTATGGGGTTTAGTTTCTTTCATGGAATTGCTGCGAGTTTTATTTATAAAAAACTTTCCCCTCATCTCAAGCCCGTGCTGCTTTATTCCGTGGTAATGCAACTTACATTGCTTCAGGTTTTCAGTCCTTTGTTTAATTTGAATGTATTGGCGCAGATCCCGTTGATCTATATGGCATTTTCTTGGCTAAATTTCCGATTCCGCATGCATCATTCGGTTCGTTATTCACGCGCTCCATGACCGAAAAAAAGCTGATCGCTGGAACGAAGACGACCCCTCGTATAGCCGTAATATTAGCTACCTACAATGGTGAGTTGTGGATACAGGAGCTGCTAGCTAGTGTATTGGCTCAAGTGGGTGTTGATGTCAATGTTTATATCAGTGATGATGGTTCCACTGATTCGACGTTGGCTATCCTAAAAGAATGGAGCCAAAGGGATTGCCGAGTAAGAATTCTCGCTTCTGAGAGGAAGTTTGGTTCGGCCGGTCAGAATTTTTTCTGGGCGTGGGGACAGTTAAAAGGGCTTCGATTTGATGCGCTAGCTTTTGCGGACCAAGATGATATTTGGATTCCCTCAAAATTGAGTAAGCAGTATTCGCATTTGCTAGAAGGTTATGATGGGGTATCTAGTAATGTCCTTGCGTTCTGGCCGAACAACACTTTTAAAGTTATTAATAATGCTACGGCATTGACTGAATGGGATTACGTGGGGCAAGCCGCAGGGCAGGGATGTACCTATTTAATTTCGCCAAGATTGTGTGAACTCTATTGGTCGGCAATGGACCGGTTTGACCTGTTTGAGATTGTCCATCACGATTGGTTTATATACGCGCTTGCTAGAGCTGCGGGGTTGAAGTGGTTCATTGAGAAACAATCTTTGGTTCTATATCGACAGCACGGTGCTAATGAGGTTGGTTCACGAGGGACTTGGCAAGGTGTATTGGCAAGGTTAAAGAAGGTGCAGTCCGGATGGTACAAGAAGCAAATTCTTGCTCAACTAAAAATAATAAAAACTCTTTACCCGAATCACGATAGAGATATCGCTGTTGCTGGCTTGTATAGCGCAGGTAGAGTGGCCCGACTGACGAAGTTGCTCTCTGTTTTGCCGTTTAGGCGAGATAAGGGTGGTAAGTTCATGTTTTTGATATTTTTCATGTTAGGATGGGTTTAGTTTTACGTTTTTCTAGGGTCTGCTTCTAAAGTTCAGATATTTGTTTGAGCGCCTAACGAGCTTTCTCCCGTAGTGTTTTTTGCTTGTTCTCGTGAAACGTATGAAGTGGGCAGGGAGGGCGACTCGTGTCGGCGCCGTGTCAGTGCTAGGGGGGCTAACGTTTCTTTTTTTGTTGGATTTTAATTTTTTGCCCGTCAGACGTAAGGACATCAATTAGCTTCAGCCGTTCTACCTCTTCGCTTTGAAGATGTTGGTGCTTGCATTGAGCGTCAAACTTAACGCGCTCCAACGTTACGTCAGAGGATGCCGAAACGACCTTGCTGCGCCCAATCCTAACCGGTATATTGGTACTGCATCCGATGATGTTGCCGTCCGATATTTGAGCTCGTTCTACTCCAGCGAGAGATATTCCGCGTCCGGTAAAATTTGCAAGCTTTTTAAGATCTCGTACCTCTTGAAAATCAAGAAGGCCTAAGGCTTCGAGATTGTCAATAGTGATATCAACAGATTTTTCAACTCGTACGCCTGCGTCTACTTTGACTCTAGATACGGTGCATTCTCTACCCCCAGCTATCCACAGCGAGCGCTGAGCCCCGCCATTCGGAGCACCTAGCTGGCAATTTGCGATTGTTATATTTTGGCTCCAGGAACTGTATGGAGTAACATAAAAATCGACAAACATTGGATAAATACCTTGCGCTTTAGCTGATGTTTGGCTGGAACGGACATTCTCTATTGTAATATCCAGCCCCGACATTATTTTCACGTTGCCGTTGTCTGTCGAGCCAGTAGCGCAACAAGCGTCTATTTTAGAAATTCTTCCTCGGCGGCATGCAGACAAACCAAAACCAATGGGAGTGTTTTTCGCCGAGATATCAATTTCTGAGACGGAGAAATTGAAACAACGGGACAGTTGAATTCTGTTTGTTGTAATGTTGGTTAGCGTTAGATTTTGGGTGTTTGTTGCGCGAATGTCATTGATTTTTCCTCCCCGAAGCGTAATGTTATTCAGCTTGCCAAGTGAAATGAGTAGCGCTGTTTTATACGCGTATGCAGTGTTGGCTTCTAAATAAACGCGTTTTCCTTCGATCTTTTTGACGACATTTATTTCGAAATATGAATTTCGAGCGAAAAGTGGTCCCATGTTCCAACTGGCGTAAGGTGAATCACTGCCTTCTAGGCATTCTATGCGTATCAGTGTGCCAGGCGTAATTGGAATTTCTTCAGCAAGATCTACGTAAGAGGTGCCTCTATCGATGGAATGGGAAATGGTACTGCCAGTGAAGGTGGCGCAGGAAAACCTATTGTAGTCAAAGCGGACAGGTCTCTCGAGTTCAATCATTTGTGAACTCGCGTCGAGAATTTTTGAGAAATGTAAACCAGCTTGATTTTTCCTAGAATCGCCAGCTCCCATGAGTGAAATTACTATATTTTCTCCCGGGGAAAATGGATGGGGCTTGGTAAAGTGAAGGATTTTTTGTCCATTCTCAATCGATCCTTTTCCTGGTGTGAGATTAATATCTGGAGTTGTGTCTCGGACAGAAATTCTTCCGAGGATTTCACCCTGATTCGTAATCGTGAGAGAGCGACTAACCCTTAGATCTCCGATTTTATACACCCCAGGGGGGAAAATTATCTCTAGTGCGCCACTATCGAGGGCTGATTGGCACGCAGCGGTGTCATCAGTCTTGCCATCGCCTCGCGCGCCGTAGTCTTTCACACTGACGGTCGGAATCGGAGTTGTTGCTTGAGTTGCAGTTGGAAAATAGGCAAGCGCGCTTATTCCCATTCCTCTTAAAGACTGCAGTATCGTGGATTGTAAGAAGAGACGACGCGATATCATGAAACAGCTCCTTGGGACTAATTTTTTCATCCTAGTGCTCTATGCACTATATCAGGGCACCAAGCCGTAACGGTTGAATTGTCGCTTAAGCTTTGAAATAGAGAGTGCCGTTCAAGTGTTCTATACTCATGCTACGCTAGGACAGCGCGCAGTTACGCGCGCGATACCCTTTACTTTTTGGTATGAATAAGACGAGAGCTTAGTATGCAACAAGTTAGAGTAGCCGTTTTTCCCGTTGCAGGGCTTGGGACCAGGTTTTTGCCCGCAACAAAATCGATACCCAAGGAAATGCTTCCAGTGATCGATAAGCCACTGATTCAGTATGCTGCTGAAGAGGCGATAAGAGCAGGTATCAAAACACTGGTTTTTGTGACTGGCCGTTACAAGCGAGCGATCGAAGACCATTTTGATACCGATCGTGAACTTGAATCCGAACTTGAGGCTAAGAAAAAGATAGAATTGCTCGAAATGGTGCGTGCGATTCTCCCGGCTGATGTTAACTGCGTCTACGTCCGTCAAGCGGCGCCCTTGGGGCTAGGCCATGCGGTTCTATGTGCAGAACCAATTGTGAAGAATGAGAAATTTGCCGTAATTTTGCCAGACGACCTGATTGATTCGACTTCGTCAGTAACAAAACAACTAATCGAAGTTGCACGAGAGCGGAACGCTAGTGTGTTGGGGGTGGAGAAAGTCAGTGTTGATGAAACAAAAAAGTATGGAATAGTCGAAGTGGAAGGAGAGGGGAAAAGTTTGCCTGTAAAAGGCATCGTTGAGAAACCAGATCCGGCGGATGCCCCTTCTGATCTAGCTGTTGTTGGCCGATATGTTCTGGATGGCAGCGTTTTCTCCTATCTTAAAGAGATCGGACAAGGGGCTGGTGGTGAAATTCAATTGACTGATGCGATAGCGAGAATGATTGAGAACGGTAGGTCAGTCATTGCTCATCATTACGAAGGCCAGCGTTTTGACTGCGGTGGGAAGTCGGGGCTTTATCGTGCCAATTTGCACTATGGTGCAAAATATCATCAGTTGTTTCCATAGTAGATGGCCCGGGTTTCACCTGGGAAGTATCGATAAGTCGATGCGAGCCTCGATTACAGTGCTCGTAGTCTTGCATGTCGATTAGACAGCGACAGATAAGGATTCGGATCCTGGATTCACGGGGGATATACTCTATCGACTTGACACCGCGTAGCGCTTCATGTGAGCTGTATTAATTGTAGTGAATGAGCTACTGTCGCTTATAGCCTATATGTATTGACCCAGTGAAATCCTGCTCACGTCATAATCGAGGAAACGACGTTGAGCACGAAGATGGAAGAAGACTGGGCTTGCCCCGTTACTCCGGACAGATCAGATGGCATGATCATGCCTGCGTAAGCTCCCCCAATTGGTAGACATCAGCCGGTAGAATTTCGGGGCCTCCACGAGTCGGAGACTCCCTTGAAGAAAAGCAGGTTCACGGAAAGCCA
>NZ_BAAAEN010000048.1:0-16271 GCF_039523035.1 Pigmentiphaga daeguensis | reverse complement strand
TTGCTCATGTTCCTCAATCAGGGCTTGCAAAACGGCACGAGCCATGAACAGGGGGTAGCGGCGGGAGTCTATATAATCGTCAGGGATGCGACACCTATATATATGTACCGGGCGCGCCGGTGTCGCCTCAAGCATACCCCGCACCCGCTGCGGCCGGCGGCTTGAGTTTCACCCCGCCATGGCGCACCATCTTCGGTTCCATATTTCAAGGAAAGGACATGGCTGCAGGAGCAAGCGGCGGCCGCAGCATCATCGGACTGCTGCTGGCCGCGGGCCGGGGATCCCGCTTTTCGGCGGACGGCAGCGCGAACAAGCTGCTGGCCCGTGTCGACGGCCGGCCGGTCTGCGCCGCGGCGGCCCAGGCCCTGCGCGGGGCGCTGCCCCGGGTGGCGGCGGCCGTTTCGCCGGCGGCGCCCTTGGTGGGCGATGCGCTGCGGCAGGCCGGATGCGAGGTCATCGTGTGCGACCACTCGGCCGAAGGCATGGGCGGCACGCTGGCGCAGGCCGTCTCATGGCTGTCGTCGCGCGAACACGCGGCCGGCAACGAGGCGCCCGCCTGGTGCATCATGCCCGCCGACATGCCGTGGGTGCACGCCGATACCGTGGCGGCGCTGCGCGACGCCTGGCTGGCCCTGCCCCCGTCCCGGCGCGAACGCGCGGTGCTCGCGCCCACCTATCGCCAGATGCGCGGCCACCCGGTCCTGTTTGGACCGGACTGGGCCGCGGCGCTGTCGCAATTACAAGGCGACGAAGGCGCTCGTGCCCTGATCTCCGGCCAGGTCACCCCCCTGGCCGTGGACGACCCGGGCTGCGTGCGCGACGTCGACACCCCGGAGGACCTGGCGCCGGGCCCCACCCTCCTCGGATGAGGCGCCCTTCTGCGCGCTGCCGCCCCGCGGAGGGCGGTCGCACACGCCCGTTCGCCGAGTCCGGTGGCGCGTAGCGCCATGGATGACTAACATGAAGGAACCTATGCAACGGATCGCCGTTTCCCATCGCCCTGCGCCTCGCCGGCGCGCGCCCCCGCCGCACACGCCCATGACCGAAGCCCTCTCCTATCGCCTGGAACTCATCGACCCGGCCGGACACCGCTGCCGGGTCACGATGTCCATCCCCGATCCGGATCCGACCGGACAGCGCGTCAGCCTGCCCGCCTGGATTCCCGGCAGCTACATGATCCGCGACTTCGCGCGGCAGATCGAGAGCATCGAGGCGCGGGCCTGGGGCCGCAAGATCGAATTGACCAAGCTGGACAAGCAGACCTGGCAGGCCGCGCCGTGCCGCGGGCCGCTGCAGATCGTCTGCGAGATCTACGCCTGGGACCTGTCGGTGCGCGCCGCTCACCTGGACGAGAGCCACGGCTTCTTCAACGGCACCAGCGTGTTCCTGCGCGCGGCCGGCCACGACAATGTGCCCTGCCTGCTGGAACTGGTGCCGCCGCGCGGCCTGGACTGGAAGGTCTACACCAGCCTGCCCGAGGCCCAGGGGCATCCCCAGCGCGCGCCGCGCCACGGCTTCGGCATGTACCGCGCACCGGACTACGACGCGCTGGTCGATCATCCCATCGAAATGGGCACGCCGCAGGTCGCCAGCTTCGAAGCCTTCGGGGCGCGGCACGAACTCGTCTTCACCGGCGACATCCCCAATCTTGACCTGGACCGGCTGGTGGCGGACATCCGCAAGATCTGCGAGAAGCAGATCGCCTTCTTCGAACCACGGACGCGGCGGGCGCCGTTCCTGGACAGCTCGGACCGCTACGTGTTCATGACCATGGTCACCGGAGACGGCTATGGCGGGCTGGAACATCGTTCCTCCACCGCGCTGATGACCTCGCGCTCGGACCTGCCCGTGCAGGGGCGGCCCGAGCAGACCGACGGCTACCGCAACTTCCTGGGCCTGGTCAGCCACGAATACTTCCACACCTGGAACGTCAAGCGCATCAAGCCCGCGGCCTTCGCGCCCTACGACCTGGAGCGCGAGAACCATACCCGGCTGCTGTGGCTGTTCGAGGGCTTCACGTCCTATTACGACGATCTGTTCGTGCTGCGCGCCGGCGTGATCACCGAACAGGACTACCTGCGCACGCTGGCCAGGACGGTGTCCTCGGTTCATGCCGCGCCGGGCCGGTTCAAGCAATCGGTGGCGGAAAGCTCGTTCGACGCCTGGACGCGCTACTACCGCCAGGACGAGAACTCGCCCAACGCCATCGTCAGCTATTACACCAAGGGCTCGCTGGTCGCGCTGGGCCTGGACCTGCTGTTGCGCCACGAAACCGGGGGAAAGCACGGCCTGGACGACGTGATGCGGCTGTTGTGGACGCGCTATGGCCGCGATTTCTACCGGGGCGGCGCGCGCGGCGTCGAGGAAGACGCCATGCCGGACCTGATCCGGGAAGCGACCGGCGTGGACGCGCGGGACTTCCTGCGCCGCCACGCCTACGGCCGCGAGGACGTGCCCCTGGCGGAACTGCTCGCGCAGCACGGCTACGCCCTGACCTGGAAGGCCTCGTCGCCGCTTCCTTCCCTGGGCGCGAAGACCGCGCGCCAGGGCGAAGACCTGCGCCTGGCCACCGTATACGCGCTCGGCCCGGCCCACCGGGCGGGGCTGTCGGCGCAGGACGTGCTGGTGGCCATCGACGGCCTGCGCGTGCAGAACGGCAACCTGGACAAGCTCCTGGCGCGCTACCGGCCCGGCGACCTGGTCGAGATCCATGCGTTCCGGCGCGACGAACTGCGCCGGTTCACGGTCAAGCTCGCCCCCGCGCCCGAAACGGAGTGCGTGATCGCGGCGGCCTGACCGGGCCGCCGGCCTTCACCAGGCGACGGGCTCCCGTCCCTGCTCCGCCAGCCAGCGGTTGGCGGTCTCGAAATGCCCGCAACCCAGGAACGGCACCGGCGGACGCCGGGCCGACAGGGGCGAGGGATGATTGGCCATCAGCACCAGGTGCCTGCCGCCGGGCGGCAGCAGCGCCTGCTTGGCCTGCGCATGCGCGCCCCACAGCATGAAGACCTTGGGCGAGGGTTCGCGCGCGATCGCGGCGATGACCGCATCGGTGAACGCTTCCCAGCCCTGTTTCGCGTGCGAGGCGGGCGCGCCGTCCTCCACCGTCAGCGACGTATTGAGCAGCAGCACGCCCTGCCGGGCCCATCGCTGCAGGTCGTTGCCGAAGGCGGCGGGATTGCCGCCGAAGCTGGCGGCGACCTCGTTGAAGATGTTGCGCAGGCTGGGCGGGCGCTTGAAGCCGTCCGGCACCGAGAACGCCAGGCCCTGGGCCTGGCCGGGGCCATGATAGGGATCCTGCCCCAGGATCACGACACGGGTGGACGCGGGCGTGGCCAGGTCCAGCGCGCGGAACGGCAAGGCCGGATAGATCACGGCGCCCGCTTCCCGGCGCAAGTCGACGAAGCGCCGCAGCGCGTCGAAGGACGGGCTGGCCAATGCGTCGGCCAGCAACTCACGCCAGCCGGCAGGCAGGCGATCCACGTGGGCCTGCAGCGGTTCGGCCAGGCGATTGTCCGGCTCCGCCGCGAAGAGATCGGCGGACGCGCCGCCATCGAAACCCTTGACGGCGTTCATGCGAACAGCCGCGCCAGCTCGACGCCGGGGTCGGGGGCCCGCATGAACGCCTCTCCGACCAGGAAGGCATTGACGCCGTATTCCCGCATCTGCCGGACGTCGGACGGGCCCAGGATGCCGCTTTCCGTGACCACCCGCTTGCCGGCCGGGATCCGCGGCAACAGGTCGATCGTGGCATGCAGCGAGACCTCGAAGGTCCGCAGGTTGCGATTGTTGATGCCGAGCAGGCTCGTGCGCAGTTCCAGGGCGGTGTCGAGCTCCGCCGCGTCATGGACTTCCACCAGCACGTCCATGCCGAGTTCCAGCGCCAGCGCTTCCAGGTCCCGCAATTGCGAGGGCTCCAGCGCTGCCACGATCAGCAGGATGCAATCGGCGCCCATCGCCCTGGCCTCGACCACCTGATAGGAATCGACGATGAAATCCTTGCGCAGCACCGGCAGCGCGCATGCGGCGCGGGCGCGCCGCAGGTAGTCCTGCGACCCCTGGAAGAACTGCACGTCGGTCAGCACCGACAGGCAGGCCGCGCCATGCGCGGCATACGAAGCCGCGATCTCGTCGGGCTGGAAGTTCTCGCGCAGCTGGCCCTTGGACGGCGATGCCTTCTTGATCTCGGCGATGACGCCGGACTGGCCCGCGGCCACCTTGCCCTCGATCGCCTGCGCGAAGCCCCGCACGTCCTGCCGGGCCTCGGCTTCGCGCCGCAGGTCGGATTCGCTGCGAAGCAGGCGCGCGGTGGCGACCTCTTCGGCCTTTACTTCCAGTATGCGTTGGAGAATGTCACTCATGACCCGCCCATCAAGATTCCTGTGCGAAGACGGCCTACTGCGCCGCCTTCCTGGTGAAGGAGACGAACTCGTCCAGCCGTGCGCGCGCGGCGCCGCTGGCGATCAGCTCGAAGGCCTTGCGTATGCCTTCGGCCACCGATGACACGGTGTTGCCGGCATACATGGCCAGCCCGCCGTTCAGCGCGACGATGTCGCGCGCGGGGCCCGGTACGTTGGACAGGGCTTCCAGCACGAGTTCACGGGATTCGTCGCGGTTGGCGACTTTCAGGCTGCGATTCGACACCATCTGGAGACCGAAGTCCTCGGGATGGATCTCGTATTCGTGGACCTCGCCATCGCGCAGTTCCCCCACCATCGTGGCCGCGCCCAGCGAGGCCTCGTCCATGCCGTCCTTGCCGTAGACCACCAGCACGTGCTTGGACCCCAGGCGCTGCAACACCCGCACCTGGATGCCGACCAGGTCGGGATGGAACACGCCCATCAGCTGGTTGGCGGCGCCGGCCGGATTGGTCAGCGGCCCCAGCAGGTTGAAGATGGTGCGCACCGCCAGTTCCTTGCGGATGGGCGCGATGTTCTTCATGGCCGAGTGGTGGATGGGCGCGAACATGAAGCCGATGCCGGTGGCCTCGATGCACTCGGCCACGGCGGCGGACGGCAGCATGACGTTGGCGCCCAGCGCCTCCAGCACGTCGGCGCTGCCCGAGGACGACGAGACTCCGCGATTGCCGTGCTTGGCGATCTTGGCGCCGCCGGCCGCCGCCACGAACATGGCCGCGGTCGAGATGTTGAAGGTATGCGCGCCATCGCCGCCCGTGCCCGCCAGATCGACCAGGCCATCGGTATCGGGCACTTTCACGCCGTCGGCGAACTCGCGCATGACCTGCGCGGCGGCGGTGATCTCGCCTATGGTCTCCTTCTTCACGCGCAGGCCCATGATGAGCGCGGCCGCGGTCGCCGGCGACATCTCGCCGCGCATCAGCATGCGCATCAGCGACAGCATCTCGTCATGGAAGATCTCGCGGTGTTCGATGCAACGCACCAGCGCTTCGGTAGGGGTAATGGGCACCATGGACTCCTTGGGAAATCGTTGCCGCTGGTTCATGCGTTCAACTGCAGGAAATTGCGCAGCAAGGCATGGCCGTGCTCGCTCAGGACGGATTCGGGATGGAATTGCACCCCGTAGACAGGGAGGCTGCGATGGCGCACGCCCATGATCTCCCCATCGTCGGTCTGCGCCGTCACCTCCAGGCAATCGGGCAGGCTGTCGCGTTCGATGGCGAGCGAGTGGTACCGGATGACCGTGTAGGGGGACGGCAAGTCCCGGAACACGTCGCTGCCCGTATGGGTCAGGGCCGACGTCTTGCCGTGCATGATCTGCCGCGCGCGGACGATTTTGCCACCAAACGCGGCGCCGATGGACTGGTGGCCCAGGCACACGCCCAGGATGGGCACCTTGCCGGCATAGGCCTGGATCAGCGGCACCGAGATGCCGGCCTCGGCGGGCGAGCACGGTCCGGGCGAGATGCAGATGCGCTCGGGCGCCAGGGCCGCGATCTCGTCCAGCGTGATCTGGTCGTTGCGGTACACCCGCACGTCCGCGCCGAGTTCGCCGAAGTACTGGACCAGGTTGTAGGTAAAGGAATCGTAGTTGTCGAGCATCAGGAGTCTCATGATAATAAGTCCTTGATTTTATTTAATATTTTCATTACACACAGACCTCATTACACACTTCATTACACACATCGGCAGTCGATTGCGATGGACGAAGCGCACGCAAGTGCTGAAACAGGGTAGCAACGGGTCTTGAGCGAAGCCGCGGAGTGCGCCAACGCGGTGTGCCGAGGAAGCATTTGCGCCGGCATGGCTGGGACAAGTGCGCAGACAAGACAGGCAAGCTTGTACCCCACAGCGGCGCGGCGCGCGGAGTATCAGTTCGACGACGGGGTTGGGGTGCTAAGGGCATCGGGCAATCTCCTCAAATCTTGGAGCCGCCGTGCCGGGGAAGCCTTCTTGAAACCTTGCCTGCCGGTACGGCGGCAAGGTGCGATCAAGACCGCAACGACATGCCGCTTCCTATTGGAAGCGCCACCACAGAGCGATGTTGGTCGAAGCAGTACGGGTCATGGTCAGACCAAAGTATTGAAAATTTAAAAGCTAGAACCCAGTCCGAGTACACCCGAACGGAATTCCAATAGAAACCTACGGAATTTTACCACGAGCATGCCAGGCAAAGTCCACTTCTCAAGAGAACGGCGAGATCACATTGGACCTCGCCAAGTCGGCGCGCAAAAAGAGACGGGCGGAAGAGGAGCTGGGTATTCGACCTGCGCTGAAGAAAGCCGACATAGCCCCCTCACACCAGCTTCAAACTGGCGAGAGCCGTTTCTTCTCGCACTGTGACCGGGACATGATCAAGAGGATGAACCAGCGGCAACTCGACATTCAATTGTCAGATCAAGGATGGAATGAGTGCTCTATGAGTTGTTCGCAGTCTATTTCTGGCTGTGGGCGTCGAAAGCGCCCGCCTGCTTAATGGTACTGAAGTGCATCCCGAGAGCGATGCGAGGACGGTTGTCCCACAGTGGGCGCCAGCTGCGTCGCTCGCCCGTAGATGCTATGTCGGTATATCAGGATTCCGAACCAGCATGAAGCACTCGGAATCTTCCTTGTCCATCTGGACATTTGGGCGCCGATTTCAACCTTGCGCGCCCTATGAAACCGTAGGGATATCAGACCATAGCGAATCGCTCTTGATGGGCTTGACGCACCCCATGACGCTGGCACCGTGAGCGCCATTGTCGAGCGTGCTTCTTCCTTGTTACTCGACGGGCCGGCAACTGGTCGATTCTTGCACATCGAGCAAGAGAGGACCACCTGTGCCGATGTCATGATTTCGGCATGGTCCTAGGCATCCGCCACAGGCATAACGACACAACAGCCCTTGGCAGGGCAAGAAAGGAGCCGGTGATGTAGCGCTTCCGAAAGGAGACGAAAACATGCACAAGGAGCCCCCATTATCAAAGGTGTTCTATCGTCCGATCGAAGCTGCCATACGGTGGGCTGGGTTGTTGCGGTACAAGGCGTCGATCCTCGCCTCGATCGCATCACCGCGGTGCCTGCCGCAGATGTTGGACTGCCCGCGATGGAACGAGTGTCGGCTGTATTCGGAACGCATCTACGACGGCATCCTCAATGCCGAACTGCCCTTCGGCAAGAACGGGATCACGCTCAATGACCCAGAGTTGGTGAGTTCACCTGATCTGACCGTCCGCCACGTCGATCTGAAACGCTGGATGCGCACCCATTATCCCGAGCATCGGCCCGGGTTCCTGTTCAGCCGCAGCGAGCGCATGGCGCATCCCTTCATCAGCCTGGAAACAGGACAGGCGATCCTGCTGGAGCGGCTCGCTCTACAGGCCGCGCTGGACCATAGCCGGCGCGAGATGCGCGAACTGCAAGCGCAACACGAAGCCTTGCTCAAGCAGTCTGCTGTGCTCCTGGCGTCCAAGCAGTGCGCGATCAGTGATCGAGCAGAGACCACGTACCTGAACATCATCGGCGGCATGCTGACGCTGATGCTGGGTCAATCCCCATCGGGTGTGCCGTACTCCAGCTTCAAGACGCAGGAGGCAATCGTCACTGCATTGCTCGCCCACTATGGCGGCACTATGGGCATCACGGAGCGAACCTTGAACGGCAAGTTCGCCAATGCCAGGAAGAATATGCGTAGCGCAGCCGCGTGAATTCTTCCAGCTTGTATGTGCAGTCGCGGAGATTGCATTTGCAATGTCTTTCCGCAGCCATGTCTATTGAATAGAGGTCACGCCAACAAACGCCACTGAGCGTTCAGGAGTGACCGCCATGTCGCAGACACCTGTACTTCCACCGAACGAGCGCCGCATCCTGCGGCTCGATGAAGTCGAAGCCAAGTCCGGCTTCAAGCGCGCCCATATCTACAACCTGATGAAGAAGCGCCAGTTCCCGCAGGCGCTTCGACTGGGTGTGCGCGCGGTGGGCTGGGATTCGATCGAAATCGACCAGTGGATCGCCGAACGCCTCAACAACCGCACCTGACCCGTTCTCCCTCGGATTTCCCCATTCCCAGACGGAGAGCGCCATGCAGGTTGTATCCATCATCTCGACCAAGGGCGGCGTCGGCAAAACGACCACCGCCGCCAACCTCGGCGGACTGGCCGCCGACGCGGGCCTGCGCGTGCTGCTGCTCGACCTCGACGTACAGCCCACCTTGTCCTCCTACTACGCGCTGGCCCGCCGCGCATCGGGCGGCATCTATGAATTGCTGGCCTTCAACGTGCGCGACCTCGGCCAACTCGTGTCCCGCACGACCATCGCCGGCCTGGACCTGGTGCTGTCCAACGACCACCGGGGCGAGCTGAACACCTTGCTGCTGCACGCGCCGGATGGGCGCCTGCGGCTGCGGCACCTGCTGCCGGTCCTGGCGCCCCTCTACGACCTGGTGCTGATCGACACCCAGGGTGCGCGGTCGGTGCTGCTGGAGATGGCGGTGCTCGCTTCTGACGTTGCGCTGTCGCCCGTGACCCCGGAAATCCTCGCGGCGCGCGAGCTGCGGCGCGGCACCATGCAGTTGCTGGAGGACATCGCGCCGTACCGGCACCTCGGCATCGAGCCGCCGCCGCTCCACCTGCTCATCAACCGCGTCCATCCAGTGTCCACGAACGCCCGGCTGATCCAGCAGGCCCTGCGCGACCTGTTCCAGGACCACGCCGGCATCCGCGTGCTGGCCACCGACGTGCCGGCCATCGAAGCCTATCCGCGCGCCGCGACGCGCGGCCTGCCGGTGCATCGGATCGAGTACCGCCAGCCACCGGGCAGAGTCGCCCCCGCCGCGCTCGACACCATGCGCGATCTCGCCGCCGAATTGTTCCCGCAGTGGCAGCACCGATTTGCCACGGTGTCCGGCCGTCCGCCACACCCTCTTGAAGCCAGGAGGCCCCATGGCGAGCGCACATGAACTGGCCCGAGGCCACAAGCGGTTGCGCGCCCTGATCGAGTTCGCTGCCGGCGAAGGCTGGCACGTCAAGCGCACGCCCGGCGGCCACCTCAAATTCACCAAGACAGGCTGCGCCGCGATCTACACCAGTTCGACGGCCAGCGACCATCGGGCGGCCCTCAATGCCCGTGCGCAGATCCGCCGCGCCGAGCGCGAGGCCCGATCCCAAGCGCAGGGAGGCCGTCATGGCTGAGATCACCTCCCAGCAGATGGCCGGCAAGCTGCTCGCGGCCGGGTTCGAGCGCAGCGGCCCGTCCGCCTCGGCGCTGAGCGACCCCATCGCCGACACGCCGATGATCGTGACCCTGGACCAATTGCGCCCCTATGACCATGACCCGCGCAAGAAGCGCAATCCTGCCTATGAGGACATCAAGGCGTCCATCCGTGAGCGTGGCTTAGACGCGGCGCCGGCCATCACCCGACGGCCCGGCGAGGACCACTACATCATCCGCAATGGCGGCAATACGCGCTTGGCCATCCTGCGGGAGCTGTGGTCGGAGACCAAGGACGAGCGCTTCTTCCGCATATCGTGCCTGTTCCGGCCGTGGCCCAGCCGCGGTGAAGTCGTCATGCTGACCGGCCACCTGGCCGAGAACGAATTGCGCGGCGGCCTCACGTTCATCGAACGCGCACTTGGCGTCGAGAAGGCGCGTGAGTTCTACGAACAGGAGAGTGGCAACACCTTGAGCCAGTCCGAACTCGCGCGCCGCCTTGCAGCGGATGGCTTCCCCGTCCAGCAGTCGCACATCAGCCGGATGAACGACGCGGTGCGTTACCTGCTACCCGCGATCCCCGCCGTGCTCTATGGCGGCCTCGGCCGCCACCAGGTCGAACGCCTGTCGGTCATGCGCAAAGCCTGCATGCTCGCGTGGGAGCGCTACGCCAAGGGCCGCTCACTGGTTCAGGACTTCGACGAGTTCTTCCAGGAAGTGCTCTCGCAATTCGACGTCCAGGCCGACGAGTTCTCCGCGCAGCGCGTACAGGACGAGTTGATCGGCCAGATGGCCGAACTGCTGGGCGTCGATTACGACGTGCTCGCGCTGGACTTGACTGAATCCGAGAGCCGCCAGCGCGCCCTGGTCAGCGACCCAACGCCACCCTCGATGCCGCCGACATTGCCGGAGCCGGGAGCTGTCGCGCGTTCCCCTGCCGATACCTCGCCGCCCATCGCAGGGCCTGAGCCGGCAGCGCCGCCTGCAGGCCGACCTGCGGCCATCCCCTCAGCGCGCGAGATCGACGCGGATGCCAGCCAGACGAGCATGGCCAGTCGGACAGCGGATGACCACCTACTTCAGGAGCACATCGTCTCGCCCGCGCCGACGACCGAACGGCTTCAGTCCATCCAGCGCATGGTCGCCGACCAGTTGGGCGATGCGCTGCCGCCCGACTTCTCGGCGAACGTCTTGCAGTCCATCCCGGTGCAGGCCGGCGGGCTCTATCCGATCTCCGATGTCTGGTACATCGACCCGAGCCTGGACACGCCCGAGTGCTTGCGCATCCACGTCGCGCAGTTCGCCCGCGAGATCGCGGGCGAGGCCGACCTGGACGAGTGCATCGACGACCGTCCAGACGGCATCGGCTTCGTCTGCCGTGCCCGCACCCAGGACCCGGGGCCGCTAGGCCGTGCCGTCCTGGCGCTGCTGGCGTGCCTGGCTGGTCAACAGCCCGCCGACGTCGGCCTGGATCAGGGACAAATCGTCATCGACCTGCCGGCGCTGCTGCACGGCCAAGGCGAGGCAGCTCGGCGTTTGAGCGACACCGCGCTGGTCAAGCTGTTCCGGTTGCTGCGGCTGGCCCGCCGCCTGCTCGACTTGGAACCCGGCGCTGCGGACGCTGGAACGTAAGCGAGGGAGGCCAGCATGTCCGCACCACACCCACTCAACCAGGCCGTCATCGCTCAGGCCCTCTATGACCTACGCAATGGGCAACTGCGCCGCTGCAAACTGATGGGGTTTGGCGAGGAAGAACTGGATGCCCTCAAGCATCCCGCACTGATCAGCGTGCTGGCCAACGCCAACGTCTCGTGGTGCTCCGTGACGGTCAACCGTGAAGTGCTCCGGCGTCTGCTCAGGCAGGCTCAGGACGTGGAGAAGGAGATCGCCACGGTCGATCGCATGCTCAGGTTGGGCGCGAGTACCGAGATGGTCAGCCGCTTCTACGGGCTTACCCACCAGGAAGTGGCGCTTCGCCGCGAAATCCTCGGCCTGCCCAAGCGCAAGGGCCGCCACCCCGTGCTGGACGAGACGCAGGACACGGAGTTGTGGCGGCAATGGAAGGCCGTGACCAGCAGCAGAAACGTCGATCTCGACGACGAAACCTCCATCCTCGACGCCGCCATGGATCTGGCCGAAGGCATGTCGCTGCCTCTATCGGTGGTCTGGGCCTCGATCAAGAGCTGGGTCGATCAGGGATTGGGTTGAGCCATGGCCGCGGACGACACCGCACCACGTCGTGGCCTCGTCGCACTCGCGGACCTGTTCGACGCTGCGCTGAAAGACCTTGCGCCCAAACCCAAAGCCGACGTGCCCCCGTCCACACCCACGCCCGTCCCGGTGTCCACCGCCCCGGCGTCTGGCGATGCGTTCCTCTTCAGCGGCAACCGGCATGAAACCGTGCCGCGGCGGCTGTTCCTCGACCGCAGGCTGACACCGCTGGAGCGCAACGCCTGGCAGGTGTTCCGGCTGTTGCTCAACGACGATGGCGTGACGGCATTCCCCACCTATGAGCAGTTGCGGCCCTGGCTGGCCTCGATGCCATGCGCCGGGCAGGCTTCGCACGAAACCGTGGCGCGAGCCCTGACGCTGCTGCGCTTGACCCGATGGCTGAGCCTCGTTCGGCGGCGACGCGACCCCAAGACCGGCCGCATCCTCGGCAACCTCTATGTCCTTCACGACGAGCCGTTGACGCCCTTTGAAGCGATGCAGCTCGACGCCGACTACCTGGCGCTGGTCAGCCAGTCCCTCGGCCACGCGGCCAAGGCCGTGCAGGTGGTCGGCCTGAATACGCTCAAGGAAATCGCGGAAGACCCGCTTCTGTCCGACCGCACACTGCCGTCACGGCTGCAGGTCCTGGCCGAACGCCTCGCCAGCCAGGGCATCACGGCGACCGAAAGTTATCCACAGCAAGAGGACATCCACGATTCCGAAGAAGGGGCTTCGAGCCTTCTTCGGAATCGTGATGACCCCACTTCGGAATCCGAAGCAGGGCCGAAACCCGCGCCAGACGCCTCTCTTCGGAATCCGAAGCAGGCCAGTACAGTACGTAGTAGTTGTATTAATGAAGTACGTACTACCGCGCAGGCGCGTGCGCTGGGCGACCTGCAATGGCCCAAGCGCTTCGCGGAACTGAAGGCAGAGCAGCAGACAGGTGCCAGGGTGGCGTTGCAGCAGGTCGATGCCTCGCTGAGACAGGCCGTGCTGGACGAATGGGCCACACGATGCAGCAGCCACAGCATCCGCAATCCGGCGGGATATTTGTTCGGCATCATCCAGCGGGCCATCCATGGCGAGTTCAATGCCTGGGCCAAGAAGGACACGCCATCGGCCCCCGTTCCTCCAAGCCAGCGGCCACCACTTGCACCGCCACCTCAGCCGCAGGGCAAGCCCGTGCCACCGGAAGTCGCCAAGCAGCACATCGAACGGCTGCGCAACCTGCTCGCCAGCAAGTGAGAATGCCTGCAAGGCGGCGCAAGTAGATGCCCATGGCCGCCAGTAGAGCTATCCCCTGGGGATAGTTCCACTGCCGAGCACGGCGTGGAGCAGTCGCAGGTCGGCCTTCGACCATCTGCCACAGCCTCGATGTTGTCCGCACCGATCCCGGCGTGCAGCGTTCCTTGGCTCTCCATGGAGCTATCCCCTGGGGATAGCTCGCGCCGCATGCACCCGCCGCGCCCTGAACCGGGGACTGGCGGGTTTCGGTTTGTTGACTGACTGCCTTCCGCTTCCCGCCGAAGCTGGCCGCTCTTTTCCAACAACGAGCGGACAACATGGCAACTACCAACGAACCCCTGCAACTGAATCTCGGCTCCCTGCGCAGCGCGATGTCGCTGACGCTACACACGCACCACGCCTCGCGCATCTGGCATGGTCGCGCCGCCGCCGAGGGGCGACCGGGCATCGTCGGCCTGAACGGCTACATCGCCCAGATGAACAAGATGCGGCGCGGCTCGGAGCAGGACGACCCGTACAGCGACTTCTGGATGCTGCGCATCGAAGACAAGCTCGACCAGACGAAAGCCACGCTGCAATCGCTGCGCGAGCAAGTGGACCAGGTGCTCGCGAGCGTGCCGCCGGCACTCACCCTGGGCGAGAACCTCAACGTGCAACCCGTCAAGCTGCCGCTGTTCGTCAATGCGCAGCTCGGCTTTGCCGCGGTGTATCTGCTCGCCGACTACGACGACATCGCCCGCAAACTAATCCTCGCGCACCACACCGCGCTCATCGACCGCAGCACCTTGGAGCGCTGGCTCAACGAGGGCGCGCACGCGCTGCGCAGCCTGTTCTCGCTGGCCCAGCAGTACCGCTACTCGGGCTGCACCCGCGACGACTTCGCTTCCAAGAATGCGGCTGCGCGGGCGGCGCTGGAGAAGTTCGGCGAGCTTCCGCAGGACGTGCTGGAAGGCACGCGCCGCTCGAAGTTCGCGCCGCCCATCGTGCGCCGAGGCCTGCAGCAGCGCAATGACGATCCTGCCGCAGCCGCTTCCCCCAACGACGAGGCTGCCACCACCGAGACCCCCGATACGCCGGCAGGTGAGGACGCGCAGGCATGAGCGCCCCGAACTGCGACACCCGCTACTTCCGTCCGCTGCAACAGACCGCCTTCATGCGGCTGGAACACGCCGCCTCTCTAAAAGGCCTTTTAAAGCCTTTTAAAGGTAAAGGGGACTTCGAGGCCTGGGCCAGCCAGTGCTTCGCCATGCGCGACGAATTGATTGCCCTGGCGCAGCGACAGGTGCTGCCACAGGCGTGTGGGCATCCCTTCCACCTGCTTCCCGTCGAGCTGGCCCAGCAGACCACTGGCGCAGGCACGACCTTTCTACGCTGGCGCAAGCACGATCGATCGGCCATGGGCGTGGCCCTGTGGCAGGAGCTGATGGCGAGCACCAGCACGCCGGTCAACCTGCTGCACGACCTGCACGCGATCGAACTGCAGCGCGTCATGCTGAACATGCAGATCAGCCTGCTGCACACCCTGGGCAGGCAAGCACAGGAGTGCGCCAGCAAGGCCGTGCAGGCGGACAACACCTACCTGCGCCGGCTCGCGTCCGTTCCTGCCGCAGTGCGCGATCGGTGATTGCGCCCGCCATCCGAGCACGCGCCCGAGTCCAGCGAGGCACGGGCATTTCAACCACCACGGAGATTCCAACATGAGCACACAATTCATCGGTGAGGGCAATATCGGTTCGCCTCCCGAGTACCGCGAATTCCCCAACGGCAACGACGATCCTCGCCGGTTGCTCCGGCTGAACGTGTACTTCGACAACCCCGTCCCCACCAAAGGCGGCGAGTTCGAGGACCGCGGCGGCTTCTGGGCGCCGGTGGAACTCTGGCACCACGACGCCGACCGCTGGCAGCAGCTCTACCAGAAGGGCATGCGCGTGCTGGTCGTCGGCCGCATGGAGCGCGACCCCTGGACGGACAACGAAGACCAGCCCCGCGAGACCTGGCAGGTCAACGCGCGCAGTGTCGGCATCCTGCCGTACCGCATCGAGTCCGTGGCCCTCAGCCCGAAGCCACAGGAGACAGAGTCGAAGCCCCAGGCCAACCAGGAGCCGGCTGCACCGAAGGAAGCGAAGCGCAGGAAGTGACCCGACATGGAGGGCGACTGCCGTCGTGCTTCGCCGCCCTCCATGCGCTGCGAACTATCCCCAGGGGATAGCTCCACCAACGTCCACCGACTTCCACGCGCTCCCGGAAATCGTGGCTCCCGGCCCGCACACTTCCGGCCACGCGCCTTCCTCCGCACTCGCCATTTCATTTCATCCCGTAAAAGCGGTCGCCACCGCATGCGGCTTGTTTGCTGCTGCCCTCAGTGGTGCTCGGCATCCTCCATCCCAGCAACTCCATGAACAACAGGAATCGGGATGGACGGACATGCGGCTGTTTCTCTGCGAGAAGCCCTCCCAGGGCAAAGACATCGGCCGGATTCTCGGCGCCACGCAGCGCGGTGAAGGCTGTCTCAACGGTTCCGGCGTCACGGTCACCTGGTGCATCGGCCATCTCGTAGAAGCCGCTGCGCCCGAAGCCTACGACGAGCAGTTGAAGCGCTGGTCCATTGAGCAGTTGCCCATCATTCCCCAGCATTGGCGGGTCGAGGTCAAACCGAAGACCGCCACGCAATTCAAGGTCGTCAAGGCGCTTCTGGCGAAGGCGACCCAGCTTGTCATCGCCACCGATGCCGACCGCGAAGGCGAGTTGATCGCTCGCGAGATCATCGAACTGTGCGGCTACCGCGGCCCCATCGAGCGGCTATGGTTGTCGGCACTCAACGATGCGTCCATCCGCGCCGCGCTGGGCAAGCTCAGGCCATCGGCCGAGACGCTGCCGATGTACTACTCGGCGCTGGCACGATCGCGGGCGGACTGGCTCGTTGGCATGAACCTCAGCCGGTTGTTCACGGTACTAGGGCGACAAGCGGGCTACGACGGCGTGCTCTCGGTTGGCCGCGTGCAAACCCCGACGCTCAAGCTCGTGGTGGACCGCGACCGCGAAATCGCGGCCTTCAAGTCGATGCCGTTCTGGGCCATCGACGTGTCCCTGTCCGCGGGCGGTCAGGCTTTCAGCGCGCAGTGGGTTCCGCCCGATGGCTGCACCGACGACGCCGGTCGCTGCCTGCAGCAGCCCATCGCCCAGCAGGCCGCGCAGCAGATCCGCGCCGCG
>NZ_BAAAEN010000047.1:0-16556 GCF_039523035.1 Pigmentiphaga daeguensis | reverse complement strand
AGCATCGTCGGCCTTCGCGCGAAAAGCCTCGACTGTACGGAAAAGTGGCTCAGATTTACTTTGCGCGAAGTGGCTCATTATTACTTTGCGCGCAACAACGTGTCCATGCCGCCGTACTTCGACCGCCACTTGTAGAACGTCGCCGAGCTCACGCCCAGTTCGCGGCACAACTCCGGCACCGCCAACCCACCCTCAACGCGCTTGATCGCCTCGACGATCTGGCTATCCGTGAACTTCGATCGCTTCATCTGTAGAACTCCTCAACGAGAAAATTCTACTTCTGACTCCTAGGGTTTTCAGGGGGCATTACCGTGAAGATTAAGGCGTAGAGCCTAGGAGCCTACAGGGGTGGGCCAGATTTACTCCGGCATTTCCGGCGGTAAGTGGGTCAGTTTTCAACCGGCGTTGACAATTATTCTATCGCACGATATCCCATAGTCTTCTATACATGCCTTTAGGAAGAAGGCGCGCGGTTTTTACAAGAAACGAGAGTGCGAGCGTGTGGCTTCTACTATTAGTTCGCAGAAAAGCTGCAGCAGCATCGGGTTGATCGACAATTAGATAGGCGTTGACGATTTTTGCTAGGAAGCGCGAAGCTAAATCACTATTTTTTGAGATGTCGCTTAGGTACTTGGAGTGGATTATCAGTAAAGCTTCAAGGCGCGCTCTATCATTGGAAGATATCGCCCCGGCAAGGGTCAGCGAGTCGAAAAGCACCTCTTCCATTCCAAGTACGCTGTTCTGCTGAGAAACTCGCAGGAATAAGTCCCAATCTTGGAAGCGAGGAAGTCTGGGATCGAAGCCTCCAACTGCTTCAAAGGTTTCCCGCTTCATGAGAACAGATGGTGTATCTATAAAATTATCGAAGAGAAGTTTCTCATAAACCAAGCCGCTGTATACCCGCTGAGGGTGATTCTCCCATCCGCTTTCCTCATGTTTTTGTTTTCTAAGGCGGCAATATGTCAAGGAATACGTATCAGAAGTCCTCTGCTGTATTGCGCCAACTTGCTTGGCAAGTTTCTCCGGGTACCAAATGGTATCGCTGTCAATAAAGGCAATCCAGTCACCGGTCGATGCCGCCACACCAGTGTTTCGGGCTGCCGCAGCGCCCGCGCGTTTCTGGCTCTCTATATACCGAATACGTGGATCTTTCAGTTGAGAAATGATCTCCTTAGTGTTGTCATCAGAGCAATCATCAACGACAATCATTTCCAGTTCGCCATGCCACGTCTGGTTCAAGACACTTTTTATGGATGGTCCGAGGTAGGCAGCACGGTTGTACGTGGGCAAGATGACACTAATTTTCTTCATATCGGATGTATGAGCTATAACCATCAAGTTGAGGGTCAACGCGATTTTGTGATTGTGGCATTTAATATGGCTTCCACCAAGTATGGGCCAAGTGTTGCAGCGTAACTTGCCGTGATGTGAGCTGCGGTATCTCGGTAGACTAAAACATTACCAATTGCCGCTGGGCATGTATCTTGGATGCAGAAAAATTTTCTTAAACTTACAACTGGGAGTCCAAGCTGGCGGGCTGCCGTTGCTAATTTATCTTCGTCAGCATAGGCGAATCTGATTGGAGTTGAGCAGTTTCGCTCATATGAAAAACCAATTCGTTGGATGCAGGCAAGAGCCTCCGGAGAAGCGTCAGGGACGTCCTCGATAACCACTATTTGTTGTCCGCGCGATTTCAGGGGTTCTATAGCTGAGATATAATCGGCTATTGTTCCTGGTGTTGAGCGAATTCCCGTGGCGATAATGAGGTCGAATTGATCGGAAATTAGCCTCTCCTGCCTGCGTACTACAACTTCTGCGCAGGCGTTTTTTCTGTATGTTTGATCGCGCCATTGGCATCCATTACCTGTCATGGCCGTGAGTCTCCAGTTTAACGCCTCAAGTTGCGGCTTAAGTGCTGGGAGCAGTGCCGCCGCGTGACTGTCGCCAATGAGGGCCACGCGCTTAGCCCTCTTTTTGCGGCTGCCATATTCACATGCACGCAAAGCTTGCCCTGGAAAGGTATAGCAAGTGTACGCATCTTGTGTATCGACGGTGAGATTGCTCGGCTTCGGTTTGACACCATGCCCAGGGTTAATAGAAGTGCACATATGTGCTGGATCGAGAGCCGCAGCGCCGTAGCAATCGGCGAGATTGACTCGGGTGCGCCCGACCAGGACTTGGAAAGTAGGGCCGGTCTCAGGTAAGGAAAGCTTAGCGATAAGGAATGTCGAAAGGAGAGAAAGAATTGCAAATACAAAAATTGTTGAAGAGAATTTTATCCAACCGGTTGACAACCCCTTTAGTTTCTTTTGTGCATCCCACTGAAACCAGATTCCTTTTCTAGCCGGTTCTTCCAAGATGCGGAATGATATAGCGGAAAGCAGGAGCATGAGTCCAAGTCCGACTGTGTAGTAAGAAATGCTCGCTTTGCTTAGGACGTACTGTAGTAGGATGGCGATTGGAAAATGCCAGAGATAGAGGCTATAGGAAATCTTTCCTATGTATTGGCTGACTGGATTACTAAGAAGATAAGTGCCTCTATACCCGGAGCACCCAGAGGCAATTACTAAAGCCGTAGACACAACGGGCAGCAGGGCCCAGGGGGCAGGAAAACTCGATTTCGCCGAAATTGTCCACAGTGAGACCAAGATGCCCATCAAGCCTAATTTTCCCAATGTGCGTGCCGATGTTTCGTCCATTCTAGAAAGGGGTGCTGTGCAGGAAGCAATGATGGCCCCAATTCCGAGTTCCCACGCTCTAGAAAAAGTCGAAAAATACGCGAACTTGGGGTTTGTGGTAGTTTCGTGGAAACACCACAGCAGTGAAAGAAACGATAGCGAAGTAATTGCATATCCTGCGACTCGCTTTGCGTGAGCACTTTTCCAATTAAAAAGACGTGCTCCGGTAAAAAGGAGGGCTAGCAGAAACCAAGGCCAGATAAAGTAAAACTGTTCTTCGACGGACAGAGACCAATAATGCTGCAACGGAGAAGGCAGTATGTCTTGTCTAAAATAATCGATTCCATGTAGTGCGAACTGCCAGTTCCCTACGAAAAGAAAACTCGCAATCGCATCTTTAATAACATCTTTCGTTCGATCGAAGCCAAGCAATGGGTAGCTTACGCATATTGAGATAATAAGGACCAGAGTGGCTGCAGGTAGAATTCTCTTGGCTCGTCGTATATAGAAGTTCTTAAAAGATATTGTTTCTTTTGCTTCGTATTCGCGCAGTAGAATGCCAGTAATTAAAAATCCGGATATGACAAAGAAAATATCAACGCCGACAAATCCACCGGAAGGCCACCCTAGCAAGTGATCCCCTATGACAGCGAGAACTGCGACTGCCCGCAGACCTTGGATGTCCAGCCGAAACGATGGCTGTGTCTGTTGATGCATAATCTATGCGTATAAGTGAGTTGTCAGTGTCTGAGTAATCAAATCGGCTAAATAGTAGCTTTGGAGAACGCTAGCGCGTGATTGAGTCTTTTCAGTGTTGTTTCGTCACCGAAAAGTGATTCAATAGTTTGTGGGTCTGGTCTGAGAGAAGAAAATTTATTCGGATCCAATGAGCAGAACAGCGCGGTGATGTTTTCGAATGCGCGAATGCCGGCAAGGTGCTCGCCGTTTGAGAGCCACTCAATAAAGGGAGTGTTTACCGCATAGAGTGGAATGCCAAGACTAAGTGCGTAAATATAACTTCCTGAGACGACCATGTCAGTATCTGCGTTGAGAACCAGTAGGCCGCGCGAGTCGGTTGCAATTCGCGCAGCTGTCGGTGAGTCTAGAAACCCAGGCATCAATAACACATTTTGTTTGTCCGCCGCAAGTCGTTGGCATTTCTCAAAGTAAGCTGTATCTTTGATAGGGCCTGCTACGACAAGATTGGCTTCGTCCGGAAGTAGATTGATGGCTTCCGCCAATTTCTTGTACGGAGCTATATGCCCAAAGATAAAAAAATAATTTTTGAATGGAACAGGATTGATTGCAGAAAGTTCTGTCTGATATAGCGGATGCGGCACGTAAAAGCGTTTGCGATCTCTGGCTTCTAGAGGAGAGTGGGTAATGACGATATCAACGGCACTTTCAAGATGATCAAGAAATTTTTTTGCCACCATTTTATTTTTATCTGTTTTGATATGATGGGGGTAATTGTTGTGACGAATCCATACAAGTTTTTTGTTTGCTAGTCGAATGGCGAATAGATAAAGCCCTAGTAGCAGTGCTCTTGAAAAAGAAATTTCTCCGTTTGGTCCATTGAAAACCAGACTTTCGATCCAATTCAGGAAAACGTAGTCGTAACGTTGTTTGAATACCGACCAAGGCTTGAAAACGAACTCTCGAGGTGAAGGGAAGGCCTGAACGGTTCCAATGCGCGCGAGGATTTCGGCCATCCTATCCACGTAAGGGTTATGAGTCTGCTGACTGGAGTAGGGCTGGAGACCTATTCTCAAAGAATCTTTATTTTTCACCAAAGAACTCACGCCGTGCTTGAGCATCGATTTTACGCAGGTTACGGAAATTTCGAATCGTTGTTGAGGGCTTTAGCAATGCGGCTTTGGTTATAAAGTATCGACGGATAAGGCTAGGAGTGGCGCTATGCGAGCCAGCGTGCGCAACTCGATATACAGCGCCTCGGAAGGGCAGTGATTGGAGAGGGGTTCCGCGGTTAGCTAGGATGTCGGGAATACGGTGATGACTCCCTAGCATGGTTTTGATCCAATCCTCTGAAGCATCATCGAAGCGTTCAGGCAACTCGTAAAGAGAAGATTTGACAATCAAGCAGGTGCCGCATACATGGTTGAAATCGTCATGGCCAAGCATGATTTTGCCACCGTGATCCCAGACATAGCCATGTGTAATCACCCAACCATTGAGTTGGGCGTTCTGCGCCACAAAAGCCGTAATGTTAGCGCTGACAAAGTCATCATCATCAACAATCATGAAAAAAGTGCTATCGCGTGCGTAGAGCATGCCTGCTAGGACACGGCGACCTTTATCTAGACGGAATGCGTCCCAAAACTCCTCTTTGGTTGGTGAGGAGTCTTTTTCATGAAAGAGATTCGGCGAGAAGTCTACACGGCAGACGCTAAATTTTTCAGGTAATTTCGGTAGATCAGCGCCGTGGTTAGCAACGACAATCGCACGCCAGTCATCATGAGATTGGGACGAAATAGAAGCAATGGTTTGTGCAAGGTTGGACCGAAGAAGCCGCCAGTCACGGGCATTGTCCTGGTGACGTACAGGGATAATGAATGTGATCAGGGCCATAATTTGTCTAAGTTGAAAAGGTGAGTAGCAATATGTTTAGATCTGTTGTTGAGCCCAAGCAATACCCTCTTCGAGGGACGCCGCTTTATGAGAAAGTGGAGTTTTTCCGGAGAAAGTATCCATGAATCCATAAATTTTCCCATAGTTATTATCGAGTGCAGCGTGTGGTCGGCCAATAAGTAGGGAACAGATATGAACGTGTAGTCGATCTGTAACAATCGCTTGGGCACGTGAAATCTGTTTAATGCCACGTTGGAAGCGATTATTGGCGGCAGCGTTAAGCATGCGAAGACGAATTTCAGAGAATGCGCGATCGCGAATAGCTGATTTGATGCCAGAAAACTTCGCGCGGCGTACGTCCATCTTGTTTTCGGTCATCCAGTCCTCACAGGGAATGCCTGAAGGTAGGTTTATTGCGACATTGGACGCTTTTTCCTTGTCTTGACGTAGCATTGCAAGAATTGGGAGGGAAGGCTTATCTGTGGGTATATCACCAATGCAGAACGCCATGTCAGGGCAAAGTTTAACCACGCAATCGAATTGTTGTTGTGCAAAGTGTAGTGACTTCTCGTCTCTAACCAGTAGTACAAAATTTCCATGCCTACCAATGGCGCGTCTAGCACTTTCTAGGTGTGTTTTTGATTGGAAGTGAATGGATTGAGGGAACTGAACGATTTGGCGGCCGGGGAGTTTGTTAAGCACCATTTCTCGGAATTTTTGGTGTCCAAGCCAGATATCACCAAAATTCCCACCTCCGTGTAGGAAAATCTGCCCGTCACCAATTCTCTTTAGCATTGCTGATTTAGAAAAATCCTTCATCCGGCTAATATAATTGGGTTGTACTTTATGCCAGTTTCGAAGGTAGGCCATTTGCCCAAGCCAGATGGCCGAATCGCCACAGTTTTTTATGTCTGGGAAGTCTAGGCATGCTAAGTGTCGATCTGGCTGGATATAATCCTTTAAGCAATCATGGATTTGTGCCTGGAGATTTGAGATAAGCTGGGAATGTGGGGCTTGCATCTTGCAACCGATTAGGAAAGTACGCGATTACGCAACTTGGAGGAGATTTGGGAGAGTATCGCAATTATTTCGGTTTCTGGGCCTTGCGGCTTATTCATTAAGTACCAGAGCGTAAAGTTTACGCCGCAATAAAGAACAGCACCAATCACAATTTGAGCAGCAAGTTGTGCGAATGTCTCTAGTTTTCCAGTGGCGATGGGGAAGTAAGAAGAGATTGCTATAACGCCAGTAGCCATTAATGCTGCGCTAACTAGCGCTCGTGTATTGGCATATAACTGTTGAAACACAGTGACACCAATGAAGCGTTTCACGAGAATCAGGTTGATGTAAGTAGAAAGGAGGCCCGTTAAGATGCGACAGCAGATAACGCCATTCAGGCCGAATTGCATGGCGCTTAACAAGATGATAGGTACACGTACCACGAACATTTGCATGTCACGCTTGAAGAGCATTTTAGTTTCGCCTTGGGCCATGCCTAGAGGCTGAACTAGGGAGCCAATCGTTTGCACAGCGAAAACTGCTGCAAGTGCCTGGATTATGAAAACTACTGGCAACCAGATTTCTCCCAGTACGAGCACGACTAGTTTTTCAGCAACTACCGCAAAACCTACGCCGACTGGCAACGCAATTGCTGTGACCAGAGCTTGCGCACGTTGATAGGCGGCTGCCAAGCGATTTGGATCGTGTCTGATATTGGCAAAGCTAGGGTAGATGGTTTGTTTTAACGGAGCCGTTGTTTCGCGTGTCGGCAGGATGGCTAGGTTGTTACCCATGGAGTAATATCCCAGCGGAGTCGCTCCAAGTATCTTGCCGATTAATAATATATCGAAGCGCCAATTAAGCGTATTGGCAATTTGGCTCGCTGATAACCAAGCGGAGAATGAAAAAAAGTCCTTGAAGTGCTGAAACGTGATTTTGGGGGAATATGGGAAAATGGCATAGGAAACAACTACGTTTGTCAATTGAGTCGCGACAATACCTACAACTAAGGCCCAGTAGCTGTGCCACGTGGCGGCGACGACTACCGATGCCAGCAAGCCGACGAATTTTTGCGAAACACTTAGGAAAAATTCCTGTTTAAAAATTAGCTGCCGTTGAAAGGTAATTAAGCGAGGATTTATGAGTCCGCTCAGGAAGACACTAAATCCTAGCGCTAACATAATTCCAGTTAGCCTTGTGTCACCATAAAATTTAGCAGCTGGATAGGCAGCCAATGCGAAGAGGAGGAAAATAATTAGGCCGCGTATGGTGTTTAGTGTCCACGCGGCATTGAAGTGCGAGTCCCTTGGGTTTTCGTGTCGGATTAGGGCTTGTGTAAGAGACAATTCCGTAGCTCCGGTGACGATGGCCAACATTGTTGTCCCAAGGGCAACCAAGCCGAAGTCAGCGGGCACTAAGAACCAAGCGAGAACCACTGTGCTCAGCATGGTCAGGGCATTCACAATGGCGCGTGACATGCTCATCCACATGCTGGCTTTGACTAGACGTCCACGGACACTAGGCATTTGTAGCATTCCTAGCCCGATCGATATTGCCGCATGGCATGTTCATCATGCGTTCCATAAATCAATAGGAAACGCCGCCAGTAAGCTTTGGTAATCGATGGCGGGCGGAGGCATTTCGTCCATTTTTATGGCTTCTTGCAGTGTTCTGGCATAGGGGATGTTTGAGCGTCCTGTGCCTCGGTAATAGTCTTCGAATTTGAATAAGCTTTCGGTCTCGCTGAGCCGGAGATAGCGCGCAGGAACCCCAAATGCTTCCGCAATAATTAAGCCGTGGAGCGAGGTGGAAACTACAAGTTCGCTACCAACAATGGCGTCGACGACTTGGTGCCAAGGCAGCAGTGGAGAGATAAGGGATTCGTCGTGCTGGATTAAGTTGAGGTCATGCAAGTTGGGGACCACAGCAAGTTTGCGCGTTTTTTTTGTTTTCTGAAACCGGGAGGGGAACAGTATGGGTAGCAAAAGAGCGGGGTCGCCATATACTTCTGGAACGGGAATGCTGCGCTCTCTCAGAAACTTTCGGGTCAACGGGCCACGGACCGCGCGAACGTCGAGTTTTTTAAATTGGTGTGTCGATTCCGGGATTTTTCCGTTTACTCCGCTGCCCCAGATGACATCACCGTCTTTAGCGAAGTGTAATATGGACCCAATGGCAAGCAGCCTGCGCGGTGTCTTTACCTGCTCATCAAGCATCCGCTCGTGCCGAAAAAGCATGTTCGACACTACAACTTGAGATAGATGATCACCAAAATTTTGACTTCCGTTTGAAGGGCGCCAATAGAATAACTCTATAGTATTTGAGGTGAGCTTTTTCCGGAAAAAGTGCTTAACTGTTTTCATGTAGAGGTAACTTTGGTGAGTCCAGCTCGCCGCAATAAGGCGTAAATTTTCACGCTTTTTTCATTGATCGCTACGTCCGAAATCATCCGCCAAACGCACAATATCGTCTTCTCCTAAATATGTGCCCGATTGAATCTCAATGATTTCCAGTGGTACCATGCCAGGATTGTATAAACGATGAAGCTCGCCTAGTGGAATATATGTAGACTGATTCTCAGTTAGCAAAAAAATCTTATTGCCGCAGGTGATTTCCGCCGTTCCCTTCACGACTATCCAGTGCTCGGCACGGTGATGATGTTTTTGCAGGCTCAGGCTAGCTTTAGGATTTACCTGAATGCGTTTGACTTTGAATCGTTCGTCTTCATCAATGCTGTCGTACCAACCCCATGGGCGATGTACTTTACGGTGCAGCATGTGCTCTTCGCGTTTTTCTTTACTTAATGTGCGGACGATTTCTCTGACCTCTTGACTGCGAGTTTTGTCCGCCACTAGTACAGCGTCTGGTGTCTCGACAACAACAATATTTTCGACGCCTACTAGGCTCACCAGACGGCTGGTGGCATAGGCGAGGATATTACGGCTGTCTTGAACAATAACGTCCCCTTGATATGCATTGCGGCGTTCGTCTTTGGGAAGGGCATTCCATACCGCATCCCAAGCTCCGACGTCGTTCCAGCCGGCCTCTAATGGAACCACCTTCATGGCGAACTCGCTGTCGGGGCCATGTTCCATAACGGCGTAGTCGATGGATTCACTGGGGATGGCAGTAAATGCTTCTGGATTGGGACGGATGAAATTTTGAGTCGGACTAAAATCCTCTCGCTTGTCACTCCAGGCTATGCACGTCGTTTCTGCTATGTCGGGGCGGAAACGCGTCAGGGCCGCGAGCCACACGGAGGCCCTAACAACGAAGACGCCTGCGTTCCAAAAGAAATTGCCAGCATCTAGGTAGCGTTTTGCTGTCGTCAGGTCGGGCTTTTCGACGAAGCGTAGTACCTTGTATGCATGTTCACTGGTAACATGCTCTGCTTGGATGTAACCGTAGCCGGTTTCCGGGCGATCGGGTGTAATTCCGAGCGTCACAATATTGCCTTGCTCGGCTTCACGGATGGCCTTTTGCATGGCGACGGTATAGGCTTCGACATTCTCTATTATGTGGTCGGAAGGAGTGGCAGCGAGGATCGGGTCTTCGCCTGACTCGATTGCTGCCAGCGCCGCCAATGTCAGAGCTGGAGCGGTATTGCGTCCCACTGGCTCCAGCAGTGCGGCCCCGAGTTGGATGCCGGATTCGCGTAGCTGTTCGTTGACGAGAAAGCGGTAAGCCTCACCAGTTACTACCAATAGCGGCAAGATCCTGAATTGCGGGGATGCCAAGCCAACTAGGCGTTTAGCGGACAATTGGAATAGGCTTTCAGTGCCGGTAAGGCAAAGAAATTGCTTGGGAAAGCCTGTGCGCGACAGCGGCCATAGCCGTGTACCCGAGCCCCCGCAGAGGATGACAGGCTGGACGATGCTAGGGGTGAGGCCGGACGACATGAAAACTCCTTTTGCGTAATCTACCGGCCAATGCCTACGTAGCTGAAACCGTCACGCTTCATTTGTTTGGGGTCATACTGGTTACGTCCGTCAAAAATGATGGGTTGTGCCAACAGGCGTTTCAGCGCCTTGAAGTCGGGGTGACGGAAGGGTTTCCATTCGGTCACCAGTACCAAGGCGTCCGCGTCGATGGCCGCTTCGTACTGGCCCTCTGCTAGCGCTAGTGAGCCTTCGTCGAAAAATTTGGCGGGGAACTCGTCGCGTGCGACTTTCATGGCCACCGGGTCATAGGCTTTTATTTTCGCGCCGGCCTGGATGAGCCTTTCGATGAGAACTTTGCTTGGCGCCTCGCGCATATCGTCGGTTCCCGGCTTGAAAGCCAACCCCCAGACGGCAAAGGTCTTGCCGGTAAGATCCGTACCAAAGCTCTCGACAATTTTTTCGAACAAGCGATGTTTTTGTGCATTGTTGCGTGCTTCTACTGCGTTGAGCAGCTTCGGATCGAAGTCGATTTTGTTGGCCATCTGGATCAATGCTTTCACGTCTTTCGGAAAGCACGAACCGCCGTAGCCGCAGCCGGAATAGATGAAATGGAAGCCGATGCGCTGGTCCGAACCGATACCCAAGCGCACATTTTCCACGTCTACACCCAAGCGTTCGCACAGATTGGCGATTTCGTTCATGAACGATATCTTGGTTGCGAGCATGGCGTTGGCTGCATACTTCGTCATTTCGGCGTCGCGCACGCCCATGAACAGGGTGCGAGGGTGGTTGCGCACAAAGGGGGCGTAGAGGTCTGCCATGCGTTCTTGGGCGCGGGCGCTGGCGGTTCCAACGACGATGCGGTCGGGACTCATGAAGTCGTCGACCGCGGCTCCTTCTTTCAGGAATTCCGGGTTTGAAACCACGTCGAATTCAATTTGTACGCCTCGCGCGTCCAGTTCGGCTTGAATGATTGCAGCGACCTTGTCGGCGGTGCCCACCGGTACGGTGGATTTGTCCACGATAATGGAATAGCGATCTAGGTTCTGTCCAATTTCTTTGGCTACTGCCAGGACGTATTTTAGATCGGCTGAACCGTCTTCGCCGGGGGGGGTGCCCACCGCGATGAACAGCATGTCAGCCTGTGTCATGGCGTCAGGCAAAGAGGTGGTGAAAAGCAACCGGCCGGTGTTGTAGTTATTAATGACGATGTTGTCTAGCCCCGGTTCATAGATCGGGAGCTTGCCCTGCTTGAGTCCTTCGATTTTTTTGCTGTCAACGTCGACGCATGTGACAGTATTGCCCATTTCGGCAAAACATGCGCCCGTTACCAGGCCCACATAGCCCGTACCAACGACTGCAATATTCATCTCATTTAACCAGAAAAAGCGAACAAACTAGGCCACAGTCAAAAGTGGCGGCGGAAAGAGGGGTAAGGAATCAATACGCCCCGGTACGTTGAAAAACAACGCCGACGGTTTTGAATAGAATCGCTATGTCGTACCACACGGACCAATTTTTGACGTACCAAGCGTCCAGGTATACTCGGGTGGCGTAATCGACATCGTTGCGCCCGCTTACTTGCCATAGCCCCGTCATACCGGGTTTGACCATGCGGTAGTACACGCCATCGCCAGCATAGCGGTCGAGCTCCGCTTTGATGACCGGCCTGGGTCCAACAAGGCTCATGTCGCCTTTCAGTACATTCCATAATTGCGGAAACTCATCAAGACTGGTCTTTCGTATGAGTTTACCGATCTTGGTAATTCGGGGGTCGTTCTTGAGCTTGAAATCTTTTTCCCATTCTTCGCGTGCGGCCGGATCTTTCGCCAGCAGATCTTGGAGAACCTGCTGTGCGTTGGGTACCATGGAGCGGAACTTGTAGCAGGGGAATTCCTTGCCGCCTTGGCCGATCCGCTTGTGGCCGAAGAATACTGGACCGCCATCTTTGCGGATTTGAAAGGCCAGGTAGGCGAATAGCGGCATTAGAAGGATTAAAAGGGCAGACGATACGGCTATATCAAACGCTCGCTTGATCCAGCGAGCGGTGGCGCGCGCCAAGTTATTCTTGACGCGCAGCAGTAGTACTTCATGGCTGAAGAAGTGGGATATTTCGGCGCCGTAGAGAGGAACTCCCCGCATGGCAGGGATTACCGAGATATCGCGGACGCCTTGCTGGGTAAGGTCCCGTATCCAATCATCGCGCAGTTGCCGTTCATGGTGTTCAAGCGCAACAATTACTTGAATGGTGCCTAACGAACGAACTCCAGTGGGGCGAAAGCCTTTCCAGACGGGAATGCCTTCAATGTGCTGGGGCGCACGGTCGCGGCTCGTGGAGACGAATCCTATGACGTCTAGTCCCATTAGTGGTTGGCTGCGCAGCGCCATGAGTGCTTCTCGTGCATTTTCTCCCGATCCGATGATGAGTGTCGGCGTGCGCCATCCCCCCCATCGGGCCATGGCGCGTTTTGACAGCCAGCGGCCTAGGGGTACTAGAGCCAGCGCGGTTCCCCAGGTGAAAGCCCAGTCCATCCGGTCTAGTGGCCAGTTCATGAGGGCAATCAGCGCTAGTTGCAGAATGGCGAGGGTGCCGATGACCTTGATAATTTCGCGCAATTCGCTGGCAAGTGTTTTCCGGTGGCTATAGTGCCTTAGGACCGAGGCTGCCCATAAGACGCCCAGCAGCGCTAGACCCCCATATACCGCCATGGGGCCGAGGTTCTCGTTTAGGCTGAGGGCTGATAGCGTATGAGCGATGGGGTGGTCGCTGTAAGCCTGTTGCAATACTGCCGAGACGAGCGCTGAGAGGGCAAAGCTGGCTATGTCCGTGAGGAACAAGCCGTATTTGTTTGCGCGTGGCGTGTGGGGTTGAGCGCTCATGCCCATGGTTGGAGCAGAATCTGTCTTCATGGGCTTGCGAGCGAGGGACTGATAGGTTGCAGCAAGCGCCGGCCCACCGCTGTCTTGCGGCTGAGTTCCTAAGGGGAGAGTGTGGCTTTCGCGAGGCGGTCTGTGTTGCTCGAGGGGATGGATGTTTTGAGCCTGCATGATGGGGATGGCCTGTAAAGAGATGCGTTGGTTCTGAAATCCCGCTGTTGCTTCACGTGATTGCCTCTCTCTATCGCCATCTTGGTTAACATGGTCGTTTTGGTTTGTGATTGCAGTCTGGCTGAAAGCCAACGGGCGTCCCATTGTCCAATTGTCATATTGCGATTTGGGTATTCGCAATGTCAGGAAATTTCATGAACCCTGCCATTTTTTCGCTGGCCCGTTAGGCTACTCGCAGAGTGACTGAACAGCTGTATCAAGATGCTGCTCTGCCCGGCGCAGTGTTATATCGCAGGCTGGTAAATTTTACATCCCGCTTTTGAGGGATGCGATGGTTCGCTGCCCCGACTTGTGGCGTAGCCACTGCTATCCCTCGTAAGCAATGTTTCTTTTTGTTTCAATTCGGTGTTTTGCTAAGCACGTATAGTTAATTCGTCGTACGGCTTTTGCATGAAATTCCAACTTTTTTGGCCAATCGTTCAGGGTGCCGCTGTCGAAGCTGAGTGCCCAGGCATAGTCGCGGCCACACTGAGTGCTGGACCAGTATTGGGTTGCCTGGAAGAGGTGCGCCAAGTTGATTTCGCACAGAGCCAATTCACGCTTGGCGGGGATGTAGAAATCCCGATGCCCGTCTATTTCTAGTGCCGAGACCTGCTTGGCCAGTGCATGGCCGTTGGCCAGCATGGCGCGAGTATTGGCCCGACCGTCGTCGGGACTGGCTGCCAACGGAGTGTCATGTTCCCATTGGCACGGCGCGAACTCGGCTTGGCCGTACAGCGGCACGATAAGGTGGTAGCTGCTGCAGCTCCCGCGAATCGAACCGGCATAGATGCCCCCTTGCCCCGGCCAATAGAACCCAATTGGTATCGCGTGGTAACCGGCAAAACCCTGAGGCTTGGAACTGATGGAGGGGACCGCTTCAATAAGCATTCTTACGCTCCAGGAAGGCAGCACATCGGCCGTTGCCGAGACAACACGCACTGTCTCTTCCGGAGGTTTATCGCTTTTTTAAGAATTTTTATAATGCTAGTAGCCAGTGATCACAAGAATTTTTACATGTTGGTTGCAAGTGGGTCGGTGCAATGTCTTTTATGGTACCGTCTTCTCCCTTCCCCTTTCCTTACCGTAAGCTGAACAATGCCTAGACTTCGTCTGAATGCCTCTGCCATACCACTTACCGCGGCCCGTGCAAGCAGGGCTTTCCTCTATGGCTTGGCGGTTTTGGGGGCTGCAGGGTGGGTTCCAGCTTGGGCCCAAGCTGATACGGCTATCCTTGTGGAGGCGGGGGATTCGCGCTTGCGAGAGGATGTTCAGTGGCTGGTTGATCGAGGTGTTATCGATGTGTCCACGTCCAGCTGGCCCATGCCGCTTGCCGCATTGGAAACGGCAGTTGTCGAACGACGTTCTACCAATCTTTCACGGGCCGACGAAGCCGCGTTGGATGGCGTGACCAAGTTCATCTCTCGTCAGAAGCGTACTACGATCGGGGTCAAAGCTCAGATCAACACTGATCGAATGCCGCCGTTGGGATTTGCTGGGCAGAGTCTGGGGACTGCGACGGGCAGCGCCTACATCGCGACTAGTGCGGAAAGGCTGGCGGTCAAGCTCCAGGCGAACGGGGTAGTCGATCCCATTACCAAGTACCAATCATCGTTCAACATGCAGGGCAGCTATGCTGCTGCGAATATTTTCGGGCAGATCTTGTATGTCGGGCAGTTGTCGCATTGGTGGGGGCCGGGACAGGATGGCAGTCTTGCTTGGTCTAATGCTGCCACGGCTGTACCCGGTATTGGCCTCAGGCGAGGAACGGACACGCCGTTTGAGACTCCCTGGCTGTCGTGGATCGGTTCGTGGGGTTATGAGGCGTTCATTGGCCAGCAGCAGCATTCGCGCGCTATTCCGGACACGCGGGTAGCGAACATGCGTCTCTATGTCCGACCGCTTGACGGCCTGGAGCTGGGCGCATCCCGAATGATCCAGTGGGGCGGGAAAGGACGGGCCAATGGCCTTGGCGCCTTGTGGGATGCGTTGACCAGCAATTCGAACGTTGACACACCTGGGCAGGACTTCAGCAACGAATTGGCGGGGTTCGACGTCCGCTATACCACGCGCTTGCTTTGGGGGAATCCGCTAACGTTCTACGTGCAGGGTATCGGTGAGGATGAAGCCGGTACCCTGCCATCCCGCTTCCTGGCGTTGGGAGGGGTAGAGTTCAAGCACATGGTAGGTAATACGCGCATGCAATGGCATGTGGAAGCGGCAGATACCAATGCGTCGAGGGTGTTCGGGCTGGGTGACGGGCGCTCAGGCTATGCCTACAGCCACGGGTTGTATCGCGACGGCTATTACCAGGATGGCTTGCCCATTGGTCATGCCATTGGCGGTAGTGGCTATATGTACTCCACAGGGGTGTCTGTGATTCCCGACGACCCTCGCTACCACAAGCGCTACAGCGCTCGCGTCTTGTATGCTGAGGTCAATCCGACCAGCCAGACGATCAATCAGGCGTTTCCAGAAAAAGACCGTTTCTACGGTGGGGAGTTGTCCGTCAGTTGGATCATGGCGCCTATTACCTTTCGCGCCGGTGCGATGTTACTGCGTAGCGTGAAGGGGACGGCGAATGATTCGTTTGGTGTGTTCTTCAGCACCGACATTCCTCTGTATATCTTCTAACGCGTTCGGGATGTGGACGGCTTGCGGCGCTCACGCAATATCATCCATCGCGGAGTACGGAAGCGCACGATAGCGAAGTAGAGCCAGAGGTAGATGGCTACGAATATCGCAAGGCACGCGGCGAGCAGTTTCTCGTTGTTCCAGGCGAGGGTGGCGGGTACCGCCGCTAGAAGTGTCAGTGCCCATAAGTAGGGGGAGGTCGCTGCATTACGGTGCAGCAATTGGTCAGCATTGTGCGAGCCAACTGCCCATCGTATGACGCGCTTATACACCAGCATATGCAGGTGTACACCGTCGGGTTGGCTGGGGGGCATGCCGCGTAAGCACCGTTTTCGATAGATGGAGAAGGTTGTTTCGACGATGGGGTAGCTAAAGAGCAGTGCGGGATACCACGCGGATATCTGTGGATTGCGCATAACTAGCAGGATGGCGAGTTCGGCAAGCATGAAGCCAAGCAGGTAGGCGCCGCCGTCTCCCAGAAATACGTGGCCGAACGGGTAATTCCAAACTAGGAATCCAAGGGTAGCTCCTATCATTATCAAGGTTGCATTGACTATCAGCGGGTCCTCTACCTTGAACGCGACATAGCCTAGCTGTCGAGTCCCGGACGATCATAAGGCCGCCGATGGAACAAATGAGGGTGTGAATCATACCACCCACTCATAGCCTGCATAGGCGTCTTGCTCTG
>NZ_BAAAEN010000046.1:0-23437 GCF_039523035.1 Pigmentiphaga daeguensis | reverse complement strand
CGAACTTCGCCACCAGCACCTGCGCCAAGAGCCCCGCCGTCGGGATGCCCTTGTCGATGACCTGCGCGGGCACGGGCGCCTGCGTGAGCGTCTCGCAGTGCTCGCACACCCACTTGCCGCGGATGTGGCGCTCGACCGTAAAGACGCCCGGCAGGTAATCCAGCTTCTCGCTGACGTCCTCGCCGATGCGCTTCAAACCGCAGCCGCAGCGGCACGTCGTGGACGCCGGTTCGTGGTGGATGTCGGTGCGCGGCAACTCGGCCGGCAGCCGCATGCGACGCGGCGCTTGCGACGGCGCAGGCTTTGTGGCGATCGCTTCGCGCAGCGCGTTCACTTCCGCTTCGATAGCCGCCATGTCGGCATCCATCGTCTCTTCCAGAAGGCTTGCCTGCGCCGGGTTCAGTTGCTCGCTGCGCTTGCCGTAGCGCCAGCGCTTGTACAGCGCCAGCTCCTGCATGAGCTGGTCGATGTGCGTCTGTTTGAAGTGCAGTACGCGATCCCGATCGGCAACCACCGCATCGTGCGCCGCTATCTGGGCGTCACGCGCGGCAACCTCGCCCATCAGGCGTTCTGCCAACGCGCGTAGCTGCTGCGCGTCGAGGTGGTCCAGGGATGCGGTACTCATGGCCACCAGTATGCCGCAGGGCTCCCCGCGGCGGTATTGGCGTCTTGCCGGATTGTCCGGCGCTACAACACCGAGATCGCGCCTGCCGCGCCCACATGCTGCCAGGGCAGGCCCAGCACCAGCGCCTGCCACTGCTCACTGTCGACCGCGATGTGGGGGCCACGCAGCGCATCGGCCCACACGAACTTGCCGCGGTTCAGCCGGCGCGCGGCCAGCCACACGCCGATCCCGTCGTGCACCAGCACCTTCATGCGGTTGGCGCGTCGGTTAGCGAAACAATAGGCGTGGTGCGGGCGTGCAATACCGAACACCGCCACCACCCGCGCCAGCGCTGTCTCGGTGCCGGCACGCATGTCCAGCGGCTCGGTCGCCAGCCAGATCGCATCGATGCGGATCACCGCAGCCACTCCCGCAGCCACGCCACGCAGGCACCGGCTTCGCTCACGGGCCATTGCACCGTCGCTTGCACCGGGCCGCGCGACAGCCGGATTTCAATATGCCGGCCCGGTGCCGGCAGCGGCGGTGCCACCACGGGCACAAACGCGGGCGTAGCGGCCGGCGCGCGGCAGGCAAGTCGGATCCATTTATGCACCAGGTTCGCGTTCACGCCGTGCGACAGCGCGACGCTGGCAATGGATGCCCCCGGCTGATTGCACTGCGCCACGATCTGGGCCTTCAGCGTCTTCGGATAAGACCGGCGCTTACGCAACGGCACTAATTCTGTCTTTGCCATGGTGTCCACCAAAAAATGGTGGACACTAATCGAGGACAACGCCGTGGCTCAAGACGGGATCACCGGGCGCTTACGTTTGGCCGGTGCGCAAGGCGCTACCAGCAAACAAGACCCAGCACAAACCGGCGCTCAGTAAAGAGCAGATTGGCAAACTGCTAAGCGACTTCGCAAACCACCGCTGCAGCTTTCAGGTAAGTCATTGCATGCAACTGATGTGGTGGACCCTGGCGCGACCGACTGAAGTGGCCGAGGCAGCTTGGGATGAGTTTGACCTTGAGAAGGCTGTGTGGCGTATCCCGGCGCAGCGCATGAAAGCGCGCAAGGAGCACGTCGTGCCTCTGCCACGTCAGGCAGTGGACATGCTCAAAGGACTGCATGCCATTACCGGCAACCGCAAGCACCTTTTTCCCGGCCGGGATGATCGCAACGCCCCAATGTCCGCCGCATCGCTTCGCCAGGCACTCAAGGTTTTGGGGTGGAGTGGCGCCTATAGCCCACACGCCACGCGGACCACCGGCAGTACCCGCCTTAACGAGATGGGCTACCGTCCCGATGCCATCGAGGCGCAGCTTGCCCATGCCGACCAGAACAATGTGCGTCGCACCTACAATCACGCCACCTATTTCGATGAGCGTCGCGCCATGATGCAGGAATGGGCGGACAGATTGGACGAATGGAAAGAGCAAGCACAGGCATGACCACAAAGATCATGGCTCCAGATATTCCCAACTCCGATGCCGTCGCCGAACAGCAGATGCTTGCCATCGCCCGAGCCGCGGCATCCAAGCCGAAATTCATCCTCCTGGACGAACCCTCGGAGGGCATCATGCCTTTGCTCGTGGATGAGATGTTCCGCTACTTCCGAACGCTCAAGCAGTCAGGTGTCACCATCTTGCTGATCGAGCAGAACGTCGAGTTGGCGCTTCGTATCGCCGACCGGGCCTACATCCTCGATCAGGGCGAGGTGGTGTACGCGGGAACTGCTGAGGCCATGCTGGCCGATGCCGCCATCCAAGAGCGGTACTGCGCTGTGTAGTGTTGCTGTCGATTCTGCGCACAGTTGGGCGTGCGGCGGGCATCGCCGCGGCCCACAGTTTCTCGTGCGCAGTGTCTTGTCAACCGGGAGGGGGCGTCCTGCGAAACTCCGACATCTCCTGGGGTGCTCCGTGCAGAAACACATTGACCTTGGTGCGGATCAGGGCATCGATGTCCTTCGGAGTCTTTAGTCCATAGATCCATTTGCGAACACCGAGATAGAAGATGCTGGCGTGCAGCGCCCATACCAACTCGATCTCGCTTTCCAGTTCAGCGGCCGTTCGCGGCTCTGGAATGCTGTATTCATGCCGAACTTCGATCAGGACCGGAAGAAAGACGCGTGTACGCAAGCGGCTCAGGTACTTGTTGTTTATGCCTTCCCGAGTCAAGCCTGCGAAGATGAAGATGCGGATCCATTCCTCGCGAAGGATCACCTGTGCGTAGTCGCTGTAGAAGCGATACAGGCGCTCGGCAAGCGTCACGGTGCGGTCGGTCAGATCGGTCTCCCAGCTTGATTGCCAGCTGAAGACTTCCGAATAGACACGATCGATCAGCGCTTCTTTGCTTGGGAAGTACTTGTAGAGAAGGGGTTGGGTTACACCGATCTCGCGTGCAAGCTCACGTGTGCTTCCTGCGAAGCCGTAGCGTGTGAAGTGCTCGATGGCCTTGGCGACAATCTGCTGCTCGCGTTGTTCCGGGGCTAAACGCCGCGTGCCGGGAGCAGCCTGATTCTTTGGCATGGTGGGCTTGGAAGAGGGGGGCATTGGCGCACGACAAAGCTGGGTAAGGCAGGTAGTTTATCGCGCGATTACCTGATTGGCATAGTCCAAGCCGACTCACCGCGGAGCCTTCAGATGCTTCAGCATGAGGGGTCGCAGGAACGTCCGACCCGGGGCGGTTCATAGTGCTTCATCCACGGCCACGGCATGCGAAAGGCCTTGAGCGTGGCCATCAGTGTGCGCCGCCCCTTCGGGCGGCCCATCGGCGTCAGTTCGGCCTCCACGTCCTCGCTGAAAGCCTGCTCAAACAGTGAAAAATCGGCCTGGTCCAGCCCCCATGCGTAGCGAAACCAAGCTTCGGCGATGGCGTCGTTGTCGCTGGTCGGCAGATCGGAAGCCGGGATCTGATGCCACGGTGCGTCGAGTTCGCTGACCACCACGGCAGGTGCATCACCGGGCTGCCATAGCCGATCCATCACCGGCAACTGCCAGCCTGTGAGCAACCCGACATCCCCTTGGACCCAGTTGAGCTGGAAGCGGATGGAGCGGATGCGCAAATGTTCCTCGACAGCAGTGAACGACAGCACCAGCACGCCGCCAAATGCAACAGCCCGGGCGTTGCCCGCGCCGGGATCGAGATGCGCCTCGCCGTGGACGTAGGCGCCGACCACGCTCTGTTTCCCGGCGGCGCGGGGCACCGCATTGCTCGTGTCGATGCGCACCGCTTCGAGGGCGGCGAAGTCGCCGCGCAGCAGGCCCAGCACGGGCCAGTCTTGTCACAGGCATTTGAGAGGGCTCCCTGCGATCATTCCAGACCATCCCAACATACATACTTCATTTCGAGATATTCATCGATGCCATGACGAGAGCCTTCTCGGCCAAGGCCGCTTTGCTTGACGCCTCCGAAAGGCGCCACCTCGTTCGAGATCAACCCGCAGTTCACTCCGACCATCCCACTCTCGAGTGCCTGCGCCACACGCCAGATGCGGGCCGCATCCCGGCTGTAGAGGTAAGCGGCCAATCCGAATTCCGTGTCGTTCGCCATGTCCAGGCCTTCTTGCTCGGAATCGAACCGGAAGAGCGGCGCCACCGGCCCGAAAGTTTCCTCGCGCGCGATGGCCATTTCCGGCGACACGCCTGTCAGCACTGTTGGCTCGAAGTATTGACCACCGAGCCTGTGCCGCTTGCCGCCGCAGGCAACCGAGGCCCCTCGGCTGACGGCATCAGCAATGTGCTCCTCGACTTTGGCGACGGCCTTACTATCGATCAACGGGCCCTGCTGTACGCCTTCTTCCAGCCCATTGCCGACTTTGAGGGTCAGCACGCGCGCTACAAGCTTTGCGGCGAACTCGTCAATCACACCCGCCTGCACTAGAACCCGGTTGGCACTGATGCAAGCCTGACCCGTGTTACGGAATTTGGAGGCCACTACACCGTCTACTGCCGCGTCCAGGTCAGCGTCGTCAAAAATCATGAAAGGCGCATTTCCGCCGAGTTCCATTGAGCACTTCTTGATCGTGCGGGCTGACTGCTCGAGCAGGACCCGCCCAACTTCAGTTGAGCCAGTGAATGTGACCTTGCGCACCAGTACATTGCCGGTCAGTTCGCCGCCTATAGCCCGCGTATCGTTCCCGGTGACAACATTGAAAACGCCGCTTGGCAGACCCGCGCGAGCACCCAAGTCGGCCAGTGCCAGCGCGGTCAGGGGAGTCTGGCTGGCCGGCTTGACAACCATAGTGCACCCCGCAGCGAGCGCGGGTCCCGCCTTGCGAGTGATCATGGCGGCTGGGAAATTCCAGGGAGTAATTGCAGCGCACACTCCGATCGGCTCTTTGAGAACAACAATCTTCTGGCGCGTGCCCGGGGGAGGCACCAATTCGCCATAGACACGCTTAGCCTCCTCTGAGAACCATTCAATGAAGGATGCTGCGTAGTCGACCTCTCCGCGGGCCTCTGCCAACGGCTTGCCTTCTTCCAGAGTGATCAGCTTAGCCAGGTCCTCCCGGTTTTCGACGATGAGCTCGTACCATCGCCGCAAGATTCTTGAACGGTGCTTTGCCGGCGTCCTGCGCCAGGCCCCAAAAGCCTCGTGGGCAAATTCAATTGCTTGCCGTGTCTCGGCCTCGCGCATGCGCGGAAGGTGCACTAGCACTTCGGCCGTCGCAGGGTTCCGAAGGTCATAGAAACCATGTGGGGTTTCTTGGACCCACAAACCGTTCACATAGGCAGCACCATGCAACAACGTCGGGTCTTTGAGCAGATGGTTCATAACGCCACGTCAAGCCGGATTTCGGCCGACCATAAACAGATGGTCCGGATCGTTCGTGACGGGGAGGCCACTGGCTTGCAGTCCCGCCCGGAATCCTTTCATGAAGCGGTCGGGTACCCGCATAGCCGGCGCGCGCAACGGCCCGCCGTTGAAACCCGCAAGCCAGTCCTGGTACTTCCACATCGTGCGGTTGAGCACAGACGAGCCAGCTATGTAGGCTTGGGTACCAACACCGTTCGCGCTACGTGCAGGATTCACTTTCCAGTACAACGCCATGGCTTCTTCAAACTTTCCGGCCTGCGCGAGTGCAAAGGCTTTCGGGTAGTACTCGCTCATCCACTGCGTATTGCTTGTGCCCGAGAACTGGAGTTTCATCAGCCCCATGAGTGGGATTGCATCAGATTCGATCGGGCAGCTGATGACCACGTCGTCCCTGAAGTGGTGGTACATCTCGCAGATGCCGCCGATCAGCGGGTAGCCCTGTTCGGATTTGATCGCGGCAATGTTGGGGCAGTCCTTCAGCAACCGTCGCACCAGTTCAGTCGACATGCCGGCCGGATGCACGCGTTCGAAGCCCCACAAAGGTATGGGAAATAGCATGACCGCGAGGTCTGTAGCGTCGCAAAACGCCTTGGTGTAGTCATAGATCTCCTGTTCGGAGTTTGGCCAGAACTGGCTGGGATAGGACAGCAAAACGATGTCCGCACCAGCTTTTTCGGCAAGCTTTACGGCTTCGATGTTTTCAGCCAGCGTGCCGAACGCGGCGTGAAAGAATAGGCCGAAGTCCTTGCCGACCGTGTCGCGGGCAATGGCGGTGAATTGCGCGTTCTCCTGCGGTGTGATCGCGACTTCGGCACATAGCAACGTGTAGCTGAAACCCAACTTCTTCACCAGTTGCATATCGTGCCGGATGGCTGCCTCGTTTAGACCCTTCAAATCGGAAGTGAAGGTAGGAATAGTGACGGCCGAACAGCCTGTCAGGTATTGACGTGCCCAGGCGCGGGCTTCGTTTTTCTTATAGCGGGTCATGGATGTTTCCTTGTTGAGAATTCAGGCGGTGCTTGCCGCGACGGGTTCTTGTGGTGTCGGAGCCTTCCACTTGGCCACTGGAACTATGCCAACGGGCAAAGTTGTGCCAACAAGCTGTGTGCGCGCGCGTAGCAGAAGCATTTCTGCGATGACAACGTCTTGCAACGCTGAGCCCACCGATTTGAAAAGCAGGATCGAACTGCCGTCGCGCCGGAAGCTACCTTCCTTGCAGACGACCGACGAAAGAGATACCAGCTTGTCCTCGAAAATTACGCCTTCACGCGTGGCCACGAGCATGTCGCCGGTATCGTGAGCAACCTCTTCCGGCATGTCCGCAACGATGAGGTCGGCACGCCGGATCACTTCCGAGTCAACCTCGCGTTGTTCAGGCAGCGTGGAGCCAATCGACACCACGGTCATGCCGGGCCGCAACCATTCGCCGCGCAACACCGGAGATTCGTCATGCGAGCGAGCAGCGCATATCACCACGTCGGCATCTCTCACAGCTCTTTCAGCCGAGGATGCAGCGCTAACCTTGACCGACGGAAGCAGCAGTGCGAACTTCTCGACAAAGCGCGCGCGGCTTGTCAGGCTCGGACTGTAGACAGTGGCCGACTCGATTTGGCGCGTAGCCGCCAGTGCCTCGAGTTGGCCTTGGGCTTCGAATCCGGAACCGATCAACGTCACGCGCAGACCGCGAGTCGGCGCCAACACGTCAATGGCAACGGCCGAGGTAGCCGCGGTACGAATACCCGTGACTTGGTTGCCGTCAATAAGGGCCGCCAGCGCCATGGTGTTCGTGTCGAAGAGCGAGATCAGGTAGCTCGCGTATCCGGCCCGGGGGGATGCGGCGATAAGCTTGCTGCCCATGAAGTCGCCACTTGGCGCCACAGCCGTCAGGCTTCTCAACCACACGCCTTTGCCTCGCGCCATCGTTCGAGGCGGCAGCCTTGCTGGATCATCAGGCTGCGCGTAGGCGGCGCGCAATGCATTGACCGAGGCTTGCCACTCGGTGAGGTGGCTTACGTCTTCGTCTGTGAGGAATAACGTCGGTGATAGCTGCGCTTGCGCAGCACCATTACTGGATGTGCAGGTCATGGACTTCGGCAGGTTAAGGAGAGACAGCAGCCGCGTGCGGCTACGCTTTGCGCGTCATGCGCTATTGCAGTTTGATGCGCGTTTCGGCCGCAATCTTCCTGTATTTCACGAGGTCCGCGCTCACCTGCTTTTTCAGGAATGCTGGGTTGCCACCACCGGGAGTAAGGCCCAGTTCTGCCAGGCGCTGCTTTACGCCAGGGTCGGCCAAGGCCTCGTTCATGGACTGGTTAAGGCGCACAATGACGCGCTCGGGCGTGTCTGTGGGGGCGAAAAGGCCCAACCAAGACTCGAATGTGAAGTCGCCGAGACCCGCTTCCGCCACAGTCGGCACCTGCGGAAACCGCGGGTCTCGCACGGCGCCCGTCACCGCGATGATGCGAACCTTGCCAGCGTCCACTAGTGGTTTTACTGCTCCATCAAAGGCAAGATCCACGCGACCACCCGCCACGTCCTGGACAGCAAGGGAGGTCGACTTGTAGGGCACATGCAGAATGTTGGTGCCAGTCAACTGCTTCAGATGCTCGCCCATGAAATGCGAGCCGCTGCCCATGCCGGCGCTTCCATACGCAAGCTTTCCGGGCGTCTGTTTGGCCAGTGTCAACAGCTCCCCCATCGTTTTCGCGGACAACGCGGGATTCACAACCACGGCCATGCCGTACGTGGCTCCCAACCCAATTGGTGCAAGGTCACGCTCTGCGTCATAGCCTGCCTCGGGGTCGATCACTGGCAGGATGGCGTATGACGAGTTACTCATGTACAGGGTGTAACCATCCTTGGCCGACTTCACCGCAACGCCGGTGCCGAGCTTGGTACCGGCGCCGGGCCGGTTGTCGACCACCACAGGCACATTCAGCGACTGGGACATACGGTCGAGAATGATGCGCGAGCCGATGTCGGTCACACCCCCGGCCGGAAACGGAACGATGACCTTGATAGGTCTATTGGGGTAGTCGGCTTGTGCAAGCGAGGCTCCTGTGACGAATAGAGCGGCGGCGCAGACCAAAAGGCGTCGGTTGAAGGGCATGTCTCTGTCTCCATTGACCGTTGCGGCTTCTCCGCATCGGCGTTGTCGTGGAGCGAACTGTAGCGTGCCTTCGCTCTAGGCGTAAGCCCTGAACACCTCATTTCAGCTATCGAAAAATTGCCATATCTGAGCCCTGAAGCATGCGCTAGGGAAGGTCTTATATGGGCGCCTCCCGGATCGCAAGGACGTTGATGCGTGATGAAGCAGGAGGCTGGGCTGCAGTCTTATATCCGGCCTGTTGTGCAGGCGGCAAGCCTGCTGGCCCTGATGGCATTCGCTGACGAGACTCCCATCTGAACATCGAGCTCGAAGCTCAAGTTCCCTACCGGAGTGTTCCCGTCCCGGTTCGACCTGTTTGGCCCATCACACTGTGGCGTCGCTTGCTCTCCTAAACCGTGCCGATCATCCAGTTATGCGGCCTGCCAGGACGTAGCTCGCCATTCTTGCCCACGGGCGAGTACGGCCCAGATCGTTCGAGCAATCTTGTTGGCTACCGCAGCGACGGCGACGCTGTAGGGCCTTCGCTTGAGCAGCGCAGCTAGCCACGGCCATGTCGTCGCTCGATCCGACCTGACGATCGCCCTGGCTCCGTGCATCAAGAGGGTTCGAAGGTACGCGTCGCCTCGCTTGCTGATCCCGAGCTGGCGCACACGCCCACCCGTGCCGGTTTGCCGCGGCACCAGGCCGATCCAGGCAGCGAACTCCCTACCATCTTTGAAGGCCGTTGGTGAGCCCATGCTGGAGACGACCGCCGTTGCCGTCATCAACCCCACGCCGGGAATCTCGGCCACCGCTTTGCACGCACTGCTTTGGCGAAGCTGCTGTGAGAGGCGACGCTCGATCGCGACGATGTCGGCCTGCAGTTGCCCGATGCGCCGCACTTGTTCATGCAGGCTATCGATCAACATCGAAGGCAAGCGCTGTTGCGCTTGCTCCGTAAGCGCGCGGTGATCCCATGTTGACCGCCACCGGCGGACGTGGCTGAGACTTAGATGGCGCCTGGTTGCCAGCGGTGCGGCAAGAGTTCGTCGATGCGACTGGCTTTGTGCGTGGGCAGCCGCGTGAGCACTTCCTTGAGGTAGGCATACGGGTCGTGCCCGTTCATGCGCGCCGACTGGATCAGGCTCATGACGGCGGCGGCCCGCTGGCCCGCGCGCAAACTACCGGCAAACAGCCAGTTGTTGCGACCGACGGCAATGGGCCGGATCTGGTTCTCGATCCAGTTGTTGTCCACGGGCAGTTGTCCGTCACCCACGAATCGGGTCAGCGCATCCCATCTTCGCAGGCTGTAGTCCAGCGCCTTGGCGGTTGCCGATCCGTCGGGCACCTGTCGCCGTTGCAGTGTCATCCACTCGTGCAGGGCATCCAGGATGGGCCTTGTCTGCTGCTGTCGAACGATTTGCCGTTGTTCGGCGCCCAGATCCCTGACCTCGCGCTCGATGTCATAGACCCGGGCGAACTGTTGCAGGGCGAGCTCGGCGATCTGGCTCTGGTTGGCCGCGTGCAGATCGTAGAACTTGCGCCGGGCATGCGCCAGGCAACCCACCTCGGTCACGCCGCTGGCGATCAGGGCCTTGTAGCCACTGAAGTCGTCGCAGGTCAGACTTCCCTTCCAGGCCTTGTCGGTGCCATGGCCCAGGAAGCGCCGGGCATGCTCGCCCGAGCGAGACTCGCAGAAGTCGTAGACCACGGCCTTGATGTCTTCAAACGCCCCCGGCGCATAGGCCCAGAGGTAGGCGCGGTGCGTCTTGCCATCGCCGGGCTTGAGCATGGCCACCGGAGTCTCATCGGCGTGCAGCACCCGGTGGCTGAGGATCTCGTCCTTCAAGGCATCGACCAGCGGCTGCAACCGCACGCCGCAGGTGCCTACCCATTGCGCCAGGGTCGAGCGCGGGATGGCCAGGCCGGCGCGGCCGAAGATCGCCTCCTGCCGGTACAGCGGCAGGTGATCGGCGTACTTGCCCACCAGCACCTGGGCCAGCAGGCCGGCGGTGGGGATGCCTTTGTCGATGACGTGCGCGTCGACCGGCGCCTGTTGAATGCTCTGGCACTGGGCGCATGCCCACTTGCCGCGGATGTGGCGTTCGACGCTGAACACGCCAGGCACGTAGTCCAGCTTCTCAGCCACGTCCTCCCCGATGCGTTTCATCTGGCAGCCACACGAGCAGGTGGTGGACGCGGGCTCGTGGCGGATCTCGCGACGTGGCAGGTGGGCGGGCAGTGGCAAGCGCTTGGCTTGTTTCTTCTCGGGGGTAGTCGGCGTTTGCGCCTGCGACAGCCCGTCGATCTCGCTGGCCACGGCCGCCAGGTCCGCTTCGATCTCGTCGTCGAGCAGGCTCTTCTGCTCAGGGCTGAAGCGCTCTGACTGGGCGGCGAACTTCATGCGCTTCAAGAGCGCGTTCTCGTGCGTGAGCTTGTCGATGAGGGTCTGCTTGAAGGCCAGTTCCTGGTCCTTGGCAGCAGCGGCTTGCAGCATGGACAGCAGCGCCGAGCGCAGTTGCTCGGGACTCAGACTATCCAGGGATTGGGGCTCGACCACCATGGGCATGACTGTGCCAGCGCGGGCAACGCCACGCCATTGGCACATGCACCGATTGGCAGACAGCAGGCAAACAATCAGATTCAGAGCACGGTGATGACGCCACCGTCGCCCAGGCGCTGCCAAGGCAGGCCCAGCACCAGAGCGTCGAACTGCGAGCGGCTGAGATTGGCGGTCAATGCCCCCTCACGCGGCCAGACGAATTTGCCGCTGTTCAGGCGCCGCGCCGCCAGCCACACACCAATACCATCGTGCACCAGAACCTTCATGCGGTTGGCTCTCCGGTTGGCAAACAGGTAGGCGTGATGCGGGCGTGCAGCACCGAAGACCGCCACCACGCGGGCCAGGTGGCCTGCCCCCCACCAGCCGTACCACGGTAAACGAGAGAAGTCCGTCAACCCAGGAGAATGACGGACATGAAGAAGAGCAGGTTCAGCGACGAACAAATCATTGGCTTCTTGCGACAGGCCGAGGCCGGCATGGGCATCCCCGAGTTGTGCCGCAGCGGCGGCTTCAGCCAGGCCACGTTTTACAAATGGCGTGCGAAGTTCGGCGGCATGCAGGTCTCTGAGGCCCAGCGCCTGCGCGAGCTCGAGAGCGAGAACGCCAAGCTCAAGAAACTGCTGGCCGAAGCCCATCTGGACATCCACGCCCTCAAGAGCGTCTTCGGGGTAAAGCGCTAGCCCCACAGGCGCGGCGCGATGCCATCCGACAGATGATTGAGCAGCATCACCTCTCGGAGCGGCACGCCTGCCGCCTTGTGGGGCTATCCCGAGACAGCTACCGCCACCCGCCGCAGCCCAGCGAGCTCAACGCCACCCTGGGTGAACAGATTCGGCAAACGGCCTTGGTGCGCCGCCGATTCGGTTACCGGCGCATCCACGACATGCTGCGCCAGCAGTTTCCGGGGGTGAACCACAAGCGCATCTACCGGCTGTACCGGCAGGCCAACCTGACGGTGAAGAAGCGCCGCAAAGTCAAACGCCCAACGCAGGAGCGCGTGCCGCTGCAACTGGCCAGGAACATCAACGAGGTGCTGAGCATGGATTTCGTATCGGACAGCCTGTCCAGCGGACGGCGAATCAAGTGTCTGACGGTGGTGGATGACTTCAGCAAGGAGTCCGTGGACATCACGGTGGACTACGGCATCTCGGGCCAGTACGTCACGCGCGTGCTCGACCAAGTGGCCAGGTTCCGCGGCTACCCGGCAGCAGTGCGAACGGACAATGGCCCGGAGTTCACCAGTCGGGCGTTCCTGGCTTGGACGCACAAGAACGGGATTCGGCACATCCTGATTGAGCCGGGCAAGCCTATGCAGAACGGCTACATCGAGAGCTTCAACGGCAAGTTCAGAGATGAATGCCTCAACGAGCAGTGGTTTGAATCGTTGTCACAGGCCCGGGAGTGCATTGCACATTGGCGGCGGGATTACAACGAGGTCAGGCCGCACAGCAGTCTGGGACGCATCCCGCCGGCACGATTTGCCCAGCAGCACCGCCAGCGCGCTGGCGGTGCTGCTGGCAGTGAGCAAAAACAAAACTTCGATTAACCTTCAACCCCGGACTTCTCCAATCCGTTGGTACGGTCAATGGGGGCAGGTCAATGACGCCCTCATACGTGCTCGCGCCGCCGGACACCCGGGCCGTGTACGTCATGATCGGCGTGACGAACTGCATCTGCTTCTTCATGCCAAAGTCGCCGGCCTGTTTGATGGATATGCGGTTGTCGGCCCCGAAGTTGTTGAAAACCAGGACATCAGGGTTCATCGCCCGAATCCTCGGAAGGAAGGCAGAGTAGTCGCTGGCGCCAAGTGGGTGCTTGACCTCGCCAACCACCACGGCGCCGAGTTGCTTGGCGACGGCCGTGAACCCACGGGTCATCTCATGGCCATAGGCGTAGTCGGCTGTCAGAAACGCCACCTTGGTGCCGCTCTTGAAGGCATACCTTCCCACGGCCTGGGTCGTCATGTGGGGATTGAGCGCTTCATGGAAGGTGTACGGGCTTGCATCGGTCGCTTCATTGATCGCGTCCGATTGGCTGATGGAGATGTACAGCGTCTTGCGTTGCTTCGTCACGTTGTTGATGGACAGTTGCGTCGCTGCGGACAAGCCGCCGACGATGAAGTTCGCACCGTCCTTCTCGATGAGTTCAAGGGCTCGCGTGGCCGCCTCGCCGGGGTTGAGCCTGTCGTCACGCACCAGCAACTCAGCCTTGCGACCCGCCAGGCCTCCAGCGCCGTTGAACTCCTTGACCGCCAATTCGGCATTGCGAACCTGGTCCTGGGCCTCCGCGCCATAGGGTCCGGTCAACGGAACCGGCAACCCGATCTTGATGGACTGCGCCTGAGAGATCCCCGCCGCACCCAGCAGAGCGACTGCAGGGAGTAGCCGGAAGAGGCGAGGCAAGAAAGTGCGTGACAACATGATGGTCTCCAATGGTCGGGAGCGGGAGTGCTCCGGTTGCTGTTTATCGAATGATAACTTTGACTTCGAGCAACTTAGTTGTCAATCGATCAATAGATTGGGTAAACCCTGATCAAAAATCATTGACACCGATGCTTGCCCGTTGCGTCAGCACGGCTTACTATTTATCTTTCGATAACCTAATGTCTGGGGGCTCAGATGCCCATTAGCAAGCTGGCTCACTTCTCGGTACGTACCACGTCGCTCGATGCATCCCGACGGTTCTACACAGAGATCCTGGGGTTCAAGGAAGGCTATCGCCCCGCCTTCAAATTCCCCGGCATCTGGCTCTATCGCGGCGGAGACGAGGCCGACTTCGGCGTCGTCCACATCATCGGGATCGACAAGAACGATCCGAAGGGGCTGCAGGAGTATCTCGGCGACAAGGACGAGTCCAGCCTGCACGGCAGCGCCGCAGTCGACCACCTCGCGTTTCTGGCCACCGACCTCAAGGACATGCGCCAACGCCTGCACGCCGCGCAACTGGAGTTCCGCGAGCGCACGGTGCCCGACCTGGGCCTGCACCAGGTATTCGTTGAGGATCCTTCCGGGGTCACCATCGAGCTGAACTTCCCTGCGGCCGAGGCGCTGGCACTGGAGAATCGCAATGTCTGAATCCCGCAAGGCTGTTGTCGTCGGAGGCTCGCTGGGGGGACTGTTCGCTGCCAATCTACTGCTTCGTGCAGGATGGGACGTGAATGTCTATGAGCGCGTGGCCGAAGAACTGGAAGGCCGCGGCGCTGGCATCGTCACGCATCCCGAGTTGATGGAAGCCCTGGTCGCCGTCGGCATCCCCCCCGATGAAGCCATCGGCGTGGCGGTCGAGGAACGCGTGACCCTGGCGCAGGACGGATCCGTCCTGGCCCGGCGTCCCATGCCCCAGGTGCTCACGGCTTGGGGAAGTCTCTACGGCATCCTCAAGAAAGCGTTACCCAAAGAGCGCTACCACAACGGGTATGCACTGGAGTCGATCACACAGGACGACAACGAAGTCCAGCTCGCCTTCTCCAATGGCCACCGCGATCAAGCCGAGCTCGTCGTCGCAGCCGATGGGCTGCGCTCCACGACGCGGCAGGCGCTCGTGCCGGAAGCCAAACCCGTGTATGCAGGCTATGTCGCGTGGCGAGGCCTGGTCGAGGAATCCGTCCTCAGCGAGCGCGCCCTGACGGAACTCTTTCCCTACTTCGCCTTTGGCATTCCGCCGCAGGAACAGATGATTGCCTATCCCGTCGCCGGACTGGAGAACGGCATGTCGCCAGGCAAGCGCCGATTCAACTTCGTGTGGTACCGGCCCGCCGACGAAGCCACCACGTTCAAGGACATGGTCACCGATGCCAGCGGCCGCGTCTGGATGGACGGCATCCCCCCGCCGCTGATCCGCCCCGAGATCGTGGCCCAGGCACGCCAGGCCGCCCACGACGTGCTGGCACCGCAGTTTGCGGAGGTGGTCGAGAAGACGGAGAACCTGTTCTTCCAGCCGATCTTCGATCTCGAAAGCCCCCGCGCGGCCATCGGTCGGGTCGCCCTGCTGGGGGACGCCGCGTTCGTGGCCCGTCCTCACTGTGGTATGGGCGTGACCAAGGCCGCGGGAGACGCCATGGCCCTCGTCCAGGCCCTCCAGGCGCATGCCAGCGTCCAGGAGGCGCTTGCCGACTACGGACGGCAGCGTGTGGCCTTCGGCACTTTCATCGTCGGGCATGCCCGAGCCCTCGGCGCGTACATGCAGGCGCAACTGCGCACACCCCAGGAGCGGGAGATGGCGGAACGCTATCGGACGCCGGAAGCGATCATGCGGGAAACCGCGGTTGCCCCGTCCAATCACTAAAGGGCAGTGCAGCCATTGGCCGAGAACATGACGGATCCCACGACCGACGCAACCTATGACCACATCATCGTCGGCGCCGGCTCCGCCGGGTGTGTGCTGGCGAGCAGGCTGAGCGAAGACCCTTCGCGACAGGTCCTGTTGCTGGAGGCTGGGGCCGATGTGCCCAGCTTGCATCCGCCCGCCGACATCCAGACCGTCAGCAGCGACGCCTCCTTCGTGGGGTCCTATCGCTGGCCCCTGAAGGGGCGTTATCTCGACGCCGAGAACGCCCCCGATGCGGGCGCTCCCCAGGCGCGCCTGCTCGGCGGGGGGTCCAACATCATGGGCATGGTAGCGCTGCGCGGGCTGCCAGACGATTACGACCGATGGGAATCAATGGGCGCCACGGGCTGGTCCTGGACGTCGGTTCTTCCTTTCTTCCGCAAACTCGAGAGTGATGCCGACTTCAGCGGCGAACTGCATGGCGCGACCGGCCCGACGAAGATTCGGCGCACCCCCGTCGCCGACTGGCCACCGCTGAGTCGCGCGGCGCTGGCGCACGCGCGGGAACTGGGCCTGCCGCTGCGCGGCGACATGAACGGCGAATTCGCCGACGGGATTTTCCCCCTGCCTGCTTCCGCAAGCACCGAGGGACGGCAATCCAGTTCGATCTGCTACCTGCCATTCAGTGCCTCAGGAGGCGCCTTGCTGTTCCACCTGCTGTCAAAGCTGTACGAGCGCACCAGCGTTGTGATCACCACCAACCTGAGCTTCAGCGAATGGGCCAGTGTGTTCGGGGATGCCAAGATGACCACTGCGCTGCTGGACCGGCTCACGCATCACTGCCATATTCTGGAAACTGGCAACGACAGCTTCCGCTTCAAGAACAGTTCCGCCCAGCAACCACCACAGACCACCAAGAAGGAGAAGACCGCCAAGAACTTATCCACAACGTGAGCAGTAAGTTCACGAACCAGGGTGGGTCAGATCGAGATGGAACTGGTGGGTTACGGTTGCATGGAAATCAACAGGATAGCGTCCTGTAGATCAGCAACGCCGGTCTTGCCCGAGTGAGCCCAGGATTTTCAACACTCGCCTTGTTGAAAAGTCCTCCTGCAACTGGGTGGCCTTCGAGCGGTCAATCTCGCAAGTCGCTCGAGTGGTGCGAACCTAGTATCCCAAGCGCGTCATGGGAGTTCAGCCCTGCCGAAACGAGCGAGTAGACTGAGTTGGCAATAGTCGCGGCCATCGGCCGCAGTAGGTACCTGCAATGACGTCCATCATCGATCCCAAGTGGGAGCTATTCCTCAAGGTCGCACAACTGGGTAGCCTCACGCGCGCCGCGGCGAGTCTAGACTGTTTGCAGTCCGTTCTGAGTCGGCAGATTGCGCTGCTTGAAGCTCAATGTGGCAACCGGTTGTTTCACAGAACGGGACGTGGTGTCGTTTTGACCGATTTTGGCGAACTTGTGCTGGCTCGGATCAGACCTCTCATGGTGCAAGCGGAGCAATTCGAGGAAGACATTCGCTCGGTAGCGGGAGAGCCGATGGGAGAAGTTCGTGTCGGCCTCCTTCCTTCGACTGTACGCAGCGTATCAGGCCCCCTATTCCAGGCCGTAAGAGATGCTCATCCGCGCGTCAAGCTTCACTTTACCGATGGGGCGAGTGCTCATCTCGAAGAGTGGTTGAAGCAAGGGCGGCTAGACCTGTCACTGTTGCTGCGCGAGGATAATGAGGATAGGCCTGACGAGCCATGCCTATCTGAAGTTTCACTGCACCTCATTGGCCCGCCTGGTGACCATATAACTGACCGAAAACACGTGCGGTTCGCCAGCTTGCAGGGCTTATCTCTGATATTGCCAGCAGCACCCCACCTACTGCGCGCCCGGCTCGACTTGCTAGCACGTGAGCACGCGGTACAACTGAGCATTGCGATGGAAGCTGACTCCGTGCTTCTTCAGCAAGAACTCGTGGCCGCCGGCGCCGGCTACGCAATCGTCGCATCCACCACCGCACAAGCTGACGTTGCAGCGGGACGACTCAGTTCCTGCCCCATTGTTCAGCCCCGCTTAATGCGGCGCATCGTGCTCAGCAGCACGCCGTTGCGGCCCAGCACCCTCGCCACGCGTGAAGTGGCACGAATGCTCTTTGGGATGCGCAAACTAATCGCTTCTGCCCAGTGATGTCTTCACCTTAGGGAAGGTCTTATATGGGCGCCTCCCGGATCGCAAGGACGTTGATGCGTGATGAAGCAGGAGGCTGGGCTGCAGTCTTATATCCGGCCTGTTGTGCAGGCGGCAAGCCTGCTGGCCCTGATGGCATTCGCTGACGAGGCTCCCATCTGAACATCGAGCTCGAAGCTCAAGTTCCCTACCGGAGTGTTCCCGTCCCGGTTCGACCTGTTTGGCCCATCACACTGTGGCGTCGCTTGCTCTCCTAAACCGTGCCGATCATCCAGCTGCACTGGGTCGAGCCGGACACCGGCAGCATCGAGCGGCTGAAGCTCAAGCGTTCGGAAATGCTCGAATGGTTCGCCGCCAGGCAGCCGGCGGTGGTGGCGATGGAAGCTTGCGGCGGCGCGCACGAATGGGGACGCGAGTTGGTGAGACTCGGGCACGAGGTGCGACTGCTGCCACCGAAGATGGTGCGGCCGTTCGTGCAGCGGAACAAGACGGATGCCGCCGACGCGCAGGCGATCTGGACGGCCGCTCGCCAACCTGGCGTTCGCTTCGTCGCGGTCAAGACGGAGGCGCAGCAGGTAGTGCTTGCGCTGCACCGAGTGCGCGCGCAGTTGATGAAGACGCGCATCATGCAGACCAACGAGCTGCGCGGGCTCCTCTACGAGTTCGGCATCGTGCTGGCCGAAGGACATCAAGCGTTGATGAAGGAGCTGCCGGCGGCCCTGGAGCAAGCGCAACAGCGCTTGCCTTCGATGTTGATCGATAGCCTGCATGAACAAGTGTGACCTTGCCCCTGAAAACCGGAGTGCATAGCCCGATCATCAAGCGGCAGATCTACGCTGCGCCGCCAACCAGCGTTGTTCGAACTGCATCGGACTGAGGTAGCCCAGAGCCGAATGTAGTCGCGAGTGGTTGTAGAAGGCGATCCAGTCCATGACCGCTTGCCGTGCCTGCTGGCGTGTGGCAAACCGTTGGCCATGGACGCAGGCCGTCTTCAACCGCCCCCACAAGCTCTCCGTAGGGGCGTTGTCCCAGCAATTGCCCTTGCGCGACATCGAACTGCGGATGCCCCAGGCGGTCAGTGTGTCCTGAAAGTCCTGGCTGCAATACTGGCTGCCCCTGTCGCTGTGAAAGATCAAGCCCGGGGCCGGTTTGCGTCGAAAGCAGGCCATCAGCAGCGCGTCCTTGACCAGCGCAGTCTGCATGTGCGCCTGCAGGCTCCAGCCCACCACCTGGCGGCTGTGCAGATCCAGCACGGCGGCCAGATACAGCCAACCCTCGTCAGTGGCAATGTACGTGATGTCGCCGCTCCACAGCGCATTGGGCGCAGCCGGCGTGAAGCGGCGCTGCACCAGATCCGGGGCCACCGGCAGGCGATGCGCGCTGTCGGTGGTTACCACGAACTTGCGCTTGCCCTTGGCCCTGATGCCGTGGCGCTGCATCAACCGGCGCACCCGCTCCTTGCCCACACGCAGGCCGCGGGCTCGCAGTTCGCGGTGCATGCGGGGCCAGCCGTACTCGCCGCGCAACTGCCTGTGGATGGCTCGGATGTGGACCAACAAGGCCTCATCACTGTGCAGCCCACGGCCTCCCCCTGCACCGCTGCGTGTCGATGCATCCCAGTGGAAGTACCCGCTGGCGCTGACCTGCAGAACCTCGCACATCAGCACGATCGGCCAGCATCCCTTCATCGACCGTGAAGTTGGGGTCATAGCCGACCAGCGTCAACAGTGAACCGACATAGTAAAGGCCGAACTGGTTCATCAACCAGCGCTCCATCGCCGGGTCGCTTGGCAGCTTACTGTACGGTGGGATTGGGCCGTCGGTGCGAACCTGGCCGCTGGTTTTGCCGGAGATGGAAAAGCTCTTCCAGGTCAGCACGAAATTATTCGACTGTTTCGGCAGCTCCGGCGCGCAAAGCGACAGATTGCTGAAGCGCTCGGAGCGCTTGGCGTCGTGCCAGAGCACGGCGTCAAAGCGAATGCAATCACTGGCTTTGAGCGTGAGGCTACGGGTCAGCGTCATCTGATCCGCCGGAATTTGCAGATTGCTGATCACCACCTTGGGCCACTCCGGGGCGCGACCGTGGTAGACAGATTCTGGCGCAAGGCGTTATGCAGTGGAGTGCCCAGCAAGCTGTTGCGGTTTGCCGCGCTTGCGGGCGTAGCCGCTTGCGACAGACTGGTTCCAATGGAGTGTCCTATTCCGTTCAGGGAGTCCAGCGCCCCCTGCATGTCGGTTGTAGCACAACCTGTCAATACAAAAGGCAGAAGCAGCAAGCTCCGGTAGTGTTTCATCGCAGTTCCTCGCGAGGTCATCCGTTGAAGAGGGCATTGAGCCGGGCACACCAGGTTTCCGCCGCCCGACGGCTCATGGGAAAACTGAGTACTGGTCGTTGCGGATCGGCGGTTTGCAGCTCGATGGCGAAGTCTTTCGCGCGTACCGTGCGCTCGAAGGTCGGCACGCTCATGCCGCTGGCGTTGACCTGACGGCTACCGCCGTTCATCTCCATGCTCTCGACCTCGCGCCAGGTCATCCGCCAACCAAGCAGCCAGGAGAAGTCGTGGATGCGCCAGGCTTCATCCACGACTGAACAGACAGCCAGTTTGCGATGCTGCCGGTCAAACACCAGAAAGGCCGGCGCGGGGTAGCCCAAGAGATGTCCAGCATCGAATGACAGCCCCTGCTGAGCGTTGAGCTTGGCTACAAGTGCCTGACAGCGGGCCTGCAAGCGCGCCAGAAAGCGGAAGGACAACGTGAAGATCGCCAGCGAAATCAGCAGATAGAGCATCAGCTCACTGGTCAGCAGCCCCCACAGCGATGTCTGTGACAGGCGCGCAGGCCCCACGCCGAACATCGCCAGTACAAGAATCAGAGTAAGACCAGCGGCAGCGAGACCTGAAAGCCCAGCCACTGGAACAGCAAGCCCCGCAGCCGCTCCCATCCCAGCAGTCTTCCAGACGCTTGCCATACGTCATGATCTCCATTTTGTTACTCATAGAGGTCATTCTATGGCGCTTGAGTTAAATTGTCACTTATAGTACGGGCACTTATCGGGCGTAGCCCTATAGAGGGGGGACTCATAGAGTCATTTCTCTTTAAGAAGAGAGAAATATGGCCCTTGATCCCCGACTACGCTTCGGCCTGAAGCTGATAGAAATCAGAAAGACCAGAGGGTGGTCGCAAGAACGCCTGGCACTGGAAAGTGGCTTGGCGCGCAGCTACCTAGGGGGTGTTGAGCGTGGGCAACGCAACATCGCCTTACTCAACATCTTCAAGCTGGCCGAGGCACTGGGGGTGGAGCCTTCAGTACTGCTGGAGGCACCGGCTGCTGGACAGGAGCCAGCTCCGTAACATCGTAACGCTACGTTATCGTAGCGTTACGATGGTCACCGCATGATCGCTCGCGGCAGCTATCGCAGCCATCTGCTTTCAAGAATAAGTAAAGTCCACTAAAATGGCACTTACGCAATCTTTTTCGCGATAAGGGTCATAAAAGTGACTTTTCATCTCTCGACTCCCGCTGAGATCCTGCACGCGCTGGGTGCTCGTCTGCGGGAGCAGCGGCTTGCCCAATCGCTTACGCAGCGTGAACTGGCGCAGATGGCCGGGTTGTCGCTGGGGGCGTTGCGCAAACTCGAAAGCGACGGCCAGTGCTCGCTGGAAACGCTGGTCCGCGTTGCGCAGGCACTTGGCTTGCTGGAGGCGCTGGACGATCTCTTCGTGCTCAAACGGCAATCCATCGCCCAGATGGAGCAGGTGGACCTTGTCAGCCGCCGCCAGCGTGCGCCGCGTAAGAGAACATCATGAAGCTGCTTACCGTGCATTATTGCGGCTGGGGAGAAGACTGGCCGTTGGGACGCTTAGCCGATGACGGTCAATCCCTGCTCTTCGAATATTCTCCCGAAGCTCTGTCTCAGGGCTTGGAACTGTCGCCCTTGCACCTCAAGCTGCGTGCGGATGCCTACGGTAGTTTTCCGACCCATTTGCATCGCCTTCCGGGCCTGATCGCCGACAGTCTGCCGGACGGCTGGGGTTTGCTGCTGATGGATCGCTTGTTCCGTCAACACGGCTTGCGCCATCCCGGGCCGCTGGACCGCCTGGCCTTCATTGGTGAGCGCGCGATGGGCGCGTTGCGCTTCGTTCCGGCAAGCGACGCCGGCGCCCACGAGCCCGACTGGTCCTTGCTGGCGCTGGCCGAGCAAAGCCGTCTCGCGCTCGCGGGCGAGGCGGGGGCAGCCCTGCGCGAGCTAGCGCTCATCGGCGGCTCACCGCAAGGGGCCAGGCCCAAGGCCTTGGTGCAGTACGACGCAACGACCGGGCAAGTCAGCACCCGTCCGGATGCGTCCGGCAGTCCCTGGCTGGTCAAATTCCCGGCGCAGAACGAACACAAGGAGGTTTGCGTCATCGAGCAGCTCTATGCCGAACTGGCTCGGGATTGCGGACTGGATGTGCCCGAAAGTCGCTGGTTCGACCTTGGCCCCGAACTGGCCGCCTTCGGCGTCGCGCGCTTCGACCGGGAGGGAGGGCAACGCGTCCCGGTGCACAGTCTGGCGGGATTGTTGCAAGTGGATTTTCGCCTGCCCGGTGCCACCGACTACACCGCCTTCCTGCGGGCTACCCGTTTCCTGACGCGCGACGAGCGCGAAGTGGAGAAAGCCTACGCACGAGTCGTCTTCAATGTGCTTTTCCACAACCGTGACGACCATCCCAAGAATTTCGCGTGGCGTCTCGGGCCTGACCGGCGCTGGCGTCTGGCACCGGCATTCGACCTGACCTTCAGTGAAGGCCCGATGGGCCAGCATCACCTGGACGTTTGCGGCGAAGGTGCTGCCATCGAACGCCGGCATTTATTGCGTCTGGCGGAGGAAGGTGGCATCCCAAGGAAGCGGGTGGAAGAGGTCATCGACCGGATGCTGCCGCAGGCAAGCTCATTGGGTGAGCGATTTGAGCGTGTTCCGATCAGGCAGATGTTGGCGCAGCAGATAAAATCCACCATTGATACCTGTCGCAGGCGTCTGGAAAGTTGAATCCGAGCCGGCGCAACGGCGCCAGATCAGGGTTGAACGTACTCAATGCTGAGTTTTTTGAGTACAAACATGAGTATATTTTTTAATGGAGCAGCATGGTGAACTGTTCATTCAATGACTTGCAGTCACAATCGCTGTTTAACGTCTGAGCGTACGGCAGGATCCCGGCACGGTCATCCGCAGCTACGACCGCCAGAATTTCCAGGCCGGCGAGGCCGTGGGCGGTTGACCGGATTGCTCGGCGTCTTCCTCGACCGCTTCGGTGGGCGCTTCTTGCGAGGCCGGTTCGAGAGCGGTCTTGAAGCGCGAGAAGAACTCGTCGGCCAGTTTCCTGGCCACGCCGTCGATCAGGCGAGCGCCCACCTGGGCGATTTTTCCGCCGACCTGCGCCTGTGCGGTATAGCTGAGTTGCGTCGCGCCCTCGGGCGGTCCGGAAAGGACTACCGAGGCCTGTCCCTTGCCGAAGCCTGCAACGCCGCCGGAGCCGTCGAAGGTAAAGGTGTAGGACGTCAGCGGGACGACATCCGACAGCGGTTTCAACAGCAAGGTGTACGCGGTCGGCATTCTTCACCGCTTCTGAGGCAGGGGCGCGGGATGCAGCCGGGGCTGGGCAGCAGCCGGTTCCCTCTCCCGCCGCGCCCGGATTCGCGCGCCCGGATTCACGCGCCGTGGGTGGTGCACGCATCGGCTCGGACCCCTTTGCCTGACGTGGCGGGACTGAGCAGCAGCCAGGCAGCCAGCGCCGCGGCGACGGTAAGCGCCGCCAGCGCCAGCAGCAACGCCGCCGCTGCCGCGGTAATGCCCCCATTCTTACTGGGTCGCAGAAGTAGAAACTGATGCGGCCATGGCCAGCCGCTGCTTTGGTGTGAACCCGCCCAATGCCATATTCGG
>NZ_BAAAEN010000045.1:0-23548 GCF_039523035.1 Pigmentiphaga daeguensis | reverse complement strand
CCTTGCCCCATGACTGTCAACATCTTTTCTCGAAATCAAAAAGCAGTTGTAGCAACGGAGAGTCGGGAGACCATCAACAACCTTTTATGAATACCCAAAAGAAACTGCCCTATTCGGTGGACGATTTCACGCCGGTTTCCCTGATCGGGACATTCCCGATGCTGCTGGTCGTGAACTCGGCGACGCCCGCGCGCTCGCTCGACGAACTCGTGAAATACATCCGCGCGAACCCCCGCCAGGCGAGTTCGGCCGGGTCGGGCTATGCGTTCGAGCTGCAAACCGCCGCGCTTGCACAACGCGTCAATCTGGACATCACGTTCGTTCCGTTCCGAGGCGCGAACGAGTCGGTCCAGGCGGTTGCCTCCAAGGAGGTGTTGATGACCTTCTCGGACGTCGGTCCGGCCTTCGGAGCGATCCAGTCCGGCCTGCTGCGTCCGTTGGCCGTCACGTCACCGGAGCGGTTGTCCGAGTTTCCGGATGTTCCGACTTTCGCGGAACTGGGCTTTCCGGAGTTGCAGGCCGAGTACTGGATGGCGCTCTTCGCGCCGGCCAACATGCCGCGTGGGGTATCCGAACGCATCTCGGCGGAGGTTCGCAAAGCCTTGGCCGATGAGGAGGTGAGAACCACGCTCAAGGCGAGGTGGGTACAGCCCTGGCCCGAGGAACCCCAGGTGCTGCGGGCCCGGATACAGTCAAATATCGAAAAATGGACTGCCGTGCGCAAGGCGGCGAAGCTGGAGCAGGTCGAATGATGCGCACCGACCTGGACTCTCTTGCCTCGCGGCTCGCCGCCTGCGTGGATGACAGGCTCCCGCAGGGAATCTTCCGGGTGCACCGGGCGGCGTTCGTCGACCCCCAGATATTCGAACTGGAGCAGCGCTACATCTTCGAGCGAACATGGTGCTTCCTCGGCCATGAGTCTCAACTGCACCAACCGCACGATTTCATCACCACCCAGATCGGCTCGACGCCAATCCTGGTCAGCCGCGACGGCGAGGGCCGGCTCGGTGCCTTCGTGAACGCCTGCCGGCACAAGGGCGCCTTGCTTTGCAGCCGCGAGCAGGGACGAGCCCGCGCGCACGTGTGTCCCTACCACGGCTGGGTGTTCGACTCGGCGGGCAAGAACACATTGCTCAAGTACGGCGCCTCGGCCGGCTATTCGGAAGCTTTCCTGAAAGACGACCACCATCTGATTCCCATCGCGCACCTGGGGAACTACCGGGGATTCCTGTTCGGGTCCCTCAACCGCGATGTTCCCGAGCTGGCCGCGTTCCTCGGCTCGGCGGCGACGCTGATCGATCTCATCGTGGACCAGAGCCCCCACGGGGTAGAGCTCGTGCCGGGCCGGACCTTGTATACCTACGAGGGAAATTGGAAGCTGCAGCTGGACAATGGCGTCGACCCCTACCATCTGTCGGAAGCGCACGCGTCGTTTCTCGATGTTCAGGCCCGCCGCCGCAAAGGCATGGGCAATGTCGATTCCCGCTCATTCGACTGGTCGCGCCGCGATGGGCTTCCGGCGGGAGCGATCAATTTCGACCATGGCCATTCCGCGGTGTGGCTGGAGCAGCCGGAGCCGGACAAGCGCCCCATCTACCCGGCCATTGACGAGATCCGCAGCCGCGTCGGCAATACCAGGGCCGATTGGATGCTCAAGGGGCGGAACGTGGGCATCTTCCCCAACATGCAGATTGCCGATGCCATATCGCCCATGCTGAGGATCTTCCGTCCGCTGGCGGTGAACCTGACCGAAATGCGCGCGTACTGCATCGCACCGGTGGGAGAGCCTACCGCCCAGCGGGCATGGCGGCTACGCCAGTACGAAGATTTCTTCAATCCGGGAGGCATGGCCACGCCCGATGATGCCGTGCTGTACGAAGACTGCCAGCGTGGCCTGTCGGCAATGCCGCTGGATTATCTCCAGGGGACTTCACGGGGGATGGGCTTCCAGCAGAGCCACGCGGACGAAGTGGTATCGACCCTGGGCATCCAGCCGGTATCGAGTGCGCTCGGGCGCTACGACACCTACAGCGAGGTTGCCTTCCAGGGGCCATACAGGGAGTGGCAGCGATTGCTGCTGGCCGGCGTGAAAGGAGAACGTCCCTATGAATAAGCTGGAGACGGCGAAAGAGCTGCTGCTGCGCGAAGCATGGCTGCTCGACAGCCAGGATTGGAAGGGATGGCTGTCGATGTATGCGCCGGACTGCGAATACTGGGTACCCGCCAGGCGCAGCGACGAAACCCTGACGCAGGACCCGAATACGGAGCTCTCGCACATCTACTATGCGAACCGCGCGGGCTTGGAGGACCGAGTGCTGAGGATCATGTCGGGACGGTCCGCGGCATCGACGCCGGCGCCTCGGACGACGCATATGTTGTGCAACTTCCACCTTGAAGAAGGCCAGGAGGACGATGGCATCCGGATCTGGACGACGTGGAGCACCCAGATGTTCAACGTCAGGCAGCGCAAGACCTATACGTTCTTCGGTACGTCGCTGACGGAATTCGGCCGGCAGGAGGAAAGCTGGCTCATCAGCAGGAAGCGCATCGAACTCAAGAACGACTATATCCCGACCTTCATCGACATCTATTGTTTCTGAGGACGGCATGCGAGCAGACCAGAAGGTGCAAGGCGAAGGTCCGTCCTATCTGTTTTTCGCCAAGCTGCCGGAGCGGCAGATCCGGCGCTACGAGCAGGGATTGCGTGAAGCCTTGCCGGGTATCCGCCTGTCGTTCGCCGGCGAGGCCGAGGAGGCGGGACGCCTGATTCCGGACGCGGAGGTGCTGATGGCGTTCGGCCCTGCGTTGAACGACCGGCTGATCGCGGCGGGCCGGCGGTTGAAGTGGATCCAGGCGCTGGGGACGGGCGTGGACGGCATCGTCGACCAGCCATCGCTCGGCCCCGAGGTCATCATTTCCAACATGAGGGGAATACACGGTCCGCCCATGGCCGAGGCGGCGCTGTCAGCCATGCTGTGCCTGGCAAGGTCGGTGCCCAGGCTATTGCGCAACCAGGGACAGCAGCGCTGGGATCGGTTCGCGTCGCAGACCCTGTCGGGATCTACGCTCGCCATCGTCGGCAGCGGGTCGATAGCCGCCTATCTCGCTCCTATCTGCAAGGCATTGGGCATGACCGTGCTGGGAATCAGCGCTGCACCGCGTCCGGTACCCGGGTTCGACCACATGTATTCCAGGAAACAAGCCGGGGATGCGGTGGCGCGAGCGGACTTCGTGCTGCTGCTTGTGCCGTCCACGCACGAGACGCGGAACCTGGTGGACGGCGCGTTTATCGAGCGCATGAAGCGAACGGCATTTCTGATCAACCTGGCGCGGGGAAGCGTGGTCCACGAGGCCGCGCTGCTGGCTGCCCTGCAACAGGGACGGATAGCAGGCGCCTATCTCGATACTTTCGTGACGGAGCCGCTTCCGCCCGGGCACCCGTTCTGGCAGCTGGACAACGTCGTCATCGCACCGCATGCCGCGGGAATGTTCAACGGCTATGCGGACGCCGCGCTGCCCATCCTGGTAGAGAACATCCGCCTCTACCAACGCGGCGCAACCACCGACATGATCAATCTTGTGAGACATCCATGAACGAAAGGCTCTTGAACCCGATTTCCGACGATGAGCTCGAGCGCCGGTGGGCCGCCGTCCGCCTGCGCATGCAAGAGGAGAAGATCGATGTGCTGCTCATGCAGGGCAGCAATGACTTCATGGGGGGATACATCAAGTATTTCACCGATATTCCCGCCACCAACGGATATCCCGTGACGGTACTGTTTCCCCGTGATGCGCCGATGACGGTCATTGGGCAGGGGACCTTCGGGATGGTGCAGGATTTCCGGTCCCGGCCGTCGCCGGCGAGACGGGGGGTGGGGCGCTACCTCGGGACGCCCAGCTACCTGCCGATCGGATATACCGTGCCCTACGACGCGCAGCTTGCCATCGAGGCACTCGCGCCCTATGCGCAGGGCCGGATCGGCGTGGTTGGAGCCGGCATCATCTCGTCGGCATTTCTGGATGCCGTCAGGCGCGGCGTTCCGGCAGGGACGCAGTGGCTCGACGCGAGCGAAATGGTCGATCGGATCAAGGTCGAGAAGTCCGATGCCGAGATAGACCGGATGTTCGCGGCGGCGGCAATGCAGGATCGCGCCTGGCAGGCGGTGCTGGACGCGATACGCCCCGGCATCCGCGACAACGAACTTGCTGCATTGGCCGAGTACGAGTGCCGCAAGGCGGGAAGCGAACAGGGGCTTTACCTGTGCGCTTCCGCTCCGGTAGGCACGGCGGCCATGTTCGGCAATCGCTATTTCCAGAACCGGGTCATCCAGCAAGGCGATTACTTTTCACTGCTGATAGAAAGCAGCGGCCCGGGTGGCTATTTCACCGAGCTGGGGCGTACCGTGGTGCTCGGAAAGGCGTCGGACGACATGCGCGACGAGTTCGGCTTCGTGCTCGAGGCCCGGAAGTTCACCACCGATCGCCTCGTCCCTGGATGTTCGGGACGTGCGTTATGGGAGGACTACAACGCCTTCATGCGTGCGAACGGCCGGCCCGAGGAGAAACGGCTGCATTGCCATGGCCAGGGCTACGACATGGTGGAGCGGCCGCTGATGCGCCATGACGAATCCATGACCTTGCGTCCAAGGACCGTGCTGGCCTGCCATCCGACCTATGCGACGGCGACGACATTCAGCTGGATATGCGACAACTATCTGGTCAAGCTCGACGGGACCACGGAACGCCTGCACAGGACACCCGAGCAGATATTCGAACGTTAGGGGAGGAGATCAGTGCGCCGCGGCCTGCGACAGGGCTGTCTTCCTGAACGCGCGCGGCGATACCCCGTAGCGTTGCCGGAATGCCCGGCTGAAATGGGTGATGTCGTTGAAACCCCAGTAGAAGGCGATCTCGCCTATCGATCTCGACCGCATCGCGGCGCTGGCCAGGTCGGCGCGGCAGCGTTCCAGCCGCGTCTGCCAGATCCACTTCATCAGGGGGACATCTTCGTCCTCGAACAGCTCGTAGATGTACCGGGTCGACAGGTTGATGGCGGCGGCGATATGGGCGGCGTCGATCTCGTGGTTGCGCAGGTTGTCTTTCACGTAGCCCATGATGCGCTGCTTGTGCAGGGCCCGCAGGCGCGAGGGCGGCGGACGCGTATCGGGACTGGTTCCCGCGAGACTGGCCGCTATCAGGAAGGGCAGGGCGTCGGCGAGGCGGTCGGCCTCGAGGTCGGAGAGCCGGTCGGTCTGGGCCAGGAGCTGGTCGATGGTGTGGCGCAGCACCGCGCCCGCGCCGTAGGTGGTCCGTACCTGCCGGGCGGTGTGCAGTTCGATTTCGGGCACGATCGCGCGCAGCGCGCTGTGTTCGATGTACAGCGAGTGGGCGAGGACGTTGCCGGCTTCGATGAAGAACGGCCGCGAAGGATCGATGATGAACAGGTCATCGGGCTCGATGCGGGTTTCACGGCCTTCCTGGTGCACGAGGGCGACGCCTTCGCGGTGCAGCGATACGAGCAGGCGCGAGCGCAGGCCGGTCGCGCGGGGCGAACAGGTCGTGTGGGGCGAAAAACGCAGCGCGGCAAAGCGCAGCCGCTCGCCGCTGTAGCCCTTGACCTGGGTGCTGAACGGATGTTCCTGGTTGCCCTGCACGGATAGGCCGACCGCGAAGGCATCCTGCATTTCCCTGCGGAAGATCGCCGAACCTGCGCCCGGGTTCTCGCCGTGGATGGTGAACTGTCGGATGGTCGTCATGGGATGTCTGTCTCCAGCGCAGATCGGTCGAACCGAATCCGTCTTCGCAGAGTTTCCCGGTTCGAGGGCTGGCAAGTCAATCGGACTTTGCCCGCAAAGGGTTGCCGCGTCAGCGGCCATGCCGAAGGACGAACCGGCCGACCGTTTCGGTGAACCATGTAGGTTGCTCCACGCAGGCCATGTGGGCCGCGTCGCAGAGTTCCAGCGTCGCCCCCCGTATGGCGCCGGCCAGCTCCGCGGCGATCTCCGGCGGGATGGCCGAATCGTTGCGACCGGCCACGACCAGCGTCGGCCGGGCCAGTTCCCGCAGGCGTTCCCGATGGTCCAGCCATTGGATGGCACCCACGGCATCCACGTAGCCCTGGATGGGCGTGCGGTGCATCAAAGCGCGCAGCCAGTCTGCCGTCAACGGCGAGCCCAGGAGAAAGTCGCGCGTGAACCAGCGGCCCAGCGTGGCTTCCACATGCGCGTCGAATCCGTCCGTGCGCAGGGCAGCCAGGCGTTGCTCCCACACCCTTGCCACCGAGGGGGCGGTGTACGCGCCGCAATGGGCCAGGACGAGGGCGGAGCATCGTGCCGGGTACGCCAGGGCGAATGCCTGAGCCACCATGCCGCCCAGCGAGGTACCCACGATGGCGGCCGATGCGGCACCGGCCTGGTCCAGAATGCGGGCGAGATCATGCGCGGCGTCGTCGAGCCGCCAGTCCTGCCGCAGCGGGCTATGGCCATGTCCGGGAAGGTCCACGCATATCAGGCGGAAGTGGCGTGTCCAGACGGGCAGCAGCGGATCCCACAGGCTGCGGTTCGTTGCGATGGGATGCAGGAGCACCACGGCCGGGCCGTCGGCGGCGCCGGCAAGCTGCCAGGAAAGGCCGGAAGAGGTCATCGCGCGGCATCCATGTCCCAGGTGCCCAGCCCTATGCCCGTGTACCAGCCGGCGACGGCCTTGTAATAGAGCGGCCGGAAGGGCGCGCCGGCGGCGCCGTCCGCGACCAGCCAGGTGCGGATCTCTTCCGCGCCGTTACCCGCTTCGTGGACGTGTTCTTCGGCATGCCGGAGCAGCGCCTCGGCATCGCCCGCGACCAGGCGCTCCAGGAATTCCCGGTCGAAGGCCTCGTTCAGCAGGCCCATCCGCGGCGTGGCGATGTCGTGGCTCAGGCCCCCGGTAGCCAAGATCGATACTCGCTCGACGCCCGCGAAGCGGCGTATCGCATCGCCCAGCATGCGTCCCCACTGGTGTGCGCGGCGCATGGTTGGCAGCGGGGGTTGCACGCAGTTGACCAATACCGGCACGACGGGAATCTCGCCGGCGACGCCGGCCAGGAGCAGCGGTGCGATGATGCCGTGGTCGAGGGTCAGGTCCATGGACAGGGCCGGATCGAACCCGGACTGCATGGCTTCGCCTATGAGATGCGCGCCCAGTTCGGCATGGCCGGAGAGCACCCGGCGGTCGACGTTCAGCCAGTGCTCCACGGGGGTGGGATAAGCCGGCGCCGCGCCGATGCAGAAGGCAGGCAGGTTGTCGAGGAAAAAATTGTGCAGGTGATCGTCGGAAACGACCACGATGGCATCTGGCGCCGCGTTGCGGATGGCGCGGCCAACCGACAGGAAGGCGGCGAAGATGGACTCGCGATCCGCGTCCGGGATGGCGTCGGGGAAGTTGAGCATGACGGGCGTGTGGCTGACCGCATGCGCGCTGACGATACGTGCCATGTCAGTGCTCTCCTTCGCGGCCGACGCTGCGTAGCGATTGCAGGAATACCGATTCCGGTATGCGCAGGCCGAGGCAGTGCGCCCTGAGCAGGTAAGGGTTGACCCCCGCCAGGTACATGGCGCCGATGTCGTTGTCGCGGATGGCGCTCTTGAGCGATGGTGCCAGCGGGACGTCGGCCATGTAGGCATCGGGGTCGCGCTTGTAGCGGTGCAGATCGTCGTCGCGATGGTGGATGTCGAACAGGATGCGGTTCATCCAGTAGGCATCGGTGGTGGGCATGAGCTGCCGCCAGTTGCTGGCCATCAGCGCTCTCCCTGCAGTTGCCCGGCTAGCCAGTCGACGATCGTGGGCAGGGTCTGGGGCGTCAATCCCATATGGCCGCCGGGGAAGAGACGAACGGACTTGGGATTGCCGCGTTCCATCAGCAGGTGGATATCCGCGATCGGGCACTGCCGGTCGTCCTTGCCGTTGACCAGCAATAGCGGCGCGCAGGGAAGATCCAGCAAGCCCTGGTCCAGCAACGAGAGCCGCTGGAAGGCGGCGGCGTACTCCTCGTCGGTATCGACGCCCAGCATGCGGCGGCGCGTCTCGACCAGCTCCATCAGATAGCTGTCCGGGTAGCGCGAGGCAAGTATCCATTCCGGCTGGAACATGAAGTGCGCGCCGCCGCCCCAATTGACCGCACCTGCCAGCCGGTCCGGCAGCATGTGGGCGAGCTTGGTCGCCCAGTAGCCACCGAAGGAGCGGCCCAGGCAGGCAGGCCGTCCGCCATCGAGGTCGGGACGGCCGCGCAGCCAGTCCAGGACGGCAATGAACGGTCTTTCGGCGTCGACCACGCCGCGCACCGGGGATTCGCCGGTGCCGGCATTGTCCATGGCAATCGTCGCGAGGCCCTTGGCGAGCAGTGCGTCGCTGGCCGCCGTCATCTGTTCCTTGCAGGCGTCCACGCCGCCCCACATGAGGACGACCCGGGGGCGGGCGATGCCGCGCGGCCGGCGCAATAGCACCGGTATTTCATTTCCTTCGCCGGCGCGACCCTGGAAAGGCACGGCAACGCGCTCGATGGGAGTCTCCCAGTAGGCCGAGGCGGCAAGATACGTTTCGCGTTCGCCGATGGCGCAAGCGGCCTTTGCCGGATGGTTGGGGCACGGAAAGCGCCCCATGAAATACGCGCCGCTGGCGCGCTGGTAGAGGTCCGCCGCGCGGGTGGCGTCGCCCGCGTCGTGCGCCTGGGCCGCCTCGGCGCGCAGTGCGTCGCCCAGGTTTCCCCAATAGGTGCCCCAGGATTCGCCGTCCAGGCCGGGCACGCCGTCTATCCATGCCGCGCCGATGTCCAGCGGCAGGGCATTCATCGGATGCGTCCGGGCTTGCCAGCGGGTCGTCATCCAGGCCTTGGCCTCGGCCAGTGTCTTGGGGCGGCCGGCGACGTCGGCGCCGGCGGAAGGGGCAGGGAACTGCTGTGTCACGGTCGTCTCTCCAGATTCGTTCGGAATGCGCGCTGGGCGGCACGCGTCGATGCCAGCATGTTGGCAGGCGTTGCGGGCGCCGGCTTGGCCGGGCATGCGTCGGAACTTGACCAGCCATGCGCGCGTCCAGCCGCGGAACTTGGCTGCGCGTGCGCCCAAGCTTGCGCGGGAGTCGGAAGATGCGCTCGCGGCGTTGACGTCCGGAGGCGGCTCTTGCGTAATCCCGGCTCACGGCATTTGCGCCGAGGGAATCATGGATGGGGAAAAAATGAGCGGTGTGAAACGCGCGCTTATCGTCGGCGGCGGCATCGGCGGCATGTCGGCTGCCATCTGTTTGCGGCGGCGAGGCGTCGACGTGCAAGTGGTCGACCTGGACCCGGAATGGCGCGTGTACGGTGCGGGCATTACCATCACCGGCCCGACTTTGCGCGCGTTCCGCGAACTTGGCATTCTGGATGAGATTGCGGCACAGGCCTATACCGGCCACGGCATACAGATCTGCGATGTGCTCGGCAGGCCCTTGAGAGTGGTGGCGACCCCCGTGGTGGGGGACGGGGATCTGCCCGGCAGTGGCGGCGTGATGCGGCCGGTGCTGCACGCGGTGCTGTCGCGCCGGACCCTGGACAGCGGCGCGCGGGTCAGCCTTGGCGTGACGGTGGCGAGCCTGGAGCAGGACGATGACGGCGTGTCCGTTCGATTCTCGGACGGCAGCACCGGCAGATACGATCTCGTGATCGGTGCCGACGGCATTTTTTCCCGGATCCGGACGCTGGTCTTTCCGGACGCGCCCGCGCCGGCGTTCACCGGCCAGTGCGCCTGGCGCCTGGTCGTTCCACGCGCACCGGGCATCGATCGCCGTCACTTCTTCCTGGGGGGCCCCGTCAAGGTCGGCTTGAATCCGGTTTCCGACAGCGAGATGTACATGTTCCTGCTCGAGCCGCTTGCCGAGCCGAACCGTATCGAAGAACGCGGCCTGGCGCCGGGATTGGCTGCGCTGATGCAGGGGTATGGCGGCATCCTGGCGGAGATCCGCGAGCAGTTGGACGATACCTCGCGCATCGTCCGCCGTCCGCTGGAGGGATTCCTGCTGCCGGCCCCCTGGTATCGCGGCCGGGTCGTGCTGATCGGCGACGCGGCCCACCCGACTACGCCGCAACTGGCCTCGGGCGCGGGGATGGCGGTCGAGGACGCCTTGGTGCTGGCTATGGAACTGGAAGCCGCGCAGGGCGTCGCGCAAGCGCTGCAGCGCTTCATGCGGCGACGCTATGAGCGTTGCCGCCTGGTGGTCCAGAACTCGCTCGAGATCGGCCGCCTGGAACAGGCGAAGGCCCCTGTCGAACGGCAGGCGGCGCTGGTGGAGGAGTCGCTGGCGGTACTGGCGCAGCCGATCTGACCATGCGGGAGGGGCTTGCGGCCTTGCGGCCGCAAGCCCCCGCTGCCGCTCATTCGATTTTGGTGCCTGTCTCCCGGACGACTTGCTCCCACTTCTGCATTTCTTTCTTCACCATGGCGGCGAATGCTTCGGGCGGCATGGTGCTGGCTTCGAACCCTATGTTGGCGAGCTTGGCCCGTACGTCGTCGGCCCGGGCCGCCGCCATCAGTTCGCTGCGCAGCTTGGCGATGACGGGCGCGGGAGTCCCGGCGGGAACCCATACCCCGACCCAGGATTCGTCTTCGAAATCGGCGAACCCCGCCTCGCCTATGGTGGGTACGTCGGGAAGGGCGGGACTGCGTTTCGTGCTCGTCACGGCCAGGCCCACCAGCCGTCCCGACTTGATCAACGGCACGGCCGGCGGCAGCGCGGTGGCGGACAGTTCCACCTCATTGGCCATGGTGGCCTGCATGGTCGCGGGTATGCCCTTGTAGGGCACGTGCATGACGTTGACCTTGGCCAGCACCTTGAACAGATAATCGGCCGACATCTGCGGCGTGGTGCCATAGCCCGGCGAGCCATAGTGCAGATCCTTGCCCTGGCGCGCGCGCTCGACGGCGTCCTTGAGGGACCGGACGCCGCTGGTCGGGCTCGTGACCAGGATGTTGGGGGCGGTGGCGAGCAGCGCGACGGGGACCAGGTCTTTCTCGGAGTCGTATCCCGGATCCTTGTAGAGATAAGGAGTGACCGCGAAAGCGGTGGAGCTGACCAGGACGTTGTAGCCATCGGCCGGCGCCTTGGCCGTCGCCTGGATCGAGATCAGCGCCCCCGCCCCGGCGCGGCTCTCGACCACCACCGGATGCGATGTGGTTTCGGTGATCTTCTGGGCGAAGATGCGGCCCACCACGTCCTGGGGGCTCCCGGTCGAGGCCGTGATGAACTTGATCGGCTTGCTGGGATAGGCCTGCGCCAACGCAGCGGGGGCGGCGCCCAGGGAAAGTGCGATGCCGAGCAGCCGAACGCGATTGTTCAGGGTCATCAGCGTCTCCATGATGTCTGTCTTGTTGGGGATTCCACAGGCGTCGGTCCGGGCCTGCTGACCTGCCGGAGCCGCGTACGCCGTGGAGGGCCCCAGTATTCTAGGCAGGCCGCAAGCGGGGAAATGTGCTGTTCATGCAGGAACAGTTGATCGCTGTTGTGCCGTTGGCATGGATGGAAACCCGTGCTACGGGAGGGAGGCTCTGCGCGAGCCTCGAGTCAGGCGGAGCGCGACTCGGAAAGTTCCTTGTAGAACGCGAACGAGTCAGCCAGGTTCTGCCTGGCAATGCGCTTGGCCAGCGCGGCGTCCTTCTGTTCGAACGCCTCGAGCATCTGGAGATTTCGTTCGTACGAGGCTTCCTTGGCCTGTCTGAACTTCAGCGTCGCAAGCCGGACGGTCTCCGCATGGTCCTGCAGATGATGGATGGTAGCGACGAGCCGCTCATTGGGAACCACCGCCAGCCAGGTGGAACGGAAGGCTCGGTTGGCCTTCATCATCGCGGGCGTGTCGTCGTCGGCCAGCGCGTGCTTGGCGGCGTCCAGGTCCGCCCGCAACGTCCGGATGAACTCGGGAGTGACCTGTTGGACCGCCAACTTGGCGGCATGGGGCTCGAGGAGCATCCGGATGTCGAAGATGTCCTTGATCTCCTGCATGGAGAACTGCCGCAAGGCAAAGCCCCGCGTGGTGACGTTCAGATAGCCTTCGGTCTGCAGTTGCAGCAGTGCCTCGCGCACCGGCATGCGCGAGACGTTCATCGTCGCGGCGACGTCCAGGTCGACGATCCGGTCATCCGGGGAATAGGCGCCGGACAGGATCTTCTGCTTGATGTCGGCATAGACGACATCTTTGATTTTTATCTTGACGACCATTTATCTGTACGTAACGAATCCCTGCGAGCCGGGAAGAGCTCGCTTCATCTGCATGCGTTTCGGGGTAACAGCCGGGGGCCCGTATGCCGGAGTGTACATGAACGCCCCTTGCTTTCCGGTGCCGTGGCCGGGCGCCGGGCCGTTGCGCGCCTATTGGAAGAATAGTTCGCAGTCTCCCGCCGACCATGCATCGACGATGGCGCGTGCCACCTCGGCCGGGGCGAGTTTCGGGATGGCCAGGCCGTCGGTCAGGCGCGTGTCGATTGCCGTGGGATAGACGTTCAGCACATGGAAGCCCTTGTCGCCGGCGACCTGGCGCAGCGATACGCATAACGAATGCAGGGCCGCCTTCGAGGCGCTGTAGGTGGCGCAGAAGTAATTGGGATCGATCGCCAGGGCGCTGATGATGTTCACGAAGCCGGCGGCCGGGCGCCCGGCCAGCCGGGGCAGGTAGTGATGGATGAGATTCAGCGTGCCGAGCACGTTGGTGCGCAGCTCTTCGTCCAGTACCTGCGTGGCCTGGGGAGAGTCGAGCGGGGTATTCCGGTTGATGCCGGCATTGTTCACGACATAGTCGACGTCCGGCAGGCGGGGCAGGGGCGTTGCGCCCAGCTCCATGAATACCGGCGTAACGCCTGGCAGGTCTAGTTCGGCCGGCACGCCGGCCGAGCGGTGCCCCGCGTAGACACGGGTCCCCCGCGCCGACAGTTCATGGACGAGCGCCAGCCCCAATCCCCGCTGGCTTCCCGTCACCAGGACCGTCAGTTCTTCCAGCGCAATTCCCGTCGTTTGCCGCACGCCCATCTCCGTCGAGGTTGTCGCCAAGTCGGCCAGGCTTGCGGTCCGATTCAAGGCTTCCAATTTCAATACAGTATACTATATACTGTATTTTCCAATTAGCAGCTTTCGGCGTAACCATGACGACTTCCTCGTTTCCCCTTGTCCCGGCTCCGTTCCAGCGGCACATCATCCATTTGCTGCGCGAGCGCGCCCGCCGCGCCCCGGGGCGGATCCTGGTATCGGGCGGCGGCCGGGAGCTCAGTGCCGAGGCGCTGCTGGAAACTTCCGGCAGGCTGGCGGCCACGCTGGCCGAGGCGGGCCTGCGCAAGGGGGACCGGGTTGCCATCCAGCTTGGCAACCGGCTGGAGTTCCTGGAGGCTTTCACGGCCTGCGCGCAGCTCGGCCTGTTCCTGGTGCCCGTCAATACGGCCTCCAAGGGCCACCAGCTCGCCTACTACCTGCAGAACTCGGCATCCCGGGCGCTGATCACCGAGTCCGGGCAGATGCCCCATCTCATGAGCGCGCTGGAATGCGACGCCGGCACCATCAACGGCCTTGCCCGCATCTGGTTCGTGGATGCGCCGCCGGCATCCTCCGCACAGCTGAAGAATGCGCAGCTTCTGGAAAAGATGTCCGCACCGCTGTCGGAAGGCGATCCGGGCGAGGCGTCCGAGCCTGCGCTGGTCATGTATACGTCCGGCACCTCCGGGCCGTCGAAGGGGGTGATGTGTTCGCATGCGCAGCTCTACTGGTGGGGTCACTACTCGATCGCGAACATCGGCATCGGCGAGGATGACGTGCTCTACACCTGCCTGCCGCTGTTCCACGTCAATGCCCTGAACACGTTCTACCAGGCACTGGTATCGGGGGGACGGATGGTGATAGGCGAGCGCTTTTCGGTCTCGCGCTTCTACCGGCACCTGATCGAAAGCGATGCCACGGTGACGTACCTGCTGGGCGCGATGGTGCCCATGTTGCTTTCGCGGCCTGCCGATGCGTCCGAGCGCCGGCACCGTGTGCGTGTCGCCCTGGCGCCGGGCGTGCCCGAAAAGTACTTCCAGGAGTTCGAGCCGAGAACCGGCATCCGGATGATCGACGGCTTCGGCTCCACGGAGTCGAATTTCGTCATAGGCAGCGCCCTGGAAGACCGCAAGCCGGGATGGATGGGCAAGGTCATCGACGGTTTCGAGGCCAGGGTCGTGGACGAGCAGGACAACGAAGTGCCCCACGGCACGCCGGGCGAGCTGGTGCTCCGGGCGCGCGAGCCATTCGCTTTCGCCCTGGGCTACTTCGGCATGCCGGACAAGACGATCGAGGCTTGGCGCAACCTCTGGCTGCACACCGGTGACCGGGTGGTCCGGGACGAGGCGGGGTATTTCAAGTTCCTCGACAGGCTGAAGGACAGCATCCGGCGGCGAGGCGAGAACATCTCGTCCTACGAGGTCGAGCAGGTGGTCGGGCTCATGCCAGGGGTCGAGCACGTCGCGGTATATGCCGTGCCATCGGAACTGGCCGAGGACGAGGTCATGTGCGCGATCGTGCCGAGGGCAGGGCATGGGATTGCCGGCCTGGACGTCGTCAGATGGTGCGAGTCGCGCATGCCGCATTTCGCGGTCCCGCGATTCGTGCGCTTCGTCGACGACCTGCCCAAGACCGAGAACGGCAAGGTGCAGAAGTACAAGCTGCGCCAGGAAGGTGTCACGGCCGATACGTGGGACCTCGCTGCATCAGGCCATGCGGTGAAGCGATGAACAGCGCGCGACTGCATGCCGCGTCGGAGCTTCCCTATGTGCGCCGCACGACGGCCACCACGGAAGAACTGCTGGCGGGCGCCTTCGAGGCCCTGCTCGAAGCTGGCGGACTGGAAGCCAGGGATGTGGACGGCCTGGGCGTTGCGTCCTTCACGCTCAAACCCGACCGTTGCATCGACATGGCCTGGCGCCTGGGCCTGAACATCCGCTGGTCGCTCGACGACGGCCATGGCGGCGCCTCGGGCGTCAACATGCTCAGGCACGCCATCGCCGCGATCGAATGCGGGCACGCCCGACATATTGCCCTGCTGGCGGGCGACGTGTTCGGCCCCGACGATTTCAAGGAACTGGCGGCCAACTACAACGGCACGACGCGCCAGTACCTGGCCCCGCTGGGCATCGCCAACCCCAACACGCTTTTCGCCCTGCTGACGCAGCGCCACATGCGCAAGCATGGGCTGGAGCGGGCGGACTATGGCGCGCTGGCGGTCGGCCAGCGCAACTGGGCGTCGGCCAATCCGAATGCGGTGTACCGCAGCCCGTTGTCCCTGGAGGACTACCTGGCCGCTCCCCGCGTCGCCGATCCCCTGTGCATCTATGACTGCGTTCCGGTCGTGGCGGGAGCCAATGCGATACTCCTCAGCCACGTTTCCGCGCTTCCGGCCGGATCGCCGGCGATCCGGATCAAGGCGATCGACTGCAACTACAACTTCGACGACCAATCGGGGGATGGCCTGACGACGGGGCTCAGGGTCATTTCCGACCGCCTGTTCGCGAACGCCGGCGTGCGGCGGGAGGAGCTGGACCTTGTCTCCGTCTATGACGACTACCCCGTCATGGCGCTCGTGCAGTTGGAAGATCTGGGCATCGTCGCGCCGGGCGAACTGCGATCGTTCCTGAACGACAGAGTGCTGGCCGGCCGGTTTCCACTGAATACATCGGGGGGGCAGCTATCCGCCGGCCAGGCCGGCGCGGCCGGCGGCCTGCATGGTCTCACCGAAGCGGCGCTGCAGCTCCTGGGGCGTGCCGGCGAGCGCCAGCTGTCCAAGGCAGACCGTGCCCTGGTGTCGGGCTACGGCATGGTCGAGTACCGGTACGGTATGTGTGCCAATGCCGCCATTCTCGAGAGGGCGCAATGAGCTTCACTTACTACGAATGCGCGCACTGTCATCGCGCGACGTTTCCACGGCGGCGCCTGTGCGCCCGGTGCGGCCATGGCGCTTTCGACGCGCGCACGCTGCTGGAAGCCCAGGTGTGTGGCTACACCGAAGCGCACAGACGTCCGGCCGAATGGCCTTACCCCTATCTTGTCGAACTCCGGGCGGAGCGGCAGGACCTCAATTTTCTGGCCGTATCCCGCTTTGCTCCCGCTCCCGGCGAGACGGTCAAGGTCCTTCTGTCCGCAACGGGTTTGGCGCATATCGAAAGGTGACAGCATGGGATCGTTCATCGATGTATCGGACCGCTTCGGCGGGTACTTGTCGCTTCCCGAGGAGCAACGCGGCCCGCTCCTCCTGGTCCTTCAGGAGATATTCGGAGTCAATGACAACATCCAGTCCGTGTGCGATGAGTTTGCGCAAGAGGGATACGTCGCCTTCGCACCCGACCTGTTCTGGCGCCAGCGGCCGGGCATCCGGCTGGAGCCGCGGGCGCCCGGCGCCATGGAGCAGGCCTTGGGCCTCCTCGATCGGTTTTCCGACGACGAGGCCATGGACGATCTGCGCCGCAGCATAGCCTTCCTGAAGGCCCGCTATGCGTGCGAGGGCGACGTCGGCGCCGTCGGCTATTGTCTGGGCGGACGCATCGCCTATCTCGCGCTGCTGCATACCGAGGTGCGCGTTGCGGCTTCCTACTACGGGGTCGGGCTGGAGCAGGTAATCGGCCAGGCCTTGCCGCCAGGGAAGAAGGCGTTGCTGCATGTGGCCGGACAGGATACGTATTGTCCTCCCGCCGCCCAGCGCGTGCTGGTCGAGGCGGGCAGGGCTTCGCCGGCCGTACGGGTGCATCTGTATCCCGAGTGCCATCACGCGTTCGCGCGGCAGGGCGGAGATCACTTCGAGGCCGTCTCCGCATCCAACGCATACGACAGGACCATCGTGTTCCTGAAATCGCACATCGGCCCCCGCTACGATCTGGAGGCGCTGTGGGAGGCGCATCTGGATTTCGAATTCACGACGCGGGACGCCGGTAAGACCATGGCCACCATGGTGCCGTCGCCCTACGTCAACCACATTCCCACGATGACGGGCGGGGTAGGTTATGCGGACCTGCATCGCTTCTACAGCGAGTATTTCATTCCCTGCAATCCTGCGGACATGAAGCAGATCAGCGTGTCCCGCACGGTCGGGGTCAACCAGATCGTCGACGAAGTGATCATGAGCTTCACCCATGACCGGGCGATCGAGTGGCTGCTGCCCGGGGTCGCGCCCACTGGCAAGTTCGTCAAGTTCGGTCTCATCGGCGTGGTGAAGTTCCGGGGCAACAAGATCTGCCACGAGCATATCTACTGGGACCAGGCGAGCGTGCTGGCCCAGGTCGGCCTCATCGACCCGGCGGGGTTGCCGGTGCTGGGCGCGGAGGCCGCCGAGAAGATCCTGGACAACGGCCTGGCAAGCAACCGATTGATCGCTACCTGGTAGGAAGCCCATGGGTACGCTGCGCTCTCGCCTGACGTTCGATGTCGTGGCCGGGGAAATCCGCGACCAGGACCGGCGCTACCTGCTCATGCGGCCCGACGTGCTGATGGGCATGCTGCATGAGCTGGACGAGCTGACCCGCCTCCGGGTGCTGAGGATGATGGCTGCCTCCGCCGCCCGCCATGGCGGCAGGAGCGTGCAGGCATACATCAGCCACATGCCAGCCGCGGAATTGTCCGGTTTCATGCAAGAGGCCTCCGCCGATCTGGGCTGGGGCGCCTGGCGGATCGAACATCAGGCGTCATCCGTGGAACTGACGGTGGTCAACAGCCCCTTCGCCCAGGGATATGGCGCTGCCCTCCATCCCGTATGCGCGCCTATCGCCGGCGTCTTCCAGGCCATGGCCTCCGCCGTGCTGGGCGCCCCCGCCGCCGTGGAGGAGGTGGAGTGCGCCGCCATGGGGCGGCACGCCGCATGCCGCTTCATCGCCACGCCGGCACCCGTCACCACCCAGGATCACTTGCGATGAATCACTCCGTTCCTTACCGCCAGGCGCCGGCTGCCGACCAGCTATTCGACGGCGACCGCGTGCATCGGGATGTCTACCTCGACCCGCAGGTGTTCGACCTGGAATGCGAGCGTCTGTTCGCGCGCGGCTGGGTCTACGTGGGACATGCGAGCCAGGTGCCGAATCCCGGCGACTTCATCACCACCTGGATCGCGCGGCTTCCGGTGATCATGATCCGGCAGCCGGATGGGCAGATCCAGGTACTGCCCAATCGCTGCGCCCACAAGGGGGCAATGATCGTCTCGCAGCCCTCGGGCAATGCAGGGAAGCTGCTGCGGTGTCCGTATCACGCCTGGACCTACCGTCTCGACGGTTCGACGCTTGGCATTCCGCTGCGTGCGGGCTACGAAGGAAGCCGTCTTCTCCAGACGGAAGCGGCACAAGGCCTGGAACGGCTCGCCAGCGAAACCTACCGCGGCTTCGTCTTCGCGCGCGCTGCGCCGGAGGGGCTGCCATTCCGCGAATATTTCGGCGACATGCTTTCCGTGCTGGACAATCTGGCCGACCGCTCGCCGCAGGGCGAGCTTCGGATCGCGGGGGGCAGCCTGCGCAGCGTGATTGCATGCAACTGGAAGATGTACATCGAGAATGTCGTCGACGCCGTCCACCCGATATCGACCCACGAGTCGGCCTGGCAGACGGCGCGCGATGCCGCCCAAGGCTGGCCGGACGAAACACCTCTTCCAACCGAATTGGCCCAGTTGTTGCCTTTCGGCTCGGGCCATGATTTCTACCGAGACGCCGGGGCGCGGGTGCATGCCCATGGCCACTGCATCCTGGGGATCCGGGGAAGCATTCATTCCGGCTACGCGCCAGTCCCGGGGTATGAGGAATCGCTGCAGGCGGCACTCGGCGAGGCACGGACGAAGGCCGTGCTGGCGTTCACGCCACAGAACTCCGTGCTGTTTCCCACGCTGGCGCTCAAGAGCTCGCCGCAGACCTTGCGGATCGTGCGGCCGCTGGACGTCGGCCGCACGCTGGTGGAGATCTTCGCGCTGGAGCCCGTGGGGGCACCGCCCGAACTGCTGCGCCGTACGTTGACGTACAACCGGTTGGTCTTCTCGCCTGCCTCGATCGTGGCGCACGACGACATCCACGTATTCGAAACCATGCAGCGGGCGTTGGTCCACCGCGGCAACCCTTGGGTGAGCCTGCATCGCGAGCATCATGGCGAGGAACGGGAGTTGCCGGCGGAGGCCAGCGGCAACAGCGAGCTGCCCATGCGCAATTTCTATCGGGCCTGGAGCGCCCTGATGGCTACGGACTGACCGGCCGGACACGGCGGAATCCGCTCATTTCCTTTTTCGACGGCGAACCCCCATGAACGTATCAAATGCCACGCGCGAGGCTCTCGCGGAATTCATCTACGAGGAAGCACGGCTGCTCGACGAGAAGCGCCTGGATCAATGGCAGGACTTGTTTACCTCAGACGGCGTCTATTGGATACCGCTGGGCTGCGATCAGCAGGATCCGGTCGACCATGCCTCGATTACGTACGAGGATCGCCTGCTCCTGAAGCTGCGCATAGACCGCCTGCAGCAGCCGCGAGCCTATTCGCAGCAGCCCGCCAGCCGATGCCTGCACGTCTTGCAGCTCCCGAGACTGGAGGGGGCCGATGGCCGGATGTACCGCATGCGCACACCGATGATCTACTGCGAAGCCCGAGGCGACGAGCAATGGACCTATGCCGCCGTCGCCAGGCATGAACTGGTGCCGCACGAGGACACGTTCAGGATACGATTGAAGCGCGTCGATCTGCTCAATGGCGACGCGCCGCTGCCTGCGATTCAGCTCTTCCCGTAGCGGCCTGCCGGCCTCAGTCGATCGTGGCGCCGGTGGCCTTGACGATGGGGCCGTATTTCTCGAGTTCGGAACGGATCAGGCCGTCGAACTCCCGGGGTGACATCGTCAGCCTGGTATAGCCGCGGTCTTGCAGCATGCGAGCGATGGCCGGGGTGTCCAGCGCTTTCTGGAAAGCCGCGTGCAAGCGATCGACGACGGCTGCGGGTGTTCCCTTGCGCGCCACCACGCCTACCCAGAAATCCATCGAGATCTGCGGCATTCCCAGTTCCCGCAGGGTGGGTGTCTCGGGAAACAGCGGGTGGCGATGCTCGGCCGCGATGGCCAGCGGCCGAACCTGGCCGTTGCGGACGAGCCCGACTACGGTCGGCACGGCGTCGAACATGAGGTCCACTTCTTGGCTCAGTACAGCCTGGATCGCCTGGGGCGCGCCGCGGTACGGGACGTGCAGCAGATTCGCTTTCGGAAAGGCGGCGCCAATCATGTGGCCGAACAGATGCGGGGCGGTGCCCTGCCCGGGCGATGCGTATTTGATGAAGTCGCCGTTGGCCAGCGCCGTCCTGAAGGCGGATATGTGCGGTATGCGGCCCTTGGGATTGGAGAACATCACCATGGGGGCCGTCGTCAACGTGGCGATACCCTCGAAGTCGGCGCGGGGATCGTAGGCCAGTTGCTTGTAGAGATGGGGATTCAGGGCAAAGACGCCGCCAGGCGCGGCAAGCAGCGTATACCCGTCCGCCGGCGCCTGCAGGAGCGCAGTCGCCGCAACCTGCGCGCCGCCGCCCGGCTTGTTTTCCACCACGATGGGTTGGCCGAGGTCGGCCGACAGCTCGGGACTCATCGCGCGCACGATGTTGTCCACCGCGCCGCCCGCCGTGAACGGGATCAGGATCTTGATGTATCTGTCCGGATACCCGCCCGCATGGGAGGACGGCGACCAGAGGCAGGCGGGGAGCAGAAGCAGGGGCAGGATGCGTTTCATGGCGGCTCGAAAACAAGGGGGTCAGAAGGTGGCGACAGGCAGGTCGCCGGGGCCGAATACCAGCGAGACACCGGCATCGTCGGGAATGGGGGGGATGGCCTCGTTCCAGACATTCCAGGCGTGGCGCAAGTCCGCGAGATACCCGGGCTCTCGCGATGCCATGTTCGCGCGTTCTGCGGGGTCGGCTTCCAGGTCGAATAAGTACTCGTGGCCGTCCACGCGGAGGTATTTCCATTTGCCCCGGACCGTCGCGGCTTGTTCCCGGTGCTTCATGCGCCAGAACAGGTCGCGGTTGAACGGGGCCGGAGAAGGGGAGGCGGACAGTGCCGGCAGCAGGCTGACGCCGTCGAGCGGAAAGCCGGAGTGGGGCGGCACCCGGGCGGCGTCCAGCATGGTCGCGGTCCAGTCCATCGTCTGGTTCGGCAGGTCGCACACCTTTCCGCCCGCCCAGCGGGCGGGCCATCTGGCGATCAATGGCACGCGGATCCCGCCCTCGAGCAGGTCCATCTTACGTCCTGTCAGAGGCCAGTTATTGGAGAAGCGTTCTCCCCCGTTGTCCGAGGTGAAGACGACCAGCGTGTTGTCTGCCAGCCCCTGACGGTCGAGCGCATCCAGCACCCAGCCTATGCCTTCGTCCATGTGCGAGATCATCCGCTGGTAGGTTTGCAGCGATCCGCCGTCCGTATGCTTCAGATTGCGGCCGATGCGCCGGGATTCGCTCTCGTCGTCGCGGGACAGCCAGGGCCAGTGGGGCGCGCTGTAATGCAGGCTGAGCAGAAACGGCTGCGCCGGCGTCTGTCGCTGGATGAAGGAGACGGCGCGTTTGCTCAGCAGATCGGTCAGGTAGCCTTCTTCACTGAGCGGCTCTTCATTCAGCCATAGATCGGCCTTGCCTCGCGAGTCGCAATGCGAGAAGTAGCCGGAGCCTCCCGCATGAAAGCCGTAGAACTCGCCGTAACCCGAAAGCCGCGGCCCGAACTGCGGCGGATAGCCGAGGTGCCACTTGCCCACGAGCGCCGTGCGATAGCCTGCCCCGCCCAACAGGGAGGGTAGAGTCGGATGCGAAGGCGGAAGCCCGAAGATCTTGTCTCCGGATGCTCCGGCGGTCAGCGGCTCTTCGGCTCCGGCCCGAAGCCGATACTGCCAGCGGCCGGTAATCAGTGCCAGCCGCGTAGGAGAGCACACGGGAGAGTTTGCGTACCCCCGCGTGAACCGGATGCCTTCCCGGGCCAGTCCATCCAGGCGAGGGGAGACGTCGACCGGACTTCCCTGCGCATCGACGGCGCCCGTACAACCCAGGTCGGCATAACCCAGATCGTCTGCAAGGATGTAGACGAAGTTGGGACGCTGGCCGTCCGCTGAACCCATGTCGCTCGCTCCCGCCGGCATGTGGCCGTGGCCACGCTTCCGGTCTCGTTTTGACATAAAAGTATTCGATATACAGTATATCGTTTTTGGTGGTGCGAGTCGAAACCGGGCTTACCCCTATATTTCTGTTCTAAATTGATATTTAGTATACAGAATACTAAATATTGAAAAGGGAAGGCCATGGACCTGAAGAAGAACGCGCAGGCGGCGGTTGCCGCGTTGGTTCCCACCCTGATGGCTCCGGCCGCCGCGTGGGGACAGGTCGAGATGTACGGCGTGGTCGACGCCTCGGTTCGCTATATCGATGATGTCGGGGGTAAATCGCAATTGGCCCTGACCGCGGGAGACCAGATGCCCAATAGGCTCGGCTTCAGGGGAGTCGAAGATCTGGGCAACGGACTGAAAGCAAACTTTGTGCTGGAGGCGGGTTTCGGGATCGATACCGGCATGTCGGGACAGGGAGGTATCCTGTTCGGCCGGCAGTCCTATGTCGGCCTGGGTAATGGAACCCACACGCTGTCGCTGGGCCGCCAGTACGATGCCATGTTCAGCCTTTCCGAGTTTTACGCCACCCCTTATGGCGTCGGTGGCCTCGGCTGGGCTACAGGTGGTCTGGATCGCGTCGCGGGAGAACGGCTCGACAACTCGGTCAAGTACAGCTTCAAGCGTGGACCGCTGTCAGCCGCCTTGATGACGGCATTCGGCGAAGCCGCCGGCGATGTCACCACGCGTCGCGCCTTCAGCGGCGAAGCCAAGTACAAGGAGGGCGCCCTTTCGTTGGGGGCGGCGTTTACGCGAGTCAATAACCGCGTGATCGCTCCGTACTCCGCGCTCGGGATCAGCCGGTTCCTGGAGGCCGCCACGGTGGCGCCCGGTGGCGGAGCCATCCAGTTCGCGACCGATCATGTCCTGAACGTCGGGCTGGGAGTCAGCTACGACCTCGGTGGCGTCAAGCTCATGGGCTTGTACACCCAGACGAACTTCGTCGCGCAAGGCGCTTCGCAGAAATTACGGAACTACCATGTGGCCGGTACGTTTCCGCTCGCCAGCGGCCTCGTCGGGACAGTCGGCTATACGCACGAGAGAACTGATGGGATGAACCGCAACATGGTGATGGGAGCGGTCAACTACTACCTTTCCAAGCGTACCGACGTCTACATCCTTGCGCTTCATCAACGCAACTCGGGCGACAACAAGGCCGTCCTGTTCACGGTACCCGTTTCCGGCAGCCATTCGCAGTCGGCGCTCGCGCTGGGCCTGCGCCACAAGTTCTAGTGTCTTCGTCCTCCATCCGTCTTCGAGTCACATCATGAAAGCACTGCTTCCGAAATCCCTGCTTGCAGCATGCGCGCTAGGGCCTGTTAACACAACGCAGCCCATCTGCAATCAGGGCGAAATTGATGAACCCGGTAAACATGACGTCGAGTTTGTCGAAGCGGGAGAAGAT
>NZ_BAAAEN010000044.1:0-24965 GCF_039523035.1 Pigmentiphaga daeguensis | reverse complement strand
ACGGCACGCTCACGGACTTCAGGCGAAAATTTGTTGTTCTTGCTCATGGCTCCATTTTCTCAAAGGTTGGAGCCTCCTCAAAACTCGGTGCGATTCAGACAGTCCGCTGCTGGTCACAGCAACCAACAAGATGCGGAGCGGCGAGAAAGTCGTCCTCAATCAGAATTTCACGGGCATCCTCGTCGAAAGTTACGACCTTCCGCTTGATCCGAAGATCAGCGCGGGCAATGAAGCGCTCATCGAGGAATACTGGCGGGCAGGGTTTGGCGGGGACATCAGCGAAACCGACAAGGGATGGTTCATTTCCGGTGTCGATGTCGAGAAGATCGATGAGTTCCTGCTGCGCTTCAAATCACACAAGGATGCACGACAGAAAAAGATATCGGCCGTTGAGTATCTTAAAGCGATTTCAGACAGGTACCCGAAGGGCGATGTGCTTCTGATCTCCAAAGGAGCGGGCGATCCTGACAGGTTTCGTCTCGGTGCTCAGGAGCGTCGGGCGGAGGATGCGACTGCAGAAAAATGGCGTGTGTCCGGATATCGCGTCGCCAGCCGCGGCGATGAAAAACTGGGCCTCAGCAAGGACCAAGTGATTGCTGCGGAAGCCCTTGCTGCCGAAGATTCCAAGAGTAAATCAAAGAAGCCGTCAGACATCCACTACCGCGTGGTACGGGACAAGCCGCTGCTGATGCTGCATGTCTTGGAGCCGACCGATAACGATAAGTTTGCAGGCCATCGCGTACCCGCATGGGGTTTGAGCTACCCCACTGGTCTTTATGGCGTCGAGATCGAGGTCGTCGCGAACAAGGTTTGGATGGAGCAATACGGCTCGATGGACGACGATCCTGATGCCGACGAGGATTATGACGATGAGTAGGTCTGTGCCATGGGACAACATTCCGACTCCGGCTGCAGATTTCACCGTCGTGCGTGTCGCCGGGACAAGCGGAGTTTCCATTTACTGGGGTCGTGACACGGGCGCACAGTGCCTGCTGATCGTGGAGTTGCAAGGAGACCATGCTGCGCATTTTCGCCGGGATACAGTAGCCCTGCATGGGATCGGGGTCGATCTGCGCAATGGCGATACTGACGGGGGGCAGCGGCTTGTCCTCACGCTCGCTCGTCATATCGACAGCGACCTATTCCTTGGCCTTTGCGAAACGCTGATCGGCAGCTTGAAGGATGTCGCCGATTCCGCCACGGCGCTTTCAGTGGCGCTTGCCCATCTTAAACGTTGGAAAGCATTTCTGGCTGGCCGGAACGCCCGGCTCCTTTCTCCTGCAGAAGTTCGGGGACTGTTCGGTGAACTACACGTCCTGCGCAAGCTCTACCAGCACACGCTCACCCAGACGGCAGCGGTCGACGCATGGTGCGGGCCGGACGAATCCCATCAGGATTTCATTTTTGGCAATCGCGCCATCGAGGTGAAGTCGCTCTCAGGACGAGAGCGTAGCGCAGTCCGTATTTCGTCCGAAGACCAGCTTGAATCGCTTGCCGATGAGCTATTCCTACTGACGCTACGCCTAATAGACAGGCCTGATTCCGAGGAGGCATTGTCGTTGAACGGTGTTGTGGCACTGATTTCAGGAGAGTTGACGGATGCTGAGGCGATTGAGCAGCTCATGAGTAAGCTGGCAGATGTGGGTTATGCACCGCTCGCCGAATATGACTCCCCTTGTTTTGTTGTGCGCGACGTTCAGGGATATCGTGTTCATGGCGACTTTCCGTGTTTGATCCGATCTGAACTTCCGACTGGGATTGCCAAGGTTGCCTACGACATCAGGCTGGAAGCGATTGCCTTACATCAGTGTGACGAGGCGATCGTCTTTGGAGAAGATTGATGGAACAGACAGCTGAGGAATTCTTCCATGACTTTCGGCAGGAACTCCTCTCAGGTGCCGAAGCTAATGGCCGGTTTCAGCTTGATGAGTTCATGGAAACCGTTGCTGACGAACTTGTCGAAACAGGCTTCACCGAGGGGTTCGAGCTGTGTCACTATCGTCTGCCACAGGGCGGCATGCGGGTAGATGGATACTGGTTCAATGACGAAGGGAACCTCGATCTTTTTGTCGCTGATTTTGATTTCCGTACCGAACTGGCTTCCCTGACAAGGACAGAGCTTGAAGCGACTTTCAAACGTCTGTCCAAGTTCTTTGAAGCAAGTATCGACAGGGATCTTGCGGTCGATCTTGAGGTCACTTCGCCCGAGTATGGTCTCGCCAAACAGATTGCGGACCGCAGGGGCGGCATCAGCTCACTCAACCTGATTCTTCTCTCCGAGCGCACGCTCAGTGGGACAGTGCAGAGCCTTCCAGAAGGAGAAGTTGCAGGCATTCCTGCCAGCTATCACGTATGGGATATCTCGCGACTTCATCGTCAGCGCAGCTCTCGAAGTCACAAGGAGCCGCTCGATCTGGACTTCGTGCAGGTGTTCGGCAAGGGCATCGCCAGCCTTCCTGCTCATCTGGGATCTGATGCGTATCAGTCCTTCCTCATGGTCATGCCTGCGGATTTTCTGGCGACCCTGTACGGAAAATTCGGAGCACGCCTGCTTGAGCAGAACGTCCGCACGTTCCTGCAGGCCCGTGGCAGTGTGAACAAGGGAATCCGGGCAACCATCCTGAATGAACCGGAGATGTTCTTTGCCTACAACAATGGGATCACCGCCACTGCACAGCGCATCGAAACTGAAACGACGGATTCTGGTCTGGTGATCACGAGGGTTGTCGACCTTCAGATCGTCAATGGTGGGCAGACCACGGCATCGCTGTTCCACACGCGGAAACGGGACAAGGCGGATCTTTCCCAGATATTCGTCCAGATGAAGCTCTCCGTCATCGACAGCCAGCAAAGCGAGATGGTCGTGCCGAAGATATCGGAATACGCCAATACCCAGAACAGGGTGAATGCTGCTGACTTCTTCTCGAATCATCCGTTCCATGTTCGAATGGAAGACTTTTCCCGGCGCATCTGGGCGCCGGCACAGAAGGGGGCAACCCGCGAGACGCGCTGGTTCTACGAGCGCGCACGTGGTCAGTATGCCGATGCGCAGTCGAAGCTCACGCCGGCAGAACAGCGTCGCTTCAAGGCCGAACATCCCAAGCCCCAGATGTTCACAAAGACCGATCTCGCAAAATTCGAGAACGTCTGGGACGAGCATCCTCGCTGGGTAAACCTTGGTTCGCAGAAGAACTTCGCGCAGTACGCCAAGCGCATCGGAAGCGAGTGGGAAAAATCTTCCGATACCTTCAACGAGTTTTACTTCAAGAGGGCTGTCGCTCGTGGAATGGTTTTCCGAGCCACGGAACGCATCGTTTCCGCGCAGCCCTGGTACAACGGCGGATATCGAGCCAACATTGTGGCTTATGCACTTGCCGTGCTTGGTGAGATCGCACGGCGCAGGAACGAGGCGATCGACTTCATGGCCATATGGAAGGCGCAGAAGGTGGATCCAATTCTGGAGGCCGCGATTGCTTCTGCCGCATCCCTGGTGAATGAGGACATAATCGATCCTCCCCTTGGCATTTCGAACATATCAGAATGGTGCAAGCGGGAGGGATGCTGGACACGCATTCAGGCCAAATCGGACGTCATCGCTGCGAGTCTGGATTCCGGATTCTTCGATCAACTGGTATCGCTCGATGAACAAGTGCAGACCGAGCGAAGCGCAAGGAAGACACAGAAGATCGACGACGGGATCGAAGCTCAGAAGAAAGTATTGGCGATTCCGTCTGCCGATTGGACTCGCCTGAACAAGACACTTCTGGAAAAAGGAGTTCTCACACCGAAGGAAATGGGCGTGCTCAAGATCGCCATGCAGATTCCTCTCAAAATTCCAACCGAGAAGCAGTGTGCGGTCCTGCTGGAGGTCATAGAGAAGGGTCGTCTGGAAGGAGTGACATTGATAGAGTGATGATCAATGCACTTCTGTTCAAAGATACTTCTTGAAGCTGCCCGCGGTCATGCTCACGGCCAGTCCCAGCAACGCTGCGCTGGGCAGTAGGATCAGCAGCGGATGCACCGAGATCGGTAGCGCCAGGTACGTGACCCACGGCAGCACGGCCAACGGCATCAGGCTCGCTTTCGCGCGGTGATAGATGAAGCCGGACTCGCGGCCCGCGCCGAACCGGCGCACGTCACGCCTCACCAGGCCGTCGATCAGGCCAACGAACGCCGCAGTGAAGATCAGCGGCAATGCGAGCACCAGAACCAGCAGGCGCACAAGGAAGGTCAGCGTCGTGAAGGCCGCGGCGATCAGGTAGCTCTCGGTCCAGACGTAGACCTGGCTGATGAAGTAGCGGAAGTTTCGCGTCTGCCCGTGGCTCGGCGCACGGGCGCGCTCGGCGGTCTGGCTCATGCGCTCCAGCAGCCCCGAACGCACGAAGACCCATTCGTAGCCGGTATCCACCAACTCGTGCGCCGTGCGCCCTGGTTCCTGCACGACCACGCTGCGCGTAAAGTGGTTGGACAGGTGCCCCAGTTCGTACTGCAGCATCTGCTGGGAGTGCCGCCAGCTTTGATCCTCCCAGAACAGGTGCATGCCCACGCACTCCATGACGATGGAGAACAGCAGCGAGCCGATCAGTACCCCAAGCAGCCGAAAAGGCAGCGTGATCGTGCCGATGACCAGACCCTGGCGACGGCCTTGCTCCCTTCGTGTGGTGCCGGCGGCATCGCTCATGGTGCGGCCTCGTCTCTGGCCATGTCGCCCGCGCCGGAGGCAGGAGCGTCGGCGGTGGCCACCTCATCGAGCAGGTCAGCGGGCAAGGCCGTGTCCTGCAAGGCCGGGGAGCTGGTGAACTCCCACCACTGCGTGGCCTCGCTGTAGCTTTGGCGCATGTAGCCCGCGAGTTGTTGCAGATCCTGCGGCATGACCTCATCTGGGTCGGGGGCCGGCAGCGGCATCCTGACCTTCCAGAGCTGACCGCCCTGCAGCAGCGCGAAGCATTGGCCTTTGGGCAGGCCGACGACATGCGACGGCTCGATCATCGGCACGCTCGACATGCTGATGCGGTCCTGCGTGTTGCTGGTGAAATCCGTCGCCCCGCGAATGTCCGAGCTGTCGGTCGCGCCGCTGACGATGGTGGTGGTATAGACCTCGACCTTCGGCAATTGCCGGGTCAGCAGTTCGGCGGTGGCCGTCTCGCGCACGCGCAGCATGAACAGGTTGTTGAAGTTGCCGATCACCTGACCGGCCTTCGCGCGGTTGCCGATGCGGGCCTCGATGTCCGAGAGGGTCTGCGTGTACGCGGTGACTTGCAGCCCGGCGCCACCGCCTTTGTTGATCAGCGGAATGAACTCGTCGCCCATGAGTTCGTTGAATTCATCCGCATGGACGTTGATCGGCACGCGCGCGCCAGCCGATGCGCCCGGCAGGCCATCGTCGATTCCGTGCTTGTAGATGTGCCCCGCGACCGAAACGAGATCGCTGAACATCGAATTGCCGACCGCCGCGGCGACCTCGGCATCGGACAGCGCATCCAGGCCCACATAGACCACGGCGCGCTTCCGGATGACCTGCATCCAATCGAAGATCGGCCTGGGATCGTTGAGATCCGAATAGTTCGGGGCCAACAACTGAGCGATCTTGCCGCTGGTGAGCTTCTCCAGCAGCGGCAGCAGCGATGCGACGATCTTGTCGAAATAGGTCTTGTCATAGCGCACCGCCGAGCGCAGGCCGTCGAGCACCGGGTCGTAGTTGCGCGCCTGGGAGAGGTACTGCTCCAGCGCGACCACGCGCTTCTCGCGGCCGATCATGTTCCTGGGAATGTTTTTCTCGTTGAGCTTGGCCTCGATCTGGACGATCACCTCCCAGGCCTTGGGCTCGGTCTTGGCGAAGTAGTGCTGGGCGTACTCGATGAATAACGCGTCGATGTTGATGACGTGCCGCTGGATCAGCATGTAGTCCGGGCGCTGACCCAGTTCCACCAGGGCGCGCGCGATGATGTTCACGAACCGCCACGCGAACTCCCGGAAGGCGGCTGAGTTGCCTTCACCTGAGAGCTGTCCTGCAACGCGGGTCGCCACTTCGCTGATGCGTCCAAAGCGGCCCACGGCGTTGTAGCGCGCGGAAATGTCCGGCCAGCCCAGGTGGAAGACATAAAACTCGCCCTCACGGCCCGCGCGCAGGGCCTCGACGTACATCCGCTTGAGCAGGTCGGCGTCCCCTTTGGGGTCGATGACGATGACGACCTCGTGCTCGCCCGCGGCGTTCCTGCGGCGGATGTCCTGCGTGACGAACAACTCGGCCAGCCGCGTCTTGCCCACGCGCGTGGTGCCCAGCACCAGCGAGTGCCCGACGCGCTCGCCCAGCGGCAGGCTGACGTCCACCTCGTCGGGTTCGATGCCATGCAGCCGCGGCAGCCCGCCCACCGGCGGCAGCGGCCGCACCGGGTTGAAAGGCACGTCCCAGCCCGTGAGTTTCGCCAGGCGCGAGAGCGGGAACGGTGCGAACTCCAGTTGCTCTTCCAGGCGCCGCGCCAGCCGGTAGGCTGGTGTCGGCTCGACGTAGCGGCGAAACTCGGGCCTATAGGTCTGCGTGAGCCTGTGGGTGTGCTTCTGCTCCCAGAGAAACCCGCGCCCCACGAACAGCCGCTGTTGACTGACCGGCACATCCTTGCTCGTCATCACGTACCGCGGCAGGCGGCGGATGTTGCGCCGGTAGCGCAGGATGACGCGGGCATCGCGATAGCGGATCGCGCCGTAGGCACCGAACGCCAGCGCGCTGCCGACGCCCATCGACGGGCTCAGCGCAAGCGACCATGGGGCCACCAGGCACAGGAACGCGGCGCCTGCACACGCCGCGACGGTGTATAGCTCCACCGCTGGGCGTAGCAACACCTCGACCGGCTGTTTCCCCGACATGGCTTCATTGCTCGATGCCGGTGGCCGTGATCAGCGCCGGGTAGTGCCGCAAGCCCAGGCGATCGGCCAGGTCGTCGCCGGCCACGGGGGCGAGCGGCACGCCCGGCACCAGGGCGCGCAGCCGCGCCAGGCCCTGCACGGTCTCGACGTTGACCACCAGGCCGACCGCGCCGCGGTCACGCAAAGCGGCGGCGCGGCGCTGCAACCAGGCCCGGGAAGCCTCGTCGTCGCCGATGACCACGAACGGCCGCAGGCCGGGCGCTTCGATCACGCGGCGTGCGACGGTGCCGGGCGTGAGCTTGGCGCTGCGCACCGGCAGCATCGCGGCTTCGTCCGCTGGTGTGGCAGGAACCTGGGGCTTCGGGATGGGTGGCCGGGCCGGCGCGTTGGCGCGCGGCTGGAGGTTCAGGGCCTCGTAGTACGGCAGCGCCGACGTGCCGCCGCGATCTTCGACGACGATCAGCGGCTCGCCGGCACGCGCGGCCAGCGGCAGGCCTGCCAGCAGCACGAGCAGGCCCTTTAAGGCGAGATGGGCCGGATGGGGTTTCGTCATCGGGAGGTCTCCTGGCGCGCGGCGAGGACCGCGGCGGTTGGGCGCGTGCCCTGCACGCGGGCAAGGTGGCGGGACACGCTGCGCCGATAGCGGGCGGCGGGCTCGCCGCCTGCGGGACGGTGGTAGCGGCCGATCGCCAGCAGCCAGTCCTCGCCGGGGGTGTGCTGTTCCTTCAGGATCTCGGCGGCGATGGCGAGGTTGCGGTACGGGTCCAGCAGGTCGCACGCGCTGGTGAAGCGGTGCTTGTGGTAGCCGAGATTGATCTGGCCCAGGCCCGTGTCGATGCGCGTGTGCGGCGTGGAGCGCATCGCCTGCTGCAGGCCCGAGCAGGCATCGGCGCGCGTGGCGAAGCGGCGCGACTGGCCGGCGATGTTGAGCGACCACGGCCACGGGATGATGCGCCCCTTACCCCCGCCTCGCCGGATGCCACTCTCCTGCAAGGCCACGGCGTAGAGCACCGTCGAGGGGATGCCTGCGCGCTGGGCGGCAAGCTGGTAGGCCGGTGGCGGAACCTCTTGGGCATGGGCAGCGAAGGCGCACAGGCCAGGGGCGAGCACCAGTGCGCGCAAGAACTGCGATACGGAGGCGGCTACGGCTGGCGCTGCCATTGGCCGTTCACCTTGCGCACGACCGCGGGCAGATCACCGGGCAGGCCCAGCGATAGCCAGTGGCCGCCATCGTGGTTGAGCGTGATGCTGCCGCTGCGCACGCGCGCCGGGTCGATCTGTGCGCGCTTGGCCCAGTCGCGGATGCGTGCGTCATCCTGGCGGCTGCCGACCATGTACAGGTCGAACTCGGCGCCCGAGGATTGCAGGCGCTGCACGAGCTGCCCGCAGGACGCGCAGCCGTCCTTGACGAACACCGCCATGCGGCCGCTGCCGCGCAAAGGATTGGTGGGTGTGCCGGCGCCCGGCTTGTCGTCGGGCAGGTTCACGCGTTGCATGCCGGGGTTCAGGCGCTGCCAGGCCACGTCGTAGGCGCGCTGGTAGGCGAGCAGCTTCTCGACGCGGCGCGCCTCGACCTGCACCTGCAGCTCCGCGTAGCGCCGCCTTTCTTCGTCGGTGCGCGCCTCGATGCCCAGGGCAGACAGCGGGTCCAGATTGGGCGAGTAGATGCCCAGCGGCCCGTCCATCAACTCGCGGTAGCGTGCCCATTCCTGCGGTTGCAGGCCCCATTCGCTTGCCACCCGGTCGTCCAGCACGCGGGCGGCCAGCGGGCGCTCCTGGCTCTGTGCAGTGCGCGCGGGGGCTGTGGGGGGCTGCTGCGCCCAGGCAGGCCACTGCACCGACGCCAGCACGAACGCAGAAAGGAGGATCGACGGCTTCATGGGGTGTGCTCCGGTCAGGGGATCGCCACGCGGCGCGTCTGGTCGCCGGCCTGGAACACCGCGGTGTTGCCCTCGACCGCCTGCAAACGCCATGGGCCGACCGCATCACCGGGCAGCAGCACCTGAAGCTGGTCGGATGTGAGGTCCCCGGCTGTCGGCGCGACGGACACGCTGCGCTGGCCGGCGCGCAGTTCGGCGCCGACGACGCGGAACGGCAGTGGCGGCGGTTCGGCCTTGGAGGCGGCGGGCTTGCTTGGTGCGCGTGCTTGGACGGGCGCTGCGGCACGCGCGGCGGTCTGGCGTGTCTTGATCTGCTCGATCTCCGCGCGCAGTGCCTGAAGATCGTCGGCGGCGGCATAGCCGTTCAGCGACTTCTCCACCTGGGCGGCGCGTGCTTCCAGGATTTGGCGGGTATCTTTGAGGTCAGCGGCCGTTGCGACGGCAGGACGCTGCTGGATAGCCTCGATCGTCTCGGCCAGGCCAGTCGCCTGCGCTTCCAGGCGTTGCAGGCGTGAATCCAGCCGGTCCTGGGCGGTTTGGTCGCGCATCGCCAGGTAGCCGAGCGCCACGATGACGCTGAGGCCGATCAGCCAGAGCCAGAGCAGGCTTTGCGCCACCACGGCGGCGGTCGGGCGCCGCGAAGGTTGCGGAGCATTCATGGCTGGCCTCCTGGAATGGAAGGCATCAGCGGGAAGGTTTGCACTGCATCGGCGGCGCTCGGCTCGGGCGTGGGTTCGACGGCCACGCGGTCGCCGGGCCGGTCGAAGCAAATCTGTCGTGCGCGGTCATCCGCGTGCAGTTCCCAGGCCGGCCCAGCCAGGGTGAGCAGTGCATCGCGCAAGGTCATGGGACCGAGATGCAGGTGCGCCGCCGGCAGCGGCAGTGCGTACAGTTCGATCACGGCATGCGCGGTCTGGCACAGGCCGTAGCCGCTGCGTTTGAGTACGTGCCGCAGCCCATCCCCGACCGTGGCGCGGGCATCCTCGGGCATGGACACGTCGATGGTCTGCAACAGCAGGTCGCGCTGCGCTGCCATGGGTGCCAGTTCGACCAGTGTGTAGCGAGCGTAGCGCACGACCGGGATGTACTCGGGCGCTTCGGGTTCGGGCGCGGCCGAGACTTCCTCGATGGTGTCGAGCGCGACCGGCGCAGTCGTCGTCGCGCAGCCACCGGCCAGCACCGACCACAGTAGGCCGAGAAATCCCGCCAGCAGGCGGCGTTCGGGATGGTGAAACCAGGGTGGAGAGGGGCGCATAGCTCGGCGTCCTAAAACATCGAGCCCTCACCATCGCCGCTCGGGCCACGAGCGGCAGCAAACAATGCGAACCACGCAGCGCCCGATTTACCGGGAGGGGAAAAAAAACGGCCCCGAAGGGCCGTAAGTGGAAAGGATCACGCCATCACAAGTTGCCTTGCGAGGGCGACCTCGACGGAATCACCGTCCTGGTTCAGGACATCGAGCCCGGACTCTGGCACGTCGCCCGAGGTGGACTGCGAGACCATGATCTTCTTGGCCATCAGTTCCAGGCAGGTTATCTGCGACGAACCGGCGTAGCCGAGGTAGATCACGCGCACGGGCTGTTTCTGCCCGATGCGCCAGGAGCGGCGTGCCGCCTGCTGGAGCGAATACACGTTGTAGCCCGACTGCATGAACACGATCGTCGGGAAGTCCAACAGGTCCAACCCCGTCTTGACCAATTCGGGATTGGTGATGAACACGTCGATGCCACGGTCCAGTTGCTCGGCGATCCAGTCCTCGCGACGGCTGGCATCCACGCTTGCGCGCAGCACTGCCACCCGAAAACCTTCCTGCTCCAGCAGCACCTTCAGGCGCGACGTGGTGTCGCGCGTGCCGGTATAGACCGTGTAGGCCAGGACCTTGCGGCCCTGTGCCTTCTCCTCTTTGCAGATGTCGATCAGCTCACGCTCCTTGGGGCTGATCTCGAACTCGTTGAACTGAGCCGGGACAAACGCCAGGGTGTTGCGCGTGCGCGGATGGACCACGGTTTCCGATCGAAAGCAGCAATCCGGCCAGGCGAGCAGCACGTTGAGGACTACACCCAGCAAGGTCGTGTCGCGTCGCGCCAGAGCCTGTTTCAGCTCCGCGGTCAGCCGACCCGCCAGATCGCGGTAGGCCGCGGCTTGCGCCGTGTCCATCGCGACTTCGCGGAACTCCTCGTCATACGGCGGCAGGACGTTGCCACCGATGTCTCGGAGCTTGAGGAAGATCGTGAACGGCAGGATGCAGCGCAGCACGCCCTTGGGGCCGAAACCCGGGGCCTTGACCGTGCGCACCGATACCTTGGTGCCCTTGGCCGTCTTGTGCGCCGTGCCGGTGCTCTCGGAATAGATGTCCTTCAAGACACCGTGATCACGCATGAACGCCATCGCGGCCGAGGTCATGCTTCCGCTCGTGGTCGGGCGGTAGCCGTCTTCGATCATCCGCCTGGGCAAGGCTCGGAACAGCAGGTAGAACAGGTCGTCGCCGTAGCCGCCCATCAATGTGCCGGTCAGCAGCAAGGTCTTGCGAGCCTTCGCCGCCAGCACGCCCATGGCCTGGCCCTGGGCGCTGCCACCGTTCTTGTACTCGTGGGCCTCGTCGGCGATGAGCAGGTCGAACGTGCCTTGCGGCAGGTAGCGCTTGATGAACTCGGACGGTTGGTAACCGCCCTCGCCGAAGCCGAACTCCATGTTGGCCATCGCACGCTCCATGCGCGTGGCCTGACGGTCGGAAAACACCAGCTCGCCGTTGGCGTCCATGAGGTTGATGAACTCGTGGATGTTGTCGCCCAGCATCGATGCCAGGAACCCGTCGCCGAACTTCTGCATCAGCTTCTGCGCAGTGACTTCCCCGATGGTCGGGATGCGCTTCAAGGCTTTGAGTACGGCCGAGGACTGGTCGCTGCCGGCCATGCTGCGTGGACGAATCAGCGTCCACAGGGGCGCGGCGCAATGACCGCACTTCCTGCGGTACTCCTCGGCTTCGAGCGCGACCGGGTTGACCGGCTCGCCGTCGAGGTCGGTGATGACCGTGCCGCAGTCAGGGCACGCTGCCACGTCGCCGTGGCGGGTGCGCCGCTGGGTGAAGACAGGCTTCCAATGGAACCCCATCCGCATCCTGACGCGGCCCAGGACAAAGAACTCCTGGCCCGTGGGCTGCACACCTAACTGCTCCCGCAGCTTGATGAGCTTGACGAGCGTATCCGGGCCATTGAGCACCCAGACCTTGGCGTTGGCCACCGTCTCCTGGATCTCGCGCCGCCACTTGTAAACAAGATGCGGTGGCGAGAGAACCAGGGTGCGGCGGTAGCCTTCGGCGTTGAGCACGGCGGCCGTGGCAATGCCGACGGTCGTCTTGCCGCAACCCATTTCACCGTTCACGATCGCGGCGCGTTCGCCACGGTCGATCAGCAGTTCGGCGGCGGCATGGACGACTTCGGCCTGGGCCTGAAACAGCTTGCGCTTGAGGCTGGCGACGACAAGTTGCCGGTGCGCCTGCGGCTGGCCGGAATAGACCGGCGGGTTGGCGCTGTTAAGGGCGTCGAGCAGTTCGTCGCCGAACTCGCCGACGAAATCCTGAAGGCTCAGGGTCAGAGGGGAAGATTCCGCGTCGAGCAGTTCGCCCTGTACGGACGTGGCTTCGGCGGTGGTGTTTTCGAGATCGAGGGACATGGTGATGCTCCAAAGAAAATGGGGCATGCACCCCCCAACAGGGCGATGGCATGCCCCGTGGTGGGAGAAGAGACGGAGAGACGGAGAGACGGCGAACCGTCGGTGGTGAAAAGCGATCAGCGGATGGTCAACACCTCGCCCCGCGTAGCGGAGCCAGGCGTCATGTCCCACGCGCGGATGACAGGAACGAACTTGTCGGTGAGGATGCGGGTCTCGGCGATGGAGCCGTCGTCGCGTTCGGTGAACTCCTGCTGGAGGGTTTTCTCCTTGTGGGTGTCCCCCTTGACGACGAGCGCGCGCCCGGTCTTGGAGCGCACAACCCCCGAGATCGCGCCCGCGGCCAGAGCCAGGGCGAGATGCCAGTGGGACAAGGCACGCGCCGGTGGACGCAGCGACTGCTGCGCGGCCCCCAGGTGCGTGTCCAGCGATGGCCAGAGGCCTTGCAGCCTGCCAACCTCATCGGCGAACTGCTCAGGCTCCATCGTCACGCGGAAGAAATGCTCCGGCTCGGCCGGACTGGCGGGGACGATGTACGGCAGGAACGGCCATTCGCTCGGCAGCTCCTCGGCTTCGACTTCGCCAAGCCCGACCTGCAGCAGCAGATTGCGCACGGCCTTGAGACCATCGGGTGCCAGCTCACGCTGACGCACCCTGCGGCCGAAAATCACCACCTGCTTGAACTGCGTTTCCACCGCTCGGTAGATCCGCAGGTCCGTGTAGTGGCGCGTCAGCCAGCCGACCAGCTCCGCGTCGAGCACGTAGCTGGGGACGATGAAGACCAGCACGCCGCCGTATTGCAGCAACGACAAACTGCGCTGATAGAACAGCTTTTCGAGGCGGGCACGGCCCCGGCCCTGATAGCCGATGTTGCCGTTGACGTCCTTGGACAGGTCGCCATACGGTGGGTTGAGCCAGAGCAGTCCGAAGGACTGCTTGGAGATCATCGTGTCCATCAGGTCCGCGTGCAGGCAGTGATCGACCAAGCCGCGGGCATGGCGTGCCCGCTCCGCGTCGAACTCGACGGCAAACGCCTTGGCATGCTCGCGCCCGAGAGCGTGGGCGGCCTCGGCGATCGCCACGCCTTCGCCGGCGCAGGGATCAAGGATGCACATCGGCCCGTCGCTGGGCATCAGTGCGTTGAGGGCTCTTTCGAGCGTGGGTTCGTCGGTCGGGTAGTAACCGTTCTTGGCGAAATTGCGGGCGAGCCGCGGGAACATGAGGGCCATGGAAGTCTCCTGGTTGGCGGGGATGAAGGGCGAAAGCACGCCTTGGCGTGCTCTCGCGGGTGGGTCAAGCCGCTACCGCTTCCGGCGTCCTCGCGGGTGGGTCAAGCCGCTACCGCTTCCGGCGTCCAAATCTTGGCCGGATAGGGATAGGCGGTGAGTACGTCACTGCGGATCAGGGAGCCCAGCGCCAGGGTCAGCGCCGGCACGTCGATGGCGAGCCGATGACCTTCCAGCGGCCCGAGGGCGAACGGAAGGCGAGCCAGCATCTCGCGGGTTTGCAACAGTTCCAGCACGGTCTCGCGCCAGTGGTCGAGCAGCGGCAACGGGCAGGTGTCCCGCACCAGCGTCCACAGGCGGTCAAGCCGGTGGATACTGTCGCGTGGCAGCAATGCCAGTGCGCTGGCGTTGGCCTTGTCGGGCCTGACGCAGCGGCGGTCGAACAGCCACACGTTGGACAGCGAACCGAACAGCGTTCTCCGGTAGGCGCGCGTCATGCGCTTTTCCAGGCGATCGACGTTGCCGATGAAGACCGGGACGCTGCCGCCCTGGTCGGTGATGACGTGGAACTGGTCCAGTCCCTGCTCGTCGCGCCCGAGGGTCAGGCGAGCGAGGAACTGCTGGACGGCGGTGTCCCGCGCCCAGATCGACAGGAAGATCAGGTTGCCCTGGTCATCGCCGACGCAAGCGTCGGCCATCACGTCCAGGCATTCGTCGATGCGGTACAGCGTGGTGGAAGAAGTGTTTGTGGGCATGGTGGTGTCCTCGGATGAACGGGAACAGCACCGCCCGCTGGGGCAAGTACTGCCCCAGGGGGTGAAAGAAAAACGCTCAGTCCGGCTCGAACTGCCGGGTGTGCGGGTTGAAGTGAAGTGCCTGATCCACCGCGGTAATCGGCGTGAAGCCGTCCAGGTAGATGTTGTTGAGGTACTGGTCGCGGTAGGTCAGTGCCTGCCGTGCCTGGTCCTCGGTGAGGCCGTTGTCGATGAAGTACGCCAGCATCTCCTCGTCGGAGGACACTTCGTCGTTGGACAAACTGCCTTCAACGAGTGCCAGCAGCGAGGGCGTGAGCGAAGCCAGGATCAAGTCCATGTCGGTTCCTCCTGGCTCAGACCATCAGCGTCGCGGCGGGCGCCGCGGAAGCCGTGGGGGTGCGACGCCGTGCGTGGTAGGCGCGAACGCCTGCACGCCAGTCGGCGGACTGCTCCGGTGCTAGGTCCAGATAGGACAGCGGGCACGAGTAGTGGTACGGATGCATGGACTCTTCCAGCGGCTTGTAGCCCCATTCGCCGCCGCTGCGTTCCAGCAGATCGCCGCGGATGTAGCGCAGGGACTGGCCCGGTGCGAGATCACGATGCACGCCTTCGACTTTGGCGGTCATTTCGACCACGGACCACAGCACGTTGCCGCGCAGTGTGTGGGCGATGACTTTCGCGCTTGCGCGCTCGGTCTCTTGCGGTGCGATCAGTTCCGCGATCAGCTCGGACCGCGATTGGTGAGAGAAATACCAGCCCATGAGAGGCCTCCTGAAAAAGTAGAGCCGGAGGCCTCCCCCGCGGGGAAGAACCCCCAGCGGGTGGTGGAATGCCGCGTGTGCGGCGATCAATCCCAGTGCGGCCTATGAACCGCATCCGGCCGGGCAGCAGCCCAGTTCGATGCCATGCGAGCAATAGCCGTTTGCGGCATTCCAGTCCTGGGTTTCCTGCCGTTCGGCAGGTGTTGCGTAATCCCATTCCTGGGTGGCGATTTCCAGCGCATGAGCGCGCTGGCTTTCCGGCAACCGACTGGCTTGCGCGTCGATCTCCGAACTGAAAAGCGTGACCCAGTGATCCCAGGACAGGCCGCAACCACGCTGTGCATGCTCGGCGGCCGTCATGCAAACGGCCCGCCACGCGGTTTCGTCCAGCGCGGAACGGGGTGTATCGCAAGCGATGGTGGACATGATGGAGACCTCCGGAAGAAAGCCGGAGCCTCCCCCGCATGGGGAAGGAACCCCGGCGGGTGGATGAAGAACACCGCGGATGCGGCGTCTGCGATCACGCAGGTTGCAGTTCGGCCTGGCGGCTCCACTCCTGCGTCTTGGGGTTCATCTCGTAGCCCAGTTCGCGCAGGCGGGCAACCTGCGCGCGCAGGGTGCGGCGGTCGATGGTCGAATCCAGTCGCACGGTTTCGCCCAGCGGCCACAGCAGACTGAACAGCACGGCGTCCCCGTCTTCGGTGCCGCCAGAGGCAGCGGCCGCAGCGGGTGGCGGTGCATCCACGCCGAAGGGCGTGGTATCGACCAGCGGGTCCGCGGACGCCTGCACGGGCGCGGGCTTGGCGGGCCTGGACGTCTTGGCGGGCTTGGCCGGCGCTGCCGCAGGCTGCGTCCCCAGCTCTTCATCGAGCGGATCAACGTCCTGCGTGGCGAAGCTGCGTGCTTCGTCGCGGCTCAGTTTGTCGATGCCGTTGAGCGTCATCCCGTCGAGGCTGGCGCGGATCTCGAACCGCATGCCGCCGCCGACCGGGTAGGACTTCGGGAAGATGTACCTGATGATGAATTCCCCGTCGTACTTGCCTTCGGGGTACTGCTCCAGTTCCGGGTCTTTGACCTCGAACACACCGAGGTGCGTGGCGAGGCGGCCGACCGTGAACGGGCCGTTCTTGCCGCGGATGGTGCGCAGCGTGAGCTGGCCGGGGACGACGATGGGCGATACCGATTTCTCGGGCGCCGATGTGACTGCCATGATGGTTCTCCTGTTGACGAATAGGAAAAACGACAAGGCCCCGTGAGGGGCCATGCCGGATCAGAACGAAGCAGCCAATGCCAGCTCCGGTTCCTGCACTTCACCTTCGGGCTCGCGCTCAGCGGGCTCGGCAGGCTGATTGGCAGCGGTGTCGGTGGCGTCCTCGGCTTGCGCCTGGCTCGTCGGATAGACCTGGGTGCCGTCGATCTTGATCAGACCGATGTGGACCAGCGTCGATTCCAGGCTCGCTCCCGGTTCCCCGGCGCGCTCGCCCTTGGTGCGGATGTACGGATCGATCTTCATGTCGTTCAGACGGAAGGCGATCAGCACCTTGCGATCCCCCTCGATGGCCTGCACGCACCGGCGAACCAGGTGCTCGGCTTCGGGGGTGGTGACGATGGTGTCGAAGTACCGATAGTCCGGTTCATCGACAGGTCCGGCCAGCGCGGCGACGGTGCAGGACAGGAACGGGTCACCATCCTTGGGGGCGACGTCCTTCGGACGGCTGAGGTAGCCGATGCCGCGGGTGATCAGCTCGTGCTGCGTGATCGAAGCCAGTTCGGCCCGGTCAAGCGGCTCGGCCTTGAGCAGTCGCGCCTTGAGGGACGCGGCAGCTTGGCCTTTCTGCTCGCCCTTGTCGCGGATGTATGCATCGCCCCAGAGGTCGCCGAGGCGGAAGCGCACCAGCGGGCGCTGCTTGGGATCGTCAACGCCGATGTAGCGCTCGACCAGCTTCTTGGCCTCGGCACCCGAGACCTTGACATCGAAGTAGCGATAGCTGGGGTCCCTGGCGGGGCCGACCAGCGCGGCGATGGTGCATGCCAGGAAGGGCTGCGCGCGGCGGCCGCCCCGGACGGGCACTTCACGGGCACGCTGGATATAGCCGATGCCCGAAGTGTGGAGGTCGAAATACGATTTCTCGTTGGACGTGGTGTTCATGGTGAATCTCCATAGGGAAGAAGCGGAGACACACCGGCCCACGCATGCGGGGAAAGGTGCGTAACCCCGCGATGGGTTGATAAGGCGAAAGCATCCGCCACCAGAGACTGGTGGCCGCTCGCGAACGGATGCGGTGCGAGCTGGCTCGGTCACGCAGCGGGAGCTGCGCCGCAACCTCGAAGACCGATGGTTGCCTGGCATGTCGCTGACAACGTCAGCAGGCATGGGGTCAGCATGGCCAGGCCTCGCGCGCACGACAGCAATCAATCGGCATCCGGGCGTTTCCCTTTGTCCACGCCGTCCGGCGCCTGCCACAGACACTTGGGGCCGCGCAGGTGGTCGGGCGTGTCGGCGCGGGGACGGCTGGGGCGGCTCCAGGCGCCGCCGCCGCGCGTGCCGACCAGCCGCCAGCCGGCGGCGCGCAGGCTGGCACCACCTTCCATTGGCAGCGTGTAGGTGATCAGCCGCGTGTAGCCCAGGGCTTTGGCCGCCTTCCATGCGGCCCCGTAGAGCTTGCTGCAGGCGTTCGGTGCGCCGATGGTGCAGAGCCTGGTGACTTCGAGGGTCCAGCCGTCGTCCAGATGGCGGGCGACCGGACGACCGACGATAGCCACGCCGCAGATGCGGTCGCTGCCGGACAACGCGACCGCCAGGGCGAACTTCGCCCCCTGAACCGGCCGGTGGTGTCGGTGGTGCTCCTCCACAAAGGCATTGGCACAGCGCAAGGACACCGGCAGCAGTTGCAGCGATGGCGGGGTCGGCAAACTGCCCATGCGCATCAGTCGCCGCAGAAGCAGGCGATCGGTTCCTCGGCGGCGTCGAACAGGTCGCCCTGGTCGGCGGCGAAGCGCGCCAGGTCGGCGTAGCTGGGGCCGTCGGCGCGGAACCGGGCGCCGCTGGGCTTGCTCGCCAGGTTCAGCGACTCCATGCGAATCCACCACACGGCGGCCTCTGGTCGGGCCTTGATGAGGGCCAAGCGCTGCCCGCGTGGTTTCAGGAAACACAGGTCGCAGTTGCCTTCGAGTGTGCGCCCATTCACGGTGAGCAGATCGAGGTTGAACGGTTGCGCCTGCCAGAACGCGCCCACATCGCGCACCGTGATGCCAGCCTCCGCCAGCGGCATGCACATGGTCTCGTGAGTCGATTCGGTGGAGTGGCCGCGCGCGCGAATCTTGGCAACACGCCGCTGCTCATCGGCACGGATGCCGATCATCTGGTCCCAGTCCGTCCAGCCTAGATGCCGCAGGTAGCGGTGCATCGGGCGGATCTTCAGGCTGGTCGTGCAGCCCCGTGCGACGGGATTGGGCAGGTACTGGCGCTTGCGGATCAGCGCCTCGAACGGCTCGCCCTGGCGGCTGGCCCGGTCGAAATCCACCACCGTGAAGCCCGGCTCCGTGGGCAGGTACTCCAGCCAGTGGATCGGCACCTGCCAGTGCGTGGCACAGTCGCGCACGAAGCGCAGGGTCGCTTCCACTTCCTTGCCGGTGTTGGCGAAGCAGACCACGGTGTCGGTCGGCAGGCCGTCATTGGCCTGCAACACGCGCCAGAGCAGGTAGGCGCTGGTACGCCCGCCCGAAAAGCTGATACAGGTCGGTTGGGTGATCTTGAACGGGTTGTGCATGCGGTCGTCTCCGTGGGTAGGTCGGCGGGCGAGCCGACGCGGCGGGCCATGGCGGCCGGAGACGAACGCGCACGCGCGTCGATGGCCGCGGTGCGGAGAAAGGAAAGCCCCCATGAAGGGGGCCGTGAGGGGACGCTGGTAGTCGCGCTACACCGATGGCACCGCCTCCAGCGACAGGTGAGTCGTTGTGGCGGACAGCATCAGATCGTCCGTGCCGTGCAGGATGCGTGCGAAGACGCCTTCCTTCGGGTCGAAGAACTCGCCGAAGTCGTCGCCGCCCAGTTCGATGCGCGCCAGTTCCCACCAACCCTCGAACGGGTCGGTATCCGGGTTGCAGCCGACGGCATACGCCAGCAGCTTCACGCGGCCGTCCGGGCGGCGCTCGGCGCGCTCGGCGAGGAAGTACACGCCCTGGTCCTTGGCGAGGACGATGCGACGTTGGTTGGCGATGGCCTCGGCCAGCACGGGACGCAGGTCGGAGCCTTTGAATCGAAGTGACATGGTTGAAATCTCCTGAAGAAAAAGGCCCTCCACCCGAACGGATGGAAGGCCTGTGGGGGCAAGTCGGCGGGAGGTTGAGGACTCAGCCGTAGTGCCGCGTGGCTTCCTGCCAGGGAACGATGCGTGCATCACGGCCGGTCGAGGTCGGAAGCGGCAAGCTCCCGGTCTCTTCCGTCGAGAAGCGCGTCGCCTGGTCGAACCGGACCCAGCCGAACTCGTTGGACCAGAAGCCAGCGCTGTCGCTGATGGCGGACTCGTTGGGCGAATACACCACCCAGCAGTCGCCCGGCTCGGACGTCACGCCGGCACTGCCTGGCGCCGACGGGGAGCCTTGGCGTCGATCACGCTCACGTCGATCAGGCGCCAGCGCCCGTCGTCGATGAGCCGCTCCAGCACTTCACCGAGCATGTCGAAATACACCTCGTCGTGCCGATCGACCAGTTCACCGTCGCGATGCAGTTCCACCACGTAGGTGTCGCCGCCGCGGTCGTAGAGGATCGTCACCTGGCCGTCGAACTTCGCGGTCGAGACCGTGAAGCTGATCGCCGGCGGTGTCTCGATGATCTTGGACGGCTTGGGATCAACCCAGGTGAAGTCGCGGGCGCCCGCATCGACCAGCATGTGGGTGATGCGCCGGAACCCGTCGGGCGCCGGCATCTCCTCCAACTGCTGGATGAGCTGGCCCAGTTCCATGCATTGCGGCTCGGGGATGGGCAGCTTGGCGGGCGCGGAACCGAGGATGTGCCTGGTGATGGTGTAGGGAACACCATCCGAAGTCTTTTCGGTGATCACTTCAGGGGTGTCCGCACGCAGGCCGTCGAAGCGGCGGCGGGCATACGGTTGGACATGCACCTTGGCGCCTTCGCTGGGAACAGTGGTCACCAGGTGGGGATCGAGCACAGCGAATTCGCTGGGCTTGAGCTTGACGACGATGGCCTCGTCGTTGGCCGCGACCACCTTGCCGTCGAAGGGCTTGGGGTCGATGGCGAAGCCCAGGGTCGAGGACTGCGGCTGATCATCGAACACGCGGTACTTGAACGACCGCACGTTGCGGGGCACATGGCCTGCGACAAGCGAAGGCATTATGGATTTGATGAGGGAACGGTCCATGGGAATCTCCTTGAGGAAGAACAAGGGATTCCCCGCCCGCAAGGGAGAGGTCCCTTGTAGGTGGATGGGCGCGATGCGTCCGTAGGAAGAAACGACCAGCACGGTCTCCCGCGCTTGCAGCCTCGAAGGTCTCGGCTGCCTGGGCATGTGTCGGCGACGCCGACGAACATGGGGCAAGGATGGCCTTGGAGTGAGCGGCCCGCCCGCAGGAAACCGCACCGCGCCGCATCCGCTTTCTTGAACTGCGGGCAAGAAAAAGCCCCTCGAAAGGGGCGCGATGGGTCAGGCTTCGTACACGAAGTAATGCTCGCGCTGACGTGGGAAGAAGACGTGCTTCCACGTGTCGCCGCTGGTATTGCCACCGTCGAACACGACCATTTCGTAGTCGTCAATGTCGGTGTCCACCAGGTCGGCGCTGGCGATATGGCGCATGTACAGCGTGCCGCTCATGCGCTCGAATACCAGGATCTGGCCGATGGCGTCGTCCTGGCCCATGGCGTTGACGCAGGCTCCAAGCTGGTGCTCGAAGTCGCGTGTGGGTGAGATGAGATCGGGGAACATGAGGTTGCTCCTATGAAAACGGACCAGCCCGGCTCCTGGCGAGGCGACGGGCTGGCATGGGGGGACAAAGAGGAAGGCTGGCGCGTAGCGCGGCTGCTAGGACTCGGCCAGTGGCAGGCCCAGCAGCGCGGGTGCGTCGGCGTCGAGGATCAGGATGCGCACATCGGCCTGGCCAGCCAGTTCAAGGATGTTTGCCAGGTCGTCCGGCATGTCCTTGTTCCGGTGTTCCTGCCGAAGCTGCTCCGCGGTGATGCCCTCGGCATGCTCCAGGTTCTCGTCCGTCCATGGCGTGGAGATCAGCTTGATGCCGATCGCCGGGCTGTACGGAACCCGGAAGGCGATGAACAGGAAGGCTTCGGGCGTGGCGAGGTCCGCCAGGTTGGCGAGGTAGTGCCAGGTCTCGATGGAGATGTGATCGCGGCTGATTTCCCAGGCCCGGCTGAAGTACCCTGTCTCGAAACTCAGGCGCTGTACGACTTCCCGCGCGGCCTCGGCCGAGTAGGTGTCACCGACGTGGACCGGGCGGCCGTCGAAGTCGTCGCCATGGATGGCATAGACCACGGCACCGATCACGCCTTCGCCGCTGACGCCTTCACCGGCATAGCATTCGGCCAGTACCTCGGCGCTCACGGGTTCAGGGCCGTTCGTGACCACCGCGAAATCGCTGGTGACAATGCAGGACGATGAAACCAGTTCCTCGTCGGAGAGGTGCTCTTGACTCGGGTGGATGTTTCGCCAGACATGCGGACTTCCATCGTCGTAGCTGATGCACAGCGTGCGGACGATTTTCAGATTCCAGTAGCCGCGGAGAAAGGGATTAGGTTTCTGGGACATGGGAACACTCCAGATTGAATAATGGAGCCAATTCCCGCCACCGGGAATTGGACCCGGTGGGTTGAAAGTGGAAAATGCGTCAGACAACGCTGACCACGACGGTGTCAGCACTGCGCTGAACGACGGGAAATAAATGAGGGACATGGCCTTGTGAGCGCATGTCCCTGATCGGGAGTGAACGAAGACACAGTGGTGGGCCGGGGACCGGCTTACCAACCGTTGTAGTTCACCAGCAGGTCGGCGATGACCTTGCGGCGTTGCAGATCGAGACCATCGAAGTCCGACAGTCCGTAGAAATGGCAGCGCTTGAGCATGGCACCGCCCTCACGCGCGTTGTAGAAGCTGACCATGGCGGACAGGAACATGCGTTCCCCGCTGCTCAGGACGCCAAGGGCGTCGTTGAGCCGCAGCATGTTGGGACGAAGATCCCACTTGCTCTTGGCCTGGTTCAAGCCTTCACGGGTGCCGTCGCCGAACCATTCGTGGCCAGCGATCTCGACGCCGCGCTTCCAGGCCTCGAAAAAGGCTTGGGGCGCGGCAGCGAAATGCTGATCTTCCCGCATGATCTGATCGACGACTTCCCGCGGCAGTAGCTGGTTCATGAAGTGATTCCTCCAGTTGGATCAGGGAATGGCGAGCTGGGACCAGCCGCCTCTTTCGAGGGCACGTTGAGCCGAGGCATGGCTGCGGAAGTACTCGCGGGACTCCCGCGAAACGGGGCCTTCGGTATCGCGCGTGCCGATGTAGTGACCGGCGGCGCTTTGCAGGACTTCGAGCGGCAGGAACTTGCCGCAGTAGGTCGAGGCCAATTGGCCGAAAGAGGCTTGCTGGGACATGGATGGACTCCTTGGAAACGGCGGGGCCACGTCCCTCACGGGATGGCAGTTCCCGCACGCGGTTGATAAAAAGCATCGACGTCACGGAGACGCACGTCCGCAGACTTGATGCGATGCGGACTGGTGGGCAACGCGGGAGAGACCCGCGGCAGCCTGGAACCCTGGCTGCTGGCATGTGCTGACGAATCAGCGAACATGCGGGCAGCTTCGTGCGCGGGCCGCGCGTCGTCAGTTGGAAAACGGCATCCGGCCCAGCCCCGATTGATGGGCGCAGAGAAAAAGAAGCCCCGCATCGAATGCGGGGCTGTCAGGAGGGTGCGGTGGCGCTGGGTCAGTCGGGCTTCTCGCCCAGGACGTGCTGCTTCCACAGGTCGAATGCCTGCTCGGGCGGAAGCTCGGCAAGGATGACGATGGGTTGGACCTGCCGGGTGCGCAGCGAAGCGAAGTACGCCTTGCGGTCGGCGATGGCCGTGAGCTTGATGCCCTTGATGAACAGCAGTTTGCCGTCCTTGATGAACAGCACCTTGTTGCCGATGTCGCGGTTGAACGCAGCTCGCACCTTGCGATCGGCGTGCATGGCATCGGCCAGTTCATCGACGAGGAAGTCGAGCGTCATGTCGATGTAATGAGGGTCTTCACCCTCCTGGCCGAGATCTAGCGGCGCAGGCGGCAGGCCCTTGGCGTAGGCTTCGGCCTGAGCCAGCAGCGCCGCCTTGCCATTGAGCGCGCGGACGAACGTCGAGCCGCCATGCCCGTCGTTGTGGGCCTCGGCGATGGGAGTGCCGTCGAACACGACGGTGGCTCTGAAGCACATCGTTTCCTCGCTGGCGAACTCGGCCACCTTGAGGTTCTTCAGCGTGATGCGGTCTTGCTTGGTGATGTTTTCCATGGGAAGTCCTGAAATCAACCGGGTGGCGACATGCCCCTGACGGGACGTGGCGGCCATCCCGTGGGTTGGAGAAAAAAGAGGCATCGATGCCCCGGTGGGCAGCGTTCGCCGGTGAGATGCCGAGGCGAACTGGCGGGTGGCACGGGTGGAACCCGAGGCAGCCTTGACACCCTGGCTGCGGGCTGCCGCCGATACGTCGGCAATGCAGGAGGAAGAATGGCGCGGCCCGCAGGCTGCGTCGCCGATCAATCCGAAGCGGTCGAGCCCGTCTTGTGCAGGTACTGCACCAGGCGCTGGCCCAGCCACGCCATGCACGGAACGGCCATGGAATTGCCGATCGCTTTGTAGCGCGGCGCGTCGGCGGCGGGCTTGCCGCGGTACGGGATCAGCGTGTAGTCGTCGGGCATGCCTTGTAGCCGCTCGCACTCCACCGGCATCAGCCGACGCACCCGCCAGTGCGACCAGTCGCCGGGGCCTGGGCCGTTCCAGTCGTAGCGGAAATGCGCCTCGAAGTCGGGGGCCAGCACATGTGGCTTGTCCGCGCCGCCGCCGCTGGTGCGCAGTGCGGCCGCTACGCTGCCGCCCAGCTCGGCGGCAAGACCCTGCTGCCGTCCCCGCAGGGCAACGCAGGCCACCATCGGCACGCCGTAGCCCGGCTTGCCATTGGAGAGGACGGTGCAAGCCACCTGCCCATGGCCGGACTCGAAGCGCACTTCACCGCGGTTATTCTGCGCGAAGGCGATGGCGGGCACGACTCCGGCGTTCGCATGGCTGTTGCGATGCCCGCCAGCACGCAGCGTTGGCGTCAGGTCGAGCGTGGCATCCGCGCCGCTGCCCTGGGCGGTGAAGGCGATGATCGGAACGCCTTTGCCGGTGCCGTCCTCGCTGCTGCCCTTGCCATTGTTGGCAGTGTCGAGGGTGTGGGTGATGCTGCCTGCGACAGACTGCACCATGAACGTCTCGGTGCGGATGTCGTGCTTGGGGCCAGCGGCCATCAGGCATGCCGCCACATCGACGGGGCCGGCGCCGCCGCTGAATCCGAACGTCGTCGTGACCGTGCCGTAGGGCTGCTTCAGTCCAGCGAATCCTGCGTATCCGCCTGCTGCTTCAGCACCCGGTCCAGTAACACGGGCAGCTTCTTGCCACGGCGCGCGGCCCGCACAAGAATCCCCGAGCAGGCCTGCGCGCTCAAAAAGTACTTCTGCGGGATCAAGGTCATCTCCACCACTTGCCACAAGAAACACACGCTTGCGGCGTTGGGCGACACCGAAATATTGAGCGTCGAGCACGCGCCAGGCGATGCGGCGGC
>NZ_BAAAEN010000043.1:0-31356 GCF_039523035.1 Pigmentiphaga daeguensis | reverse complement strand
TGGCTTTCCGTGAACCTGCTTTTCTTCAAGGGAGTCTCCGACTCGTGGAGGCCCCGAAATTCTACCGGCTGATGTCTACCAATTGGGGGAGCTTACGACGCCATCACGGGCCTGATCCAACGCGGTAAAAATGCGCGGGACATGCTCCAGAAGCTGTCGCCCGGCACGGGTTAGTTGAGTGTTTCGGGTAGTACGAATGAATAAACGAACACCAAGCTCCTCTTCCAATTCTTTGATAGTGCGTGAAAGTGGAGATTGGTCGATATGTAGCCGTTCAGCGGCGCGAGCGAAATGAAGCTCCTCCGCAACGATGAGAAAACAGCGAAGATGTCGAAGCTCCATTGTGCTCACTCCACTTTAATTCGTCTAATTTCATTTGCGCGGCTAATTAATTAGCCTTTGCCAGAGTGCTGACAGCCAAACCCCCCCGGTCAACAAAGTGGCTAACAGCACGGCAGCGCTTCCCATGTCCTTTGCACGCTTTGATAGCTCATGCCATTGAGGGCCAATACGATCAATCGCCGATTCCACAGCAGTATTGAGCAGCTCCACAATCATCAAAATAAGGATACTTCCTGAGAGAAGAGCGACCTCCACCCAGCCCCGCCCCAACCAGAAGGCCAATGGGACCAACACAAAGGAAAGTACTGACTCAAGTCTAAAGGCCGGCTCATTCCATCCAGCGCGCAATCCCTGAATTGAGTAATGGGAGGCATGCCAAACTCTCAATATTCCTCGGCGAGATTTTTGTTTATTTTCGAATGCGGACAAGGGCGCAGTTGTGACCGTGTGTTTTTCATCTTTCATGAGAATAACTCTTACATATTCTTATCATCACAGCCAAAGAAAAAATCGAAATTCTTGTCGTACTCAATTGTTTTAACCTGCATTAGCCCCAAGACAGACGAAAACAATGCGTCGTGATTCGCATAAGAGCGGGCTCGCGCACTCAAACAGCCAATATTCAGCCCGCGACTTTGCGTAAACGTTGAAGAGAACCACATAACCAAAGGAACACGAGTCTGCTCTTGTGGAGCAATCGAATAAGGCATACCGTGCAGAAAAAGTCCCTTCTCGCCCAGGGATTCGCCGTGATCCGAGACGAATATCATAGCTGTGTCGTAGTCGGAAAGCCCCTGCAATTTTTTGATGACTTGGGTTAGGAAATGATCTGTGTAGAGAATAGCGTTGTCGTAGCTATTCACGATCTGTTCGCGGGTGCATTTCCCCATTTCCGGTGTGTCGCATGTTGGGATGAATTTGCGATACGCTGCTGGGTATCGTTGAAAGTAGCTCGGGCCATGATTTCCAAGCTGGTGCAAAAAAATCACACGATCACCGGGAATTTTTCGAGCCTGAGCTGGTAAGTCTTCAAGCAAAATCTCATCGAAACACCGACCATCAACGCATAAAGAGGGACTTTGTGCACTCCCTAGGTGTTGATATTCGAGACCATCGCACACCCCTTTGCAGCCTGACTGGTTATCCCTCCACAAGGTGGTAATACCGGCGCGCTCCAGAACATGCAGTAAGGATTGGTGTGAGCGAATCTTGTCCTCATCGTAGTTTCGGCGACCAAAGGACGAGAACATGCAAGGCACAGAAACCTCGGTGTTAGTTCCACAGGAGTGCATGTCGGAGAAATTGATCACACCCATCTGAGTCAATTGAGGCGTTGTGTCGCGTGCATAGCCGTTCAATCCCCAGTTTTGGGCGCGAGCCGTCTCACCTACGACGAAGACTAATAAACGTGGCCGACTGCCTTCGGGCCTGACTGTTGCGACGGCATCAGCTCCAATGGTTTTTTTTTCAGCGGATTGCGTGATAGAGGAACCTTTCAGTGCCTTTGGCAAGCCCACCAAATAGTTTCCCGGTGTAATCAAGTATCGAACTTCGCGATGATTTCTCATCAGTGCGGACATGTCCTGAAATGACAGCATGGCACCACCTGAAATCATCAGTGCCGAAAACAGCATCAATCCCATACGCCACACGGTTGCTTTCAGCCAAGTACGCCCGATCAATCGGATTCGCCAAAGCAAAATAATCGGCACTACTGCCAGCAGGCTTAGTGGAGCAATCAATGCAGGCGTCAGTAGCTCGCGACTTTCCTTGAAGTCTGTGGCTAGAACATTGCGCAACATGCTCGAATCGAGGTAGATATGAAAGCTGCGCATGTAGTGTGTCGCGAGGGCAGAGGCAACAAACAGCACCGCAAGTAAAACCTTGGCATTCCAGCGCCACACAATCAAACTCAACAGCAGACTATGAATTCCCACCAAAAACAGCAGTACGGATGTGCCCATGCGTAAGCTGGACTGGATGCCTAAGGCGCTACTCCAAAATAGACCATTGCAGGCCAGTGCAAAGAAAATACTGGTCATCAAGATCAGCCACTCGACGCTGCATTGTGGTCGCCAATGGCTTAGGTTCTTGAGGTTTGCAGTTCTGAATCGCGGCACCATACCGAGAGCCTGTTTGAAAGTTCTCATGCTTGGAACCCCGATGAATGGACATCGCCTGAGCCATCAACAAACCAGCGTTGCCAGACCATGAAAAGACCCAAGGCAACGACCCAACAAATCAGGAGCGTCCACAAGTCATGGGAAAGGAAGTGGGCTCCGCGCACCTGCTGGGTCCATCCAAAGATGGCACCTATCATCAAACTTGCGGCCAAGGCCATCCAACGCCAGGCAGGACGAACCATCAAGGTAAAGAAATATAGGCTGACCCATGCATATCCGGCACTTGCATGCCCTGCGGGAAAGCACACACCGCGGGGCATACCGAGCGGGCGTGTTTCAAACAGGCCCACAAACACTCGCGCTCCGCCATAGCGCACCAAGTTCCAAGGGCAATCCATGTTAGTGAACGATTTCAGCGCCGAAACCGTCAGTGCCCCTATCAAGTACGCACAAAAAAGATACAGTAGCGGCCAGCGTAGGTATGCCGCGCATTTGTTGCTACGTTTTTTTCTCCAAGCCCAGATGCACGTTGCTGCAACCGCAATTGCCAGCAAGGTGGAAAGATTCTTTCCTCCCCGATGCAGCAGATTGTTGGTTAGCCAGGCATCTCGCAAAGCCCATCGGCTGCCCTGCAAGCGATAGAGATGATCGGCGACCCAGAAGTCCCCACCGCCATCCATCAATAGACTGCTTATGATCAGCGCCGCACCCGCTGGTAGCGCTAGATGAGTGATTAAGAATCGAGGTGCGAATGGTGCGTTGGATAGTGGGGCGTTGCCCAGTAGTCGGGATTCATTGAGGGGCATCGGCATGTGCCTCCTTCGAATGCCACAGCGCATGCGCATCGATACGCACCAGTGCTGACGCTTGCAGCGCATCGACGCGAGCCTGTGCCTCGGCGAGTCGTGTCTGGCGCAGGTTGCGCAACGTCAAGAGGTATTCGGCCAAGGCGGCCTCTCCCAGTTCCCAAGCCCGCCGCGTGTGGTTGCTGGCCGTGGTCTGCGCGGCCAGCGCCTGCGCGAATGACTGCCACTGCGTGCGCTTGCTGTCAACAGCCTGCACGGCGACCCACGCACTTTGCTCCACCGCGCGCCGCACGCCGAGCGCCTCCGCCTCTGCGGCCGCCGCGTTGGCGCTTTCCGTGGCAGCCATTGCACTGCGATAGTCTGTGCCAAATGGCACCGTCAGGACAACGCCAATGACACGTTCCGCCCCGCCGCGTTCAGACATCATGCGTACCCCGACTGTGGGGTCGGGCGTGCGGTTGGCGTGGGCGCGCTCAGCCACCTTGGCAAGACGGGCCGCCTCTCCATCTGCAATGCCGATTTCGACGCTCTGCCGCACGATACGCGCCAGCCAGTCCTGTGAGCCTCCTGGTAAGGGAGCGGGATCTGGCAGCGTGGATGGCCGGGCGGGAATCTCAATGCCGGGGAATTCGATCACCACCGTTTGACGCGCTGCCCGTTCTGCGTCGCGCGCAGCGCTGACCTGGGCTGCAAGCATTGCAAGCTCGGCTTGCAGAACGTCGCTGTCCCGCCGCGCGGCATCGCCCAGGGCCACGCGCCGGGCCATTGCTTCCTGCTCACGAATAAGCAACTTTTCCTGCGCTTGCATCTCGTCGGCTACGACGAAACTGCGCAGCCATCCGGCCCAGACTTCCAACAGTCGCCTTGCCATTTGGTGCTCGGCATCTTCAAGGCGCATGTCGGCCACCCTGCGGGTGCTGCTGCCGATGTCCCGATCCAGACGCGCCTTGTTCGGCAGGCGAACAGCACGGCTGAGCTGGATTTCCCATTCGTTGTAGCGGCGCGCTTCGTTGGTCACGTTGCGGCGTTGTAGGCCGCTGCTGAGTTCAAATTCGTGACTACCGGCTTCAAGGGCGCTTTGCGTGGCAGCCGCCGCGTTCAAGCGAGCGGCTGCGGCATTCACGACCGGCTGGGTTTTCATCGCCGTTTCGACTTGCGCCTGCGCAGGCAGCCAGGAGAGATCATCGGCACGCGCTTGCGCGGGATGGAATGTCAAAGCCGCGATGGCCACCATGACGGCACCAGTCGGTAGTACCAGGCTGCATCCTTTGTTTTTATTCGTCATACCAGTCTTCCACTTGCCAACACCGGCTCCACCCACCAGCGCACGTCGCTCGATGCGATGCGCTGGCGCAGATGCGCCAGAACCTGTTCCAGCCGTTCGGGTTCGATCAACACCCAGATGACACGCCGATCCACACGGCCGCGAACCTTCTCGCGAATGGACGCGCGCGCGAAGTCGCCGGTATGCCCTTCTGCGTGCAACAGGGTGAACCCTGGCAGCACCGGGTCGGCCATCAGGGCATCGGTGACGGCGTCTTCGAGCGTGGGTGGAAACACCAGATTCAGGCGCACCAGTTGCGCTTCTTTCAATCCGTTCATGCGCGGACTCCTTGTTGTGAGGAGATGGCCTGGCCGAATCGCCGGTACAGCACCGGCAGCAGGATCAGGGTCAGCGCCGTGGAGCTGACCAGTCCGCCAATCACCACGATGGCGAGTGGGCGCTGGATCTCAGAGCCAGGGCCACTGGCCAGCAGCAGGGGCACCAGGCCAAAGGCGGTGATGGAAGCCGTCATCAGCACTGGGCGCAGCCGTCGCAACGAACCTTCGCGCACCACCTGTTCCATGGGCAGGCCTAGCGCGTGCAAGTGGTTGAAGTGCGTCACCAGCACCAATCCGTTGAGCACGGCGATGCCCAGCAGCGCGATGAAGCCGACCGAAGCAGGCACCGACAGGTACTGCCCCGACAGCCACAGCGCCGCCACGCCGCCGACCATGGCAAACGGCACGTTGCCGAGGATGAGCGCGGCCTGCCGCACCGAGCCGAAGGTCATGAACAACACGAAGAAGATCAACGCCAGGGCCACCGGCACCACCATGCCAAGGCGGGCCGCCGCGCGCTGCTGGTTCTCGAACTGGCCGCCCCATTCGACGCGGTAGCCGGGCGGCAGCGGCACGTCGCGCGCCACGGCGGCACGCGCTTCATCCACGAAGCCGACCAGATCGCGCCCGCTCACGCTGGACTGGATCAGCGCGAAGCGCGAGCCGTTCTCGCGCCGCACCAGCACGGGGCCATCGGTGGTGGCGATGCGCGCCAGCGAGGCCAGGGGGATTTCGCCCTGATCGCCACGGGCGAGTTGCAAGTCCTTGAACCGCTCGGCCGATCCGCGCAGCCGGGCATCCCCGCGCACCACGATGGGCGTGCGCCTGTCCGGCTCGATCACCAGCCCGGCCGGCACGCCTTCGAGCTGCGCGCGCAACTCGTCCTGAACCTGTGTCACGGCCAGCCCGGCGCGGCCTGCGGCCTGCGCATCCACCTTCACCTGCAGGTATTCCACGCTGTCGCTGGCCTGGGTGAGCACGTCGCGCGCACCGGGCACTTTCTCGATGCGAGCGGCCATGCGCTGCGCCAGATCGCCCAGTGTTTGCAGATCAGGGCCGAACAGCTTGACGGCCACGTCGCCCCGGCTGCCGGTGAGCATTTCCGAGATGCGCATCTCGATGGGCTGGGTAAAGCCGAATTCCAGGCCGGGGAAGGCATCCATCACCTTGCGTATCTCGGCACTCAACGCGTCCTTGTTAGCTGCATGCCAATCCTTGCGCGGTGCGAGCTGCATGAACAGGTCGGTTTCGTTCAGGCCCATCGGGTCGAGCCCCAGCTCGTCGGAGCCCACCCGCCCGATGCTGTGCCGCACCTCGGGCACCGCCGTACCGATGGCCTTCTGCACCGCCAGGTCAATCTCTAGCGAGCGCTGCAGCCCAATGGACGGCGGTTTTTGCAGTTGCAGCAGGATATCGCCCTCGTCCATCGTCGGCATGAACGCCTTGCCCGTGCCGAGGTAGGCCACCACACCCAATGCCAGGGCCGCGATGGCGACCGCCGATGCGCGTAGCGGGTGGTGAAGCGCAGCCTCCAGCAGCGGTTGGTACAGGCGCGTGGCCCAGCGCATCACCCACGGCTCGGTGTGCGCGTGTTCCTTGAGCAGCAGGGAGGCAAGCACCGGCACCAACGTGAGCGACAGCAGCAGCGAGACGCCCAGGGCGAACACGATGGTCAGCGCCACCGGCACGAACAGTTTGCCTTCCAACCCTTGCAGCGTGAGCAGGGGCATGAAGGTCAGACAGATGATGAGGATGCCGGAGGCCACGGGCACGGCGACCTCGCGCGCCGACGCGAATATGCGGTGCAGGCGCGGCTGGTGCGCACTGGGTGCGTGCGGGTCGAGCCGACTGACGGCGTTTTCCACCACCACTACGGCAGCGTCCACCAGCATGCCGATGGCGATTGCGAGGCCCCCTAAGCTCATCAAGTTGGCGCTCATGCCGACAAGGCGCATCAGCAAGAAGGTACCCAGCGCCGCCAGCGGCAGCATCACCGCCACCACCAGCGCGGCGCGCAGCTCGCCGAGGAACAGAAGCAGCAGGATGACAACCAGTACCGTCGCTTCCAGCAAGGCGCTTTCCACCGTGCCCACAGCGCGCTCGATCAACGTACTGCGGTCATAAAACGGCACCACCTTGACGCCGGGCGGCAAGCTGGGAGTCACCTCGTCCAGCCGCGCTCGAATAGCTTTGACCAGCGCCGAGGCATCGGCCCCGCGCAGCGCCACCACGATGCCTTCCACCGCTTCGCCCGCGCCGTCCCGGGTGACGGCGCCATATCGCGTCACGCCTTCGATGCGCACCTGGGCCACGTCGCCCAGGCGAACTGGGGCCGTACCATTGGCCCCCGCGCGCAGGATCAGACGGGACAAATCGTCCAAAGTGTGGATCGCGCCTTCAGCGCGCACGATCAGCGTGTCTTCGCCTGCATCCAGGCGGCCCGCACCGTCATTGCGGTTGTTGCGGCCGATCGCCGTGATGACATCAGAGAAGCTGAGGCCCGCAGCGGAAAGCCGTGCGCGATCCGGCACCACGGCAAAGCTCTTGGCTTCTCCACCCAGCACGTTGACATCAGCAACACCGGGCAGCGTGCGCAGGGCCGGGCGCAGCGTCCAGTCCAGCAGGGCGCGGCGCTCGCTCAACGTGAGGCCACCGCCTTCGATGGTGAACATGAACACGTCCGACAGCGGTGTCGAAATCGGCGCCAACCCGCCGCTGACGCCTTCGGGCAGGCTGCCCGAAACGCCGGCATAGCGTTCGGCCACTTGCTGACGCGCCCAGTAGATGTCGCTGCCTTCGGCGAAGTCCAGCGTGATGTCCGCGATGGCGTACTTGGCGGTGGAGCGCAGCATCACGCCTCGCGGCACGCCGAGCAACTCCATCTCCAGCGGCGTGATCACGCGTGACTCCACCTCCTCGGGCGTCATGCCAGGGGCCTTGATAATCATCTTGACCTGCGTTGGAGAAATGTCCGGATAGGCGTCGATCGGCAATTGCAGGAAGGCCGCCAGGCCCGCGCCCGCCAAAGCCAGCACGCCGAGCAGCACCAGCGCGCGTTGGCGCAGGGAAAACTCAATCAGACGGGACAACATGCGTGGTCGCCCCTCATTGCAATGGAATCATGGATTTGAGCAGTGCCGTACCGCGCACGACGACCTGCATGCCTGCCGCAAGCGGCGCAGTGTCTGGCGAGACGGCACGCACGGCGCTTGACGCCTCTGATTCGTCTTGCCCCAGCAGTTGCACTGGAACGGCGCGGACGCGCAGGTCGCCTTGCTTGTCTTGCGATGTCGGTTCCGCAACGTAGAGCACGTGGCCGCTGCCCGCTGGCAGCAGTGCGGACGTTGGCACGCTCAAGGTGCCCTGCGATGCTGGCAGCAACAGCGCGACACTGATCTGCTGCCCGGCCGCATAGCGGTCTGCCCCTGCCTGATCGGCATCGACGCGGGCACGTACCCGCAGGCTCTGGCTACTGAGGTCAGTGTCGCCACCAACAGCCGTCACGCGAGCGGTCGTGCCATCGGGAAGACGTACTTCCAAGCCGGGGTGGAGATCCGAGCGCCAGCGCAGCGGAACCGCGACGCTGACATCCAGCGGGCCAGGCTGAGCCACTATGAAGGCGATGTCGAGCGGCGCGACCGCCTGCCCGAGGCTCAGGTGACGACGCATCACCCGCCCGGACAAAGGCGCCAGCAATTCATACTCGCCGGCCTGCCCGCCGCTAACGGGTCTAAGCCGCGCAAGAGCGCCATTGGCCTCTTGCAACGTACTTTGCGCAGCCGCCGCGCGCGCCTGGGTTTGCTCGTTGCGCGTGGCTGGGATGATGCCCTCGGCCAAGAGCGCGGCATCGCGCCGGGCCTGCGCCGCGGCTACCGCCGCTTCGGTGCGAGCACGCGCCAGATCAGCCTGTAACGTCAGAACGTCCTTGCTCTGGATGCGCGCCAGCGCCTGTCCTTGGCGCACTGCGGCGCCTTCATCGACCAGAACGCGCGTCACCACACCGCCATATGGCGCCACGACCTGCGCGCTGGTCGAGAGTGGTGCCACCGTCTGGGCGGGTAAGCCATCCAGCGGTATCACTGCGGCATCCTTGACGAGTGCGGTTTCCACACCCTGCGCACGAAGCTGAGAGGCGTTGAGGCGAACGCCGCCAGCGTTCGGTTGGGCGACAGCCTCGCTCGCGTCTTTATCGGCTACGGTTGTCTGCTGCGTTGTCCAAGCCCACCAGCCGTACCCTGCGGTAGCCAGAGCCGTCACACCGATGGCGGACAGGGCCAGGGTCTTGGTTCGGCTGGAAGTGCCCGCCGCTTTCAAGGTCGAGAAGCTCATGTTTTTGCCGCCCCAAACGACGTAGAACAGAGTAGCGAGCACACAGCGTGGATTGAGAATCCGTCGCAGATGAAGCGGTGCGCGAAGTTGGCGAGGCGAAACATGCTGTCGATCTCTTACTTAAAGATCGACTCATCTTCCTCGGTGAAGCTTTGAGAAAGCTTTGGAGAAAACGAAATTTGCTCAGTACGATGTATTTTGGCGAAACGCCTGTTTTGAGCAGCAAGCAATCGATAAACTGATTTTTCAGTAACCTGCTCTGATATGCCAGCGGTGCGCCTTTACTATCTGAAACGTCGGAGCCATATACCATGAGCATCAGAAATTCCGAATACCGTTTCAGTCCTTTTGTCATAGGACTGCATTGGCTGACCGTGCTCCTCATCATCGCGGTCTATGCGAGCATGGAACTGCGCGGACTGGCACCCAAGGGCAGCTCCTTGAGAGACGCTATGAAATCCTCGCACTACCTGCTGGGCCTCAGCGTTCTGGTGATCGTCGTGATCCGTATCGGGGTGCGCATCCAGGCGGGCGTGAAGCCCGCGATCCAACCACCCATGCCACGCTGGCAGGCCACGCTCGCCGATGGCATGCACTATGCGCTCTACAGCTTCATGCTCGCCATGCCGCTGCTCGGATGGCTCACCTTGAGTGCGGCGGGCAAGCCGATTGTTCTGTTTGGCTTGCCCGTTCCCTCTCTGATCGGCACCGACGTTGCTTTGTCGCGCCAACTCAAGGATGTCCATGAGGCGCTGGCGACATTGGGCTATGTCTTGATCGGATTGCATGCGATGGCGGCGCTGTTGCACCACTACGTCATGCGTGACAACACCCTGGTTCGCATGCTTCCCGGTCATCACCCCTGAACTGCTGGCCTCAGATTGCTTCACATGGGTTTGATTTTCCAATGACAAAATTCCACCATCGCGCTCACCCTGAAAGTCATCGCACTGAACATATCGGATGGCTGCGCGCCGCTGTTCTGGGTGCCAATGACGGCATTATTTCCACGGCCAGCCTGGTCGCCGGCGTGGCTGCGGCCCATGCAAGCCATGCCAGCATTATGACCACGGCCATCGCGGGGCTGGTAGCCGGTGCCATGTCCATGGCTGCAGGCGAATTCGTATCGGTCTATTCACAAGCTGATACGGAGAAGGCAGACCTGGCGCGGGAACGTGATGAACTGAAGAACAGTCCGGAAGCAGAGCACCGGGAACTGACAGCCATCTACGTCCGGCGTGGCCTGGATCATCGGCTCGCGGATCAAGTCGCCACGCAATTGATGGCGCATGATGCGCTGGGCGCGCACGCGCGCGATGAATTGGGCATTTCTGAAACCTTGAGCGCTCGCCCGCTGCAAGCCGCCATAGCGTCCGCAGGAAGCTTCGCCGTGGGTGCGGCCATGCCGCTGGCCGTGGTTCTGTTGGCGCCAGAGCAGAGTCTGCTCTATTGGATCGTTGCGACGGCGATTGTCTTCCTGGCCCTGCTCGGCGCTACGGCCGCTGCCGTGGGTGGTACGCCGCTCTTCAAAAGTGCGCTGCGCGTCGCGTTCTGGGGCACATTGGCCATGGCGGTGACAGCGGGCGTGGGGGCCGTGTTCGGTACTGCCGTGTAGATAACGGCACCGCTGCATCCATCTCAGAGCAGCGGCGACCAGGGGCCAAGCCGGGCGGACAGGCGGCCGTTGGCCAGCGAGAACGCCAGCGGCAGGTCTATGGCATGTGCGAGCGCCAGCGCAAGCGCCAGCCCCAGTCCGGCATGATGCACCGTGCCGCCTTCGGAATCCTTTCGCCAGAAGCGAAGGCCGAATTGATCCAGATCGGATGCCTGCAAATTGGGAGCTGTGTTGACGATGGTTAGCATCCAGCCGGAAGCCACGCGCTCCAGCCGACATTGAATGTCGTCGCCTTCGGGCGCGTATTCGATGGCATTGCGCAAGAGGTTGGAGACGATGCGTTCGATCACGCCCTGATCGCTTTGCACCCATGCCGATTCAGGCAAAGTCACGCGGATGGGTGACTTGGGCGCCATTTGCTGGACGTTGAATCCCGCCAGTAACTCTTCCAGCAAAGCTGTTAGATCCAGAGGATCAAGCGCAAGTGTGTGTTGGCCGGATTCAAGCCGCGCCAACAACAGCAGAGTGTCCACACTGCGCTGCATGCGTGAACTGGCCTGGATCGTTGCATTTAGGGCGTGCTGGATTCGGGTCGGGTCGGAATCGATCAAAGCGCTTTCTGCGCTGATGCGGATTTCTGCCAGGGGCGTGCGCAACTCGTGGGCCACGTCGCGGGAGAAGCGGCGCTCGCGGGCAATGGCCGCATACAGGTGATGCAAGCCCTGATTGAAGGCTTCGGCAAACGGCCGCAGTTCGCGTGGAAAGTCCGCTCCGATCCGCGCAATCGGCCGATCCGAACGCAGGTCGGCCAGTTGCACGCCGACGCGCTCCAGCATGACCACGATGCGCCGAACCATGAGCAGCGCCAGGCCTGTGGCCAGGAGCGTCGCCAGTGCGATACCGCCCAGGAGCGTGAAGTGGATGCGCCGCTCGGTTTGATCCCAATCCCGACGTTCTGTTGCCACAACCAGCAATCGAGATTCCTCACCTCTTACCGGCACGCGCGTCGCCAGCGCGCGGCCCGCGTGGCCGTCCGGGAGTATCACGTCGTAGTAGCGTGGGGTGCCTTGCTCCACCGGTCCAAGCGCCAGCTCGGCCCCAGCACTGCTGGGCGAACGCAGCAAGGCCCGGTGGGTCTGCGGATCGAAGATCGTGAAGAACTCGGTATGCCCGCCAGGCTCGTATTCCGGCATGAGGCTTTCGAGCTTTCTCGCATCCAACTCCTGCAGCACGCGCCCCACCGCCGCTGATCGTTGCATCAGGGTGGTATCCATCCGTCGGTAGATTTCGTGGTCGATCCAGTGGTCGAGGACGGGAAACAGGATCGCGAAGGTTCCTCCAATGCAGATCACGAGGCTGGCAGCCAGCCGCCGCTGCAAGGACCAGGATCTGCCTTGACTCGTATCAGAGAGGGCTTCGGAATCGGGACGTACCATCGTTCAGGGGAGTATGTAGCCGAAGCCACGTCGTGTCACGATCAGTTCATCCAGGCCGCACTGGGCGAGCTTGGTTCGCAAGGTGCTGACAATCACCTCTACCACTTTGTCCGATGCATCGCTGCGGCTGTCGTACAAATGTTCAAAAATCTGCGGGCGCGACAGCGTGGCGCCGCGCCGACGCAGCAGCAAGTCGAGTAGTCCATATTCCTTCGGCGTGAGCCCAAGATCAATGCCCTTGAACCTCGCGGTGCGCGAGCGCGGATCGACTTCCAGATCGCCGTGGCGCAGAACTGGAACGTCCCGTTGCGGCGGACGCCGCACCAGCGCCCGCAGGCGAGCCAGCAGTTCGGCCAGCTCGAAGGGTTTTGTCAGGTAGTCATCGGCACCCGCATCCAAGGCCCGCACCCGGTCGTCGAGCAACTCGCGCGCGGAGAGCACCAACACCGGTGCGGCATGGGCCTCCCGGCTCAATGCGCGCAACACGCCAAAGCCGTCCAGCCGGGGCAGCATCAAGTCCAGAATAATGGCGTCGTACCGGTAGCTGGCAAGAAACTTCAGCGCGGACACGCCATCGGCTGCTGTATCGCAGGCATAGCCTTCCGACTGAAGGCTCTGGCTCAGGGCTTCGGCCAGCGTTTGCGAGTCTTCCACGATCAATACGCGCATATGCTTTCTTCCATTCAGCGCATCTCGAAAAGCTCCTGGTGGAACGCCTCCGGCTCCAGCCCCTGGGCCAGCAGGTCGGCGCGCAACGCGCGGCCGAAGGCCGTGGGGCCGCAGAACCAGACGCTGGCGTCTTTCCAACCCGGCACCATGGCACGCAGGCGCTCACCTGTCAGGCGACCGTCCTTTTTGTCGATGAACAGGTGTAGCGCAACGCCGGCCGCCTGGCTGTCGGCGCGCAGTTTCTCGATGGCCTTCGGATCAACGTCGCTCGTCGGATGAAACAAATCGATGGGACGTGCGTCCTGGCCCTCGTGCTGCGCCAGGAACTTCATGCGCGCGATGAACGGCGTGATGCCGATGCCAGCACCGATCCAGATCTGGCGGGCACGCCCGTCGTCGAAAGTGAAGCAGCCGTAAGGCCCCTCGACCGTTACCCGGTCGCCGACCCGTAGGCGCTCAGGCAGCCGGCGGGTGTGGTCGCCCAGCGCCTTGGTGATGAAGGTAATGCGCCGGTCTTCCGGCACCCAGGCTGAGGCCAGCGTGTAGGGGTGCGGGCCTTCTTTCGGGTTAGACATAGCGAAGGCAAACTGCCCGGGCCGGTGGCCGGGCCAACCCGGATCCATCCGCAGGGTGGTTTCCAGCACATTCAGCGCCGGGTAGGCTTGCAGCGACTCGATAACGCCGCGCGCGGTGCGCTGCGCGCCGATCCGGCCCAGCAGCACCCACACCGCCGATACCGTGCCGCTCGCCAGCAGCATAGCCAAAGCCCAGCCCACGGGCTGCGCCCAGTAGGTGAACTGCACCAGCACCAAGGTGTGGAAGGCCAGCACCAGGTAGATCGCTGCCATCCAGTGGTGCGTCTTGGCGAACAGCCGGTATGGAAAGCGCTTGAGCAACGCCAGTACCAGTAGCACCGCGACGGCGTAGAAGGCCCATTCGCCCAAGTCTTCGGCCAGCCCGCGCCAGCCGCGCAACGCCGATTCAATGGAGCCCATTGAATCAGCCTCTGCGCGGGGCTTGCGCGCCGGGCGCGTCAGCCAGCCCCAGCCCACGGCCCACTTGGTGCCCTGCGCCCACAGCCAGTGCACTGTTGCGGCGGCCAGAGCGGCTATGCCGAGCCACTTGTGCAGGCGGTACATCTTGTCCAGTCCGTTCAAGCGGGGCTCCAGCCACGCAGGGCGCGTGGCCAGCACCATCGCCACGGACATCGTGCCGATGGCCAGTACGCCGCTGTATTGAATCCATACCGTCCGCAGGGCGAAGTAGTTGGACTGTGCAGGCCACAGCGTATCGGCAAAAAACCATAGAGCGCTCAATGCCAGCGCAAAAACCCAGAACGTCCAAATTATTCTCTTCATCGTGGATTTGCCCCAAATTCTGCGGAAGGCGCATGCGGTACTGGTCGGAAACCATCAATCCAGATAAGCGATAGCGTGCCTTTGAATGTGACCATGTATCCGCAATTACAGAAAATTTTAATTCTGACATCCCAACCTTTGGAAACGCTTTGGATTGATCAATCATCAATGAATAGGATCTAATTTTTTCCGCCGGCTTGTGGCATTACCTTGACTCAAGAAATGGTTGGCCCCCGATGCCGCCCAATCTCCCATGACACCCCGCCGCCGCGCACCGTCGCGGCCAGTTGCTTCCCCAGCCGCTGCTCGATCACCGGCTTCCACGGCACCAGCGAAAACCCCATGCCGTCGTCGAGCATCGCATAACGCCCACTGGCAAGCATGATGCTTCGCCGGTAGATGCCGGCCACGCGTTGCCCGTCGGCCACCGGGCGATGCTCTAGGCCGGTTTCGCCGGCAATGTCCTTCGCGGCCTGCGCTAGTTCCCGGTTGCGCAGCGTGCCCAGCAGGTTGCGCGCCAGGATCACACGCTGCCCGCGCCGCACGGCCAGCCCCTGTTCGGCCAGGAAGTCGGCGCGCTGCTGCATCGCCTGCTTGGCCTCGCCACCAAAGCCCAGGTCGCCCAAGCCCGAGCCGCCGTCGATCAACTGCTGGTCGAGCCAGGTGGCCCCGATCACGCGCGCCTGCCGCTCGATGGGCAGGTGCGATTTCAGCTCCACGGCCACGCCGCCCAGCCGTTGCGCGTCGTAGCGGCGGCCTTGCTCTGGCAGGTCGCCCGGCACCTTCCATAGCCCTTCGGCCACGCGCTCCACGATGCCGGCGCGGCGCAGGGCTTCGAGCCGGCGGACGTGGGCCGCGACGACTTCCTGCGGATCGCGGCCCGGTCCGGCCTGACCCTGCGCGATGGCTAGGTGGAGGTCGGTGCGGTACAGCCCATCGCTCGCCAGCGCGGCGATGTTCTTGTCGGCCGCGCGCACGGCGGCCGATCCCTTCACCTCCACCACGGCGCCGGCGGGATAGTTCGCCAGCTCGTCGCGGGCGTTGAGCGCGACGTAGTGGGCCTTGCCGTCCACGCCGTCGATGACCAGATAGCCCCGGTCGCGCAGTTCGTCGGCCAGCCCCTTCGCGGCCACGCGCCCGAGGATGGTTCTGCCATTGTCTCCAGGCTCGAATACCGCCAGTTCGCGCGGCTTCCCACTCATTGCCCGCTGCATGGTGCGGATGATGTCGCCACGCTCGCCCAGGGCGCGCAGGGTCTTCTCCGCATCGGCATGGACGGCCCAGGCGCCCGGCTGCGTCTCGTCGGCCAAGCCCAGGCGCTGCAAGCGTTGCAGGCGGCCAATCAGCAGCAGGCGCTGGCGTTGCAAGTTCGGCTCGTTGAAGCGTTCGATCTGCACGCGGCCATCCTCGCCGGCCTCGCGCTTCAAGGTGCGATCCAGGCTCGTCCACCGCTCTTGCGCCACCTCGCGCTGCAAGGTCTGCTGGATCTCCAGCTCGGTGCGCGGCCCCAGCCACTCGGTCGCCAGTTCGGCGGCCCGGTGGCGGAAGCCGTCGGCGATGTAATCGCCCGCGATGATGAGGTCTTTGCCGGTGTCATCGCGCCCGCGCACGATCAGGTGGGTATGGGGGTTGTCGGTGTTCCAATGGTTTACGGCCACCCAGTCGAGGCCCGTGCCCAGGTCGGCCTCCATGCGGCCCATGAGGTGCCGCGTGTAGGTGCGCAGGTCTTCCAGTTCCGCGCCATCTTCGGGCGAGAGGATGAAGCGGAAATGGTGCCTGTCGTCGGCGCAGCGTTCCTTGAAGGCGTCGAGGTCGGCGGTATCGGTCTGCGGCCCGTAGGCTTGGCCCGGCTCGCCGTCGCGGCCCACGCCATCGCGCTCGATGTAGCGCAGGTGCTTGGCGAGCGACTGCGGGCTGACCCGCTGGTGATTCACCAGCAAGGTCTTGATGGTCACGCGCCGGGACATGGGCGTCAGCCTCGCCCCGGCGAATCGAGCTGCCGTGTGGCCGCGCCCCAGGCGCGAGCCGGGACGCTGGCCGGTGCCATGAGCCGACGCCGGACGGCGCACCGTGGACTTGCCGCTGCTGGCCTTGCCCGCCTGCTTGAGCACCTTGGAGACGAAGCTCTGCCCCTGGCCCTTGCCCCGGTTCTTCGGGGCGCTGGGGCGCACGCGGAAATCGTCATCGCGGCGGTCGCTCATGGCTGTGCTCCCTGAAAGCTGGGGCGTGTCCTGTCGTGCGAAAGCACGCGGACATGCCTGCATTGGCGCGGGCCTCGCGCCCCACGCGGCACGGCGGCAAAGCCGCTCCGTGCCGCGCCACCCCCACGTGCAGACTGGTTTTCGACGCGGGCCAGTGCCGCGTCCTTTTGTCTTGCCTTCCGCCTTTGCCCCTCGCTGGCGCTCCGGGCCGCGGCGGCCCGGCGGCCCGGCGGCGCTGCTGCGCGAGCAGCCAGCGCGCCGGCGAACGCGCGAACCAGCGCGGTGAGGGCCGCAGGTCGGGCGCGTTCGAGGCAAGACGCCTGCACGTGGGACGGCTGCGCCGAAGGCAGCGCGAAGTGCGGCGCGGATGCGCTCGCACTGCACGCGCGACAGCATGGCGACGGACAGCAGAACGACACGCCCGATGGCACGATGAAATGCACGGCAACGTGCAGCGAGTCGGCGGCCATCATGGGCGAGACTCCAGCCAGACCGGATGCGCGACGCCGATCACGGCGGATGCGCTGACCGGCCCGAAATACCGGCTGTCGAACGACGCCGGGTTGGTCACACTGAGCAGGAACAGTTCGCCAGCTTCAAGGCGACGGCACTGCTGCCAGGATGGCAGCGGCCGGCCCCAGCGGTCGGCGGGCAGCGCGGCGGCCGAAGGCACGCCGTCGATCCACACCAGCGCATCGAAAACGCAAACGTGCTGCGGCGCGGTCGCACCTACGCGCTTGAGCAGCGGCACGCGCGCCGGCAGGTAGCCGCGCTGCGCGGCCAGCGCGGCGGCGTCTGGCGGCAGCGTGGTCAGGACGATGCTGCCCACGGACGACGGACGTGGCAGCGAGCCGGGCCGATGGTGCAGCGGATCGACGCGATACCAGCCGACGGCCACGCTGTCGGACGGGTTATAGATCAGGCGCGGCAGCGGCTGCACGAACGAAGCCCAGGCCAGCGCAGCGAGGCCGCAGGCGGCGAAGCCAGCGAGCACGATGCGAGCGCGCAAGCGTGAGCGTGCATGCGAACGAGGACACGGTGCGGTGCCGGTGGTGGAAACGGTGGTCATGGCAGCGCCCTCCCGGTCAGCCAGGCGGCGTGCCGCTCGGCGGTGTATTCGGGCAGCGGCAGGCGCGCGGCGAGCCGGTTGGCGAGCGTGCGCCAGTACGCGGGCGAGACGGCGATGGGCGCGACGCCCAGCGCCTCGATGGCGTCGATGCGTTCCAGCACGGCGCGCACTTGCCCGTCGCCCTCGGCGTGCAGTAGCAGGCGCGCGCCCGGCTGCACGCCGGGGATGCGCTGCGCCGCATCCAGCGGTGTGCAGGCTTGCATCACCATGAGCTGCCAGCGCACGGTGCCGAAGTCGTTGGACTGCCAGCGCACGCGGCAGAACAACGCGCCCGGCAGGAACACCGCGCTACGCCGCCAGCGGTCGAGCTGGTGCGCGCGCGCGGGTTCGCCGAAGCGCAGGTAGAGCTTGAAACGGGCCTCGATGTAGGCGAGCGCGACGCGCGTCAACGGCGCGCTGGCAGGCTGGCCGATAGGCGCAGCCAGTGCAGCCGTGGCCGCGACAGCGGCAGGCGCGGTGACTGGTGGAGTGGATGCGGTCATGGTGTGTTCTCCCTGCGGTTCTCGGGAAACTCCCGCTCCAGCAGTCCGCGCAGCAGGTCGGCCACGGTCACGCCTTGCGTGAAGGCCGACACCTTGATGCGCGCCCGCATGGCGGGCGTGATGTCGAGCGTGAGGCGGGCCGTATAGAGGTCGCCCTTGCCCAGCGCATCGGCGTCGCCCTGGCGAATCCACGCCTCGGCGTGCGGATTCGCGGGCGGACGCGCGCCGATGCCGACGCGCTTTGCCGCACGTTTGCTGTTCGGTGGTGACTTCGCTGTCATGTCGTCCACCGCAGCAGTTCGTCCACCAGCGCGGTGATTTCCCGCGCGGCGGCGCTGTCCGGTGCCGTCTCGCGTGCAAGCCGGCCAGCGGCCACGCTGTCGGCGAACACGATGCGCTGATGCACTTCCGCGCGCAGCGCAGGAAGCGGCTGGTCGGCGAGCGCCTGGCGCGCTTCGCGCCCGATCACGGTGGTACTGACGCGCCGGTTGATGACGAAGGCCGCGCGGAGCAGCGGCCGGAACACCTGCGCCTCGCGGATCAGCGCCACCATCTCGGCGCTGGCCCACAGGTCATAGGGGCTGGGCTGCACCGGGATCAGCACGCGCTCGGCCGCCAGCAGCGCGGAGCGCGCCAAGGCGGCAATGCGCGGCGGCCCGTCGATGACGACGTGATCGGCGCGGCGTGCCAGCTCCGGGGCTTCCTGATGCAGCGTTTCGCGTGCGAGGCCCACCGCGCTGAATAGCCGTGGCAAGCCTTGCTGGCTTCTGCGTTGCGTCCAGTCCAGCGATGAACCCTGCGGGTCGGCGTCCAGCAGCACAACGTGCTGGCCGCGCATCGCCAGCTCGCCGGCGATGTGCGTGGCGAGCGTGGTCTTGCCCACGCCGCCTTTCTGGTTGAGCAGCGCGACGATCATGGCCTGGCCCTCCCTGCTGGAAAGCCCGGCTGTTGCTGCTGCGTTTCGCGCCGCGTGGCGGTTGTCCACCGCAGCGGCGTTTCCCTACTACAAGTTAGAGAATTTAAGTTAGGGAAGTTAGAGGGTGCGCAAACCCAGTGCTGGCGCGGGTTTGCGGCCGATTGGCACGCCTGATAGCACGATAGTCCCACGCCTGATAGCACGATACCCCGCACGCCTGATAGCACGACACGATTCACAGGCTCTCCCGGAGTTATCCCCGTGCCGTATGCGGCACGGGCCGGAAGGTCAGCAGCTCGGCGCCGCTGTCCGGCATCCGCTCGATGCCCAGAACGTAACCGGGCAGCGACTGCCGCGCGACAAGCGTGCGCAGGTCGCAGGCGAAGTCGTAGGGCTTGGCGGTGCTGCCGGATTTCTGGTGCAGGTAGCGGAAATCGAACTGCCAGCCGTATGCCTGCTTGCCGCCGTGCTTGCGCACCAGCCGGTACAGCCATCGCTCGATGCCGCCGGTCAGCCGGAAATACGCCGGGTCGATGGTCAGCACCAGGGCGGCATCCAGCACGCCCGTATAGAACCAGTCCGGCAAGATCAGCTCGATGCCCAGCGGCGTGCCGCTGGCATCGGCCAGTTCCTTCCATTCGTTGATCCACGAGAAGCGGTGCAGGCGTCGCCCGGTTGTCTCGCGGATGGACGTGGCCACCGTGGTCGATTGCAGGCGATCCAAGGCCGCTTTGAGGCGCTGGTAGTCGCGCAGCGACTTGCCGCGCCCGATGAAGCGCAGGATCTCGTAGGGCGTTGCACGGATCAGCCGCGATGGCCGCAGGCCCGCATCCTTCGCCTCCACGATCTGCGAGGCCGCCCAAATCAGCACGTCGGCATCCCAAATCGTGGCGATGCCGTGCTCGGCCGTGCCTTCCACGCGAATCGTCACCTTGCCCGCACGGAAGTCGATGGGCTTGACCCGCTTGGACTTGCCGAGCGAGAAGAACGGATAGGCCATCAAGTCCTGGCTGTCGCGCGGCGCCATGTCGCTGGGCAAGGCGCGGAACAGGTCGAGCTGTTCGCGCTCCTGCAACGGCCGCTGCCGGGACGGCAGCGCGGTGCTGGACATGGCGATGGCCTGCCGCGCGCCGCCGATCAGCGCGCACGGTTGTCAGCCGAGTGGTGCTCGGCGTATTCGGGATCGGAGGTCGTCTCGAAGCTGCGGTCGGCAGCCCAGGCATCGAGGTCGGCCACGGCGTACATGACGCGCCGGCCGAACTTGCGAAAGCGCGGGCCGCCGCCGATCACGCGCTGCTTTTCCAGCGTGCGCGGCGACAGGCGCAAGTATTCGGCGGCTTCGTCGTTGGTGAGATAGCGTTGGGGCTGCGCGGCAGCGGTCGAGACAGTGGCGGCAGGCCGCAAGGGAGCAGGACGCATGGTAAGAACCTCCATAGCTTTCAAAGCTCCGGCCACACAGCGCAACCGGATGGAGGCAGTCTCAGAAAACGAAGCCCTCTTGCTCAGGGTCGTTTTGCGTCCTTATCAAAACGACCCTTCTCAAGCGGCGCAAGCTGTGCTAGGCGGCGATAGCCGCCGCGCATCAGCGCATCGCCGCGCCGCACCAGGCGGCGCACCTTCGAGCGCAGCCCGCCGTCGCTGTACCAGTCGGCCACGGCGTCGGCACCGAACAGCCCTTCGCCCACTTCGCGCAAGGACGCACCCGCCAGGGTCGCGTCGAGCGCCTGCAAGGTGTGCAGCTCCAACAGTGCGGCAGGAGGTGGCCTGGGCATGGCATGGGCCAGCGCGGCGTCCGGCACGGGCGCATGGCAGCGGGCAGGCGCAGCAGCGCCGCCGTCACCACTTCCGCGATGAGCATGGACGACCGCCATGCCGTCCTCCAGACCCGGAGCGAGCGCGAAGCGCGAACAATGGCCGGGACTGCGCACGATCAGCGCCAGTCCCTTGCCGTCGTGCAGCAGTTGCTTGTGGCCAGGGATGCGCCAGAACGCGAACACGGCCGCATCCGGCGGCGGATCGTGATCGGGATGGAGCTGCACCACGGCGGCATTGCCGGGCAGCCAGGCCGGGTGCGCGTCGCGCGCATCCAGGGCAGGGTCTTCCAGCAGGCGCAAGCCCCAGCGCAGCGCCGCATGTTGTGCGGCCTGTGACCGGCGACGGTGGCGCATCCAGTCGAGCCGGTAATCGGGATGCCTGCGCAGATACTCCCAGGCCAGCGCCAGCATGTCCAATCCCAGGATGTACAAATAGGCGGCGGTGGGATACCAGTGGGCAACGTGATGAGGGTTGACCATAACGAAAGCTCCTGTCGAACCGCAGGAACGCCGCCACGGGCAGATCAAAACGGAGCTACCGCATCCAGGTCAAAACCGTCCTCTGTGTCAATTCAAGCTGTAACATGCGGTGTCAAGCCAGATTGGCTCCGGTGTATTGCGAATCCCGTCCGAATGCGACGGCCGCTCGACCTGAAAACGTCATGCGGCATAAAACACCGTGCCCGACTCCGCACAAAAGAGCCTGACTGATTGAGTCACACCAGCAATGGTTTGATGCAAGAGTGCGGATTCAGACCGGACAGGTCAGGAATAAGACTGAAATAGTCTCAATGCGCCCGGTCTGGCTGGAGCGCGAACGGTTCAATCGAGGATGGAACCGTTCTCCTGGGCCAGCCGCAGATATTCCGACAGCGGGCGCGCTGCCTGGAAATACCGATCCCGCATCACGGGCTGCTGGCGCGGCCCGACGATGGATGCCAGATCGGACAGCTTCACGGAGCCCAGTTCGGGCATCCCCAGCCCCAGGTCGATCATTCCCCAGGCCGTATCGCCATCGACAGGATCGAGCGCGGCCAGCAGCCAGATGAGATGCGCGTACGGAGTGAATAGCCGCGCCACGGGCAGCGGGTCGATGGCCTCGCCACGGGCGCGAGCCTGGCCGTGGGCCAGCAACTGCCTGCGCTCGTCCTCGGTGATGAGTCGGTTCATGGGCGGCCCCTTCTTGGAACAAATCCACCCAAACATAGCCGTATCGGCGGATTGGAAGAAATGCACGGATGAGACTGTGCGCTTTTGCAGAAAGCCTCAGAGGCGGATTTCCGTAAAAACGTAGAAGCACGAAAAAGGATCGAATCGAGTGATTGAGTTAAAGATAACGTGGTTTTAATTGTGCTGCGAATTGACGCTTCTGTCTATGCAGAAGCGAACCGTCCAGCGCGGCCGACCGGCCGGCTCCACCACCCACGACGCCGAGCTGGCTCACGCCTTCGGCGCGGCGGTGCGTGCGCTGCGGATGGAGCGCGGCATCGCGCAGGAATCGCTGGCGCACCAGGCCGGTATCGAGCGCTCCCACATGGGCAAGATCGAACGCGGCGAGCACATGCCCACGCTGGCGATCATTTTCAAGATAGCTGGCGCGCTCGAATGCAGCACGGCCGTGCTGATGAGCGAGGCTGAAAGCCAGCTCGCAGCAGCGGCCCAGCCGTAGGCGACGGCCCGGCCGATCCGGCGAAAGCCGGTTCGGCGGCGTTCAAGGGGCGCCAAGTGCAACGCGGCGGGGATGGGCCTTGCGCCGATCCCCGGAGGGCAAGCGAAGCGCGCAGCGCCGCAGGCGCGTAGGCGTGAGGGATTGGAGCCGGATGGCCGTGACGGTGAAGTCGGCACGGGGCGCAGCCCGAAAAGCCCGGCGGTGCAAAGCACCGCACGCCCGACTGTTCTTGCAACCGCAGACTCAACGCATACTCAAGCAACTCGACACGGCGCAGACCAGGCGATGGTGCTGCCTCCACGCAGCGCCGCAAAAGCAGCACTGCGCCCCGCCGCGTGGGCGGGGCGCTGGCGGCCGTCAGGCCGTCTGGGGCTTGCTGCGCGACCAGATCAGGTCGTGCGTGCCGTCCTCGCCTTCGATCAGGCGGGCGTAGACCGTGGCCGGGAACGAAGGATCGTCGAGGGTCATGGAGATGTACTCGCGCCCGGCCTCGCTGGTCTTCTTCCACGCCGCGCCTATGTCGTGACTGGCGGCCTGCAGGCGGAAGTCCGGGGCCTTCTCGTTGTCTCCCTTGTCGTTGGGCACCAGCTTGACCTTGACGTTGAGCGTCAGGGTGCGAAGCGTGCCGGTGAAGCCGTCTTTGTCTGCGGTGAAGGTGCCGATGTTGGCCATGATGGATCTCCTTTTGGTGGAACAAGGTTCGCGCCCATCGCGTCCTTGTTGTGATCCGGCCGGCGGGGGACGGGCTGGCTGCACCGCTTGCGGTCGCAACGCAGTGGAGAGCCGGGAGGCGAAAAGAATTTGTCCCGCGAGGAATCTGCGCAGCAGAGGGGAAATTGTTTTCGCCGGACGGTTGCAGCCATGAAGCCCGAGGCGCAGCCGCGCCACCGCCAGGATTCACAACGAGACAAGGACGCCTTGGGCCGAACCGCACCGAAAGGAGACAGGGCCGGCTCGGCATCCCCGCACACAGGCTGCACCGGCTTGCGCCCTGACGCGGGCCAGGTCAATACCCCAACGACAGGCGAGAACGCCCCTGCCGCATTTAGGGGCGCCAGCCTTGAGGCGTGACATGGAAGCTCCATAGCGATGCCGGGCGGGATGTCTGTGAACCGTCCTTCGTGACGTGATGGGCGAGAACCGCCAGCGTTGAGGACGGCACGCATTCGTACAACCTGCCGCAGCAAGCCCCAGCGTACCGCCCCAGCCCTGCCCATGCGGTGGGGCACTGCCGATCCGGCCCAGCCGGTTCGGCAGTGCCCGAGGGGCGCCAAGCATCGCGCGGCGGGGATAGCCCGCAGGGTTTTCCCCCGGAGGCAAGCGAAGCGCGCAGCGCCGCAGGCGCGAAGGCGTGAGGGATTGAAGCCGAATGGCCGTGATTCGGCACGAAGCATGGGGCGCAGCCCGAAAGCCCGGCGGCGCATCGCGCCGACACGCCCGAGGTATCCAACCGAACAGCGCAGACGGAAAGCGCTACGCCTTGCTGGCCTTCCACTTGGCAAACCAATGCGTGGCCGAGCGCTGCGAAATCCTCATCAGGTAAGCCGCAGCCAACGGGGTTGCTTGGGCTTCAAAGAGCTGGAAAACGCACTCCACGCCGCGCTTGCTCAAGGTTCCGTTTTCCTTGACGTTCCTCGGGTGGCCGGGCTGGGCCGATTCCATGACCGACTCCGGGATGGCCTTCATGATGCGATTCGTTTCCGCAATCACCTTGTTGGCCTTCACGATGCCTCGGTTGACCCGCTTCTTCAGCCGCTCGATCTCCGCAACGTAGGTCTTCTCCGCCGCTTCAAAGGCCAGGAAGTCGAGCGACGCCATCATCATGAACTTCTTCATCATGCCTTTGCTCACCTTCTGCCGCAGCGCCTTGGCCCGCTTGGCTGCCGTGTAGTCATACAAAGGCATCGGTTTGAAGGTCTTGGGGTCTCGCTGTCTGGTCAGATCAGAATAGGCTCCCACATCCACGGTCAGGTCATGGATCGTGTGCCCAATGATGTTGCGGTAGTCCACCAATTCCTTGAGTTCATCGCTCTCCGCCTGGTCAATGACCCCTTCGGAAACCAGCACGGCGCGGGCCAGCTCCAGCTTCTTGCCTTCCCTGGTCTTGGGTTTGCCATCACTCAGCCGATTCAGCCCATGCAGTTTGTCGGTCGCCTCGATGGAGCCCATGATGAAGCGCCGCAAATCTTCCATGTAGAAAAGGATCAGCACCATCTCAAAGGCCCGGATTTTGAGAATGTCGGCTTCCCATGCGGTAGGAGCCTTGCCATGCGGACGATGTTCTTTGTTCATTAGATATTGCCCCCCAATATCACTTCACTATATTGCTCTTGTCATTTATGGGGGCAATGAAAGAAGGCACCGCGCGGTATTGCGATGCCTTCAACGCCGCCGCCTGAGCACAAGCGAAGGCGGAGGCGTGGTGTTCCAGCTGTTCGCCTTTGACACCGGGCGCGGCTACCGCCGCGCCCGGATTTTTGAAGTTCACCGCGCCCAGGACGGAACGGCCTGGGCGCGGTGCTGAACGTGGCTATTCCTTCGTCTCGATGATCCACCACACGGCGCGCAGCAAGGCGCGGCCCGTGATGGGGTGAATGTCGGTGAGGTCGGCGCGGGCCGACCAGCCCGAGGGCGGGCGGTAGCCGCGCACGTCGCCATCACCGTGCCAGCGGCGGGCGCGAACCGTGCCGGGTGCGTAGATGACCGCCATGTGCGGGCGGCTGGTCGTGATGCGGGTCATGGGTAGTTCTCCTTCCAGCGAAGCGCCCCGGTCGAAACCGGGGCGCTTGCCTGCGGCGCGGGTCAAGCGGCCAGCGTCTCGGCGGGTTCATCCGCCATTGCCGCGGCGTCCTCCGGGGCATCCTGCTCCGGGCCTTCGTCCTGCGCCGCTTCCTGCGGGCTTGCGGCCTTGAAGATGGCGGGCATCCAGCCCGTGCCATCGGCCAGCCGCTCGGCCTCGCTGGCAATGTCGGCCTTCTTGAGCTTCGCCAGCCGGGTGACGGATTCAGGTGCAAACGCGCCCACGGCATCCAGAATCACGGCCTTGGAAACGTGCTTGAAGTAGCCTTCTGCGGTCGGCTGCCACCATGCGGCCATGTCCAGCCCCACGGCCTGCGCGAGTTCCGCGCCCGGTTGCTGCGGCGTGGCGTGAGGCGTCACCACGTCCACCGTGGACGCCACGCACACGGCCAGCAGTCGCACCAGTTCGTCTTGCGGCTTCGCCAGCAGCGCGGCGAACAGCTCGGCGCTGTCCTCCGGCAAGGCTTCACCCGCCACCTGTTGCAGTTCGCGCAGTGCCACGGCGGCGGGCGATTCCGGCCAGTCCGGGGCCATGCCTTCCAGCCGGTCTTGCACTTTCAGGCCCACGCCCAGCGGCAGAGAATCACGGCTGAGGCCGTAGCGGCTTTCCTGCAAGACGGTCTGCACCATGCCATGCACCAGCGCGGCCAGAGCGACATGCGGATGCCGTGCGACTTCGATTTGCAGCGCGGCAGTGCGATGCGCACTCAGGCGCTGCGCCAGCCGGTCGGACACGGCGGCGGTCTTGGGCGCTTCGTCGTCTTCGCCTTCCTCATCGTTCGCGGCATCCTCGCCGCTGAACCCTTGGCGCAGCCTTTCCAGCGTGCGCAGCGCTTTCGCCTCGGCTTCGCGCAGCAGGCCGCGATGAATCACGGCCTCGCCGTTGCGGTCGATGGTGACGATGGCACCGGCTGCGGCCTTCACGTTCGGGCTGTAGTCCTGCAAGCCATCTTCCAAAGCCTGCAACTGCTCGCCAACGGCTTCTCCTTCCTCCTGCAAGGCGTCGGCCTTGTCCTCGTCGTCGGCGTCCAGCGCGTCATCTATGGCTGCGGCCAGTTCCTGCATCTTGGATTGCAGCTTCTCGATGCGCTGCGCTTCGCGCTTGGTCGGCTCGCGCCGTTCCCTCGGCGCACGCTGGAAGGCGTGCAGGTCGGCATGGGTCACGCCCGGCGTGGCATCCACCCACGCCCACCCCTCGGCGCGGACAGTGGCGGCGATGCCTGCCAGCTTGTCTTGCGCCAGCCGTTCCAGCAGTGCGGCATCCGTCAGATACACACCCGCATCATCTTCCGCGAACAGGTCACGGCGGATGCCACCGCCTGCGGCCTCGTAGGTTTCCAGTCCGACGAAGCGCACCAGCGGATGCCGGTAGGCGTCGATTTCGCGCTCGGTGAGGCGTTCGCGCAAGTGCGAGGGATGGCGCTGCCACTGCGGTGCATCGTAGAACGCACTTTCCTGCGCTGCGTGGTCGTCGGTGATGGCAAGGGCCATCAACTGGTCAAGGCTCACGGCGTCGGCCCGATAGTCAGCCATCAGACGCGGGGAAACATTCGCCAGCTTCAAGCGGCGCTGCACCACCAGCGGCGTGACGGAGAAATCCGCCGCAATGTCCTCGATGGGTCGGCCCTCCATCACCAGTGCCGCGAAGGCTTCAAACTGGTCTGCCGGGTGCATTGCTTCGCGCTGCACGTTCTCGGTGAGGCTGGCGGTGCGGGCCGTGCCATCGGCCACCAGCAGGCAAGGCACTTCCCATTCCTTGCCGATACGGTGTTTCTTCGCCAGCAGCTTCAACGCGGCGAGGCGACGGCCACCCGCGACCACCTCGTAATGCTCGCCATCGGCGGATGCGATCACGATCAGGTTTTGCAGCAGGCCCACGCGCTGGATGCTCGCGGCCAGTTCGGGGATGGACATGCGCGGGGTCTTGCGCACGTTGCGGCCCGTGGGGCGCAGCACCAGCCGCGACAGCGGAACCAGAATCAGGTTCTTGGTCGGGTCGGCGGCTTCCAGCGGGACAGCGGCGGCGGCATTGACGGCGCGGGCTTCGGTTTGCGTAGTGGCGTTCATGGTGAATCTCCAATCGAGTGAAACAAGGGAATGGAGGGGAACCGCCCCTCCGGCGGGGGAACGGTTCAGGCTTTCAACTGGCGCAGGCCATCGGCCAGCATCCAGAGGGCGCGATTGAGGCGCACATCGGAATCAATGCCCTGCACAGGGCGGGTCTGCTGGCGGCGTCCGTTGGCGCTGCGCCCGGACAGTCCGCCCTTGGTCAAGTTCTCCTGCGTGCGGTTGAACACGCTCCACAGGTCAGGGCGGCGGTCTTCAAACCGGCGCGGCATCAGGATTTGCGATTCGGTGATGGGCGCGGGCTTGTTGTCGGTGGGGTCGTACTTGAGGGCCAGCGCGGCGCGTGCGAAGACTTCGGCCTCGCCATCGTCCAAGGTGATGCCGCGCATCAGGTCGCGGGATTCCTTCACACGCTCGAAACCGCGCAGCACCTCGAACGCGCCTTCGATGACTTGGCCCGCCACGTCGCCCTTATGGGGTACGCGCACATCGGCCACGGTGTCACCGCAGACAAGGCCATTGCTGCACACGAACCGGAACATGCCGGCCAGCATCTGATAGCTGCTCGTGCCGTCGTGCGAGTTCAGCAACACGATTTCGTTAGCTTCCGCGCCGTTGATCTGGCTGGCGTGGCGCAGGCGAATCATGTGTTTTGTGTGCTCGCGCTTGCCTTCATCGCGCACGCGGGTTTGCGTCACCATGAAGGGCTGAAACCCTTCTTTGCGAAGCTCGGTCAGCACGGCGGCGGTGGGGATATAGGCGTACCGCTGCGAACGGCTTTCATGCGGCGCGTCCGCGAAGATGGACGGCGCTACACGGTGAATCTGGTCATCGGACAGCGGGTAGTCGCTGCGCAGCGAGGGGGAGCGGGAAGCGAAACGGGATGCGAGTTGCATGGTCTTTCTCCTGACAAAAAGAGGTTTGCTGTTCACACCGCACACCGGATTCCTAGATTCGGAGCCCAGCCTTTCGGCTGTTCGGTGCGGTCGGCACGAGGAACCCGGTTGGCCCTGTTGCCACCGTCTTTCCTGAGTTCATCGCCCGCGACGGTCAGGAGCGCGCGGACGGGGGCCGTCAAGGAGAAAAGCGCAGGGTTGGTGCGGCCCGCAGGCGCAGCCGAGGACACGGCCCTGCGCGCCTTGATGGCACACGGGAGCGGGCTACAGTCGCGGACAAGGTGATGGAGTCAGGGAAGACGGCTGGACATGGCAACGGCCTTCCCCCTGCGCTGACCGCACGGCAAGCGAAGCGCGCAGGCCCGAAGCGGGAAGCCGGGCCGGAGGCGTCAGCCGAGCGGAGCGAGGGAACGATGGAAGCCCGGAAGGGGCGAGACGCCGCAGGCGGCTCGATGCGCTACGCGCACGACAGCGCGACCGGCCATCTCCCAGGTGGCCGGGGACGCCCAGCAGTTTGGGCATCGCGGAATTTGTCTTTGGTCGATTTTTCGCGGACAATGTGGGCAAGGCCCTGTCCGCCTGAGCTTCGAGCGGCTCAATCAAGACTGCGTTCTGCTTTCCCCCGTATTTCTTGCCACCACCATGCGATATCGCCTGGGCGTAGGCCAAGTAATCGCTCGATTGGTCTGCGCTGAAATCAGGAGAATCGTATGCCCATCGGCATTTCCGACCTTGCCCATTCTGTTCGCAAGAACAGCGCTTCCGTGGCCGCACCTGTGCAGCTTGGCCACGCGCAGCAACTCATCGTTGCTGCACTTGGCTACAAGAGCCTTGCCGCCTACCAGGCTGCGCAGGTAGCCGCGGTCGAACCCCAGGATTTGGGCAACGTCCACCACGTTGTAGTCGACTACGACCAGCTCGATCAGCGCGCCAGCGAACTTGGCGCGGCCCCCACGCCAAGCCAACTGCACGAGTTGATCGACGCAGCCTTCAAAGAGCGGGCGCCTCGTACACACATTCACGCCTCTCATGCGGACTTCGACAACTACTTGCGTGAGCATGTGGATCAGGTGGTCATCGAAAACGATGACGTGAACAGCGAGATGGCCAACGCCAATTACGATGGCATTGATGAGGTCTATTTCGATTTCGAGGTCGAGTCTGAAAACGTACCCGTTGGCGGCTCGCTGGAAATCAACCTGGATGGCCATGTTGGCCTGGGAATCGACACTGAGCGCCCCTACGCGGGCCACAAAGTGAACGTGGAAGGCTTCCTGACAGTGGATCGATTGGGTAGCCAGTGCTTTGGGTCAGTGGACTGCCAAGTCACCAAAGCGGAACTCGATACGAACTGGGGAGATGACGACTACGATGGCGAGCCACCGCCGCGCAGCGTATCGCAAGCCTATGCCGAACTGCTGGGCCTCGAACTGCATGAGGTTGGCAATCTCGCCGATGTAGAAGCAATGGAGCTGGACGGCAGTAGCGGTGAAATGGTCTATGGCTACCTCCTCGACTTCACGGACTACGCATCGCCCGAGATAGCGCAGAAGATCTTGCGCCGCCACTCCTCACTGCGTATCGAAGTCGGCCCTGGCTTCTTTGAAGGTGTTCGCAGCGACGACTGGCCTCGCTGACGATGTAGTAAAGCGCATCCCGATATGGGATGCGCTGCTGGGCCATTCGCCCAGGGCCGGGTTAGACAACGATCCGCCCGGCCAGCCGCGCATCGCGCGCATAAGCGCTCAAGCGCTTCTCGGCGCGGAACGACAGGTCACGCTCGATCGGCAGGCCCAGCCCGCCACGCACCGTTGCCAGCTCGCCCAAACTGACCCAGCCGATTTCCGGCATCCCCAGGCCCAGGTCGCAAAGGCCAAAGGCGTGGTCGTGGTCATCGGGATCAATCTCGGTCAGCAGCCAGGTCGCACCGGCGTCCGGCGTGAACAGCTTGACCACGGGGGCCGGATCGAAGTCCGGGTTCTCCAAGGATTCGCGGCCGTTGGCCAGTAGCACGATGCGCTGCTCGTCAGTGATGAGTGCGTTGTTCATGGTGAACTCCTGAAAGGATGCCGGGCGGAATTGCCCGACCCTTCCGGGGCACGACGCAGCGCAAGCAGTCAGGGGTCAACGACGGCCGCCAGGACGCAAGCGTGCAAGCACGCGCAGCCCTTGAAGGCGAGAACGCCGTGGTACGATGAAGGGAACAGCAAGACCGCCTCCCTCGCACCTCCACGCACCCCGGTTTTCGGCAAGTGCGCAGCACGCGCAGGCCCGCAAGGGCCGGAGCTGCGCCACCGGGCGCAGCAAAAAAAGGGGGCCGAAGCCCCCGAGGGTCAAAGCAGGCCGCATTCGGCGAATGACGTGGTGCTGCTGCCCTCGACGATGATGTGATCCAGCGTGCGAACCTCCACCAGCGCCAGCGCCTGCCGAAGCTGCGCGGTCAGAGCTTTGTCAGCCGCGCTCGGCTCGGGGTTCCCGCTGGGGTGATTGTGCGAAATGATGACCGCCGCCGCATTGAGCCGCAGCGCCTGTTCACTACTTCGCGCGGATGTACCTCGGCCGAGTCGATCGTGCCGTGGAACATCTCCACGTAGTCGATCAGCCGATGGCGCGTGTCGAGGAGCAGCATCGCAAAGACTTCGTGCTCGTAGCCGGCCAGCTTGGCGCGCAGGTAGTCCTTCACCGCCTCCGGCGACGTGAACGTCTCGCCGCGCTGCATCTTCTGTTCGATGACCTGACGCGCAGCTTCCAGAATCTGGTCGGCGTCCGCCGGCCGATAGCGGCCACGGCCATCGCGCACCATCAGCGGAGTATCGAGAGAGAGGGAAAGTTGCGACATGATCGTGCTCCGGTTACTCGGGCGGAATTGCCCGGAACCGTGGGAAACACGGCGCAGCGCAAGCAGTCAGGGGTCGCAGACGGCCGCCAGGACGCAAGCGCGCACCAGCGCGCGCCGCCCTTGACGGCGAGAACGCCGTGATACGGTGAAGGGAACAGCAAGACCGCCTGACCTGCTCCCCGAGATTAGTACGGTAATGATGTAGAGTCTGCCTCCGTGGAGGTAGCATGAAGAAGCGTTTCACAGAAGAACAAATCATTGGCA
>NZ_BAAAEN010000042.1:0-33529 GCF_039523035.1 Pigmentiphaga daeguensis | reverse complement strand
GAATGGAGCGCCGAGGAATACCAGCACAAGTGCGAAAGCCTTGGAATCCATCCCGGTAGCCCGTCGTACGAGCCGTGCATACTGCAGCAACAGAAACTGGACGAGGAAGGGATACAGCACTCCATGGACCGCGCGGCCCAACAAAAGCACCATAAATAGGCGCCGGCGTGGAAGTGGCCATTGCCCACCCGGATCAGCTGATTCATGTCCGGACCGTCCTGGGCGTCGTGATGGGTTTGAGCGTGGCCCGCCTGTTGACGGGCCTCGCGCGGCTGATACAGCACCCCGGCCGCGTCCGCCTGTACCCGACCCACCTGATCTGGGCCGCCTTCCTGTTTCTGGGGGTCGTCTACTTCTGGTGGTTCGAGTTCGGATTGCAGCATGTGGCGCAATGGTCGTTCGAACTCTATTTTTTCCTGATCTTCTATGCCGCGCTGTTCTTCCTCCAATGCACCTTGCTGTTTCCGGACCACATGGAAGAATACAGCGGCTTCGAGGCTTATTTCCACTCGCGGCAGAAATGGTTTTACGGGCTATTGGCCGCGCTGGCCATTGTCGACGTCATGGATACCCTGTGGAAGGGCATCGAGCACTTCCACGCAATAGGACATTGGGGCTCTGTTGCAAAAATCGTGAAGCTTGAGCATGCTTGGCGGAGATTGGACGGACGGAACGATGACGGATTTCAAGTGGCGCCATTTCCAGGGTGATGTGATCCTGTGGGCGGTGCGCTGGTATTGTCGCTATCCGATCAGCTATCGCGACCTTGAGGAAATGCTGGCGGAACGCGGCATTTCGGTCGACCATACGACGATCTATCGCTGGGTCCAGTGCTACGCCCCGGAGATGGAGAAGCGGCTGCGCTGGTTCTGGCGGCGTGGCTTTGATCCGAGCTGGCGCCTGGATGAAACCTACGTCAAGGTGCGGGGCAAGTGGACCTACCTGTACCGGGCAGTCGACAAGCGGGGCGACACGATCGATTTCTACCTGTCGCCGACCCGCAGCGCCAAGGCAGCGAAGCGGTTCCTGGGCAAGGCCCTGCGAGGCCTGAAGCACTGGGAAAAGCCTGCCACGCTCAATACCGACAAAGCGCCGAGCTATGGTGCAGCGATCACCGAATTGAAGCGCGAAGGAAAGCTGGACCGGGAGACGGCCCACCGGCAGGTGAAGTATCTCAATAACGTGATCGAGGCCGATCACGGAAAGCTCAAGATACTGATCAAGCCGGTGCGCGGTTTCAAATCGATCCCCACGGCCTATGCCACGATCAAGGGATTCGAAGTCATGCGAGCCCTGCGCAAAGGACAGGCTCGCCCCTGGTGCCTGCAGCCCGGCATCAGGGGCGAGGTGCGCCTTGTGGAGAGAGCTTTTGGCATTGGGCCCTCGGCGCTGACGGAGGCCATGGGCATGCTCAACCACCATTTCGCAGCAGCCGCCTGATCGGCGCAGAGCGACAGCCTACCTCTGACTGCCGCCAATCTTTGCAACAGAGCCGGAGAAAGATTCTTTTCAATCATGGTGGTGGGAGTCCTGTAGCGCCTAACGCTTCATCAGGCGGGAAAGAATGTTGTCGAGAACGTGGTCGAGATGCTCGGCCATGGCCTCTCGTGCGCGAGCCTTGTCGCCGGTGGCCACGGCGTCCAGCAGACGGAGATGCTCGGCCACGGTTTGGCGGAAATCGCCGGGAACCGGCGGCGTGGCGAACAGCATGGACCGGCGGCGCAACTGCTCGATCAGTTCGGCCATGGAACGGCTACCGCAGGCATCGCAAATGGCGCGGTGCAGTTCGAGATCGAGCGCGACGCGCTGCCGGTTGTCCCGGACTTCTCCGGCCAGCAACAGCTCCAGGGCCTTGCGCAGGTCGGCGACCGTGTGGGGTTCGATCCGGCCCGCGGCGTCGCCGGCCGCCTCGACCTCCAGCAGGCGCCGGATCTTGAGCAGCTCGAGAAACTCCTCCAGCGTGATGCGGCGCACTTCCAGCACGCCGTTGTTGCGCTGGATGAAACCTTCGCCTTCGAGCCGCCGCAGAGTCTCGCGCAAAGGGGTACGGGAAACCCCCAGCCGTATCGACAACTGCCGCTCGGAGATCGGCACTCCCAACGGGATCTCATGAGTCAGCAGCATCTCGTGCAACTGCGCATGGAGCCGGTCGACCAGGCCTTTGCCGCCCTCCAGCAGCGGCTCGGTGCCGTCGGCGCCGTCTTCCTCCACGGGACGCACGCCGGCGCCGGAAGAAATGATTGCCATGAAGCGATGCTCCGCTTTATTGCACTGCCGACTTGCCGCCCGGCGCGAACTGCGGGTCGTACACCAGCGACACCGGCGGCGCGGCCGGCAACTCGAAGCTCTCGGTGATGGTGGCGATGTTTTTCTTCATCCGGTCGGCATCGACATAGCCGATCCCGTACTTCTGGACATTCGGCGTCTTGACCTTGTGGTCGATCAGGAACTGCAGGCGCTCGGTTTCGAGCACGGGGTCGATCAGCCGGTTGCGAGCGGCCACCGCCTTCGTCGCCGCCGCCGGGTCGGCTATGGCATCCCGCCATCCTTTCAGCGCGGCGGCGATGAACTTGCGGACCGCCTCGGGCTTGTCACGCAGCAATGCCTGGCTGGCGATGATGGAGTTGCTGTAGACATCCAGGCCGAAATCCGCATATTCCAGAATGTCAACGTTCTCGCGCTTGGCGCCGCGTCCTTTCAGGTTGAACCAGGACGTGTAGTCATTGCCGATCACCGCGTCGACCTGTCCGGTCAACAGCATGGAATCGCGCAACTGCGGCGAGATCTGCTTGTAGGTGATCTTGGACGGATCGACGCCGGCGATGCGCATCAGCGCCGGGAACAGGCGCGCCGGCCCGTCGGCGTTGCCACCGCCCACGGTCTTGCCCGCCAGATCGGCCGGCTTCTTGATGCCTGCGCTGGACAGGCTGATGATCGCCTGCGGCGCGCGCTCGTACATCACGAAAACGACCTTGGGCGTTACCGCGGGCTGGCGGCTGGCGAATTCGACAAGCGTGGAGAAATCGGCCGAGGCCATCTGATAAGTCCCCGACGCCACGCGGGTTACCGCATCGCCCGATCCCGAAGAAGGATCGATGGTGACATCGAGGCCTTGCTCTTTGAAGTAGCCGCGCTCGAGCGCCAGCAGATACGGTCCGGCACTCCCATCGAGCGTGAAGTTGAAGGCGAACTTGATGCGGGTCGGCTCGGCCGCTTGTGCGGAACCCACCACGAACAAAGCGCCCACGGCGAGCAGCTTCAAACCTGAAAACAGTTTCATCGGGATCCTTTCCGGCTGTGGATGACAGGAAAGGCGGCATGCGAACGTGGTGCATACATGTGGCATACCACCTTGATGCCACGGTTATGCAAGTCACATGCCAGCATGGGAACCGGCGTGCGGGAATGACCTGCATCTCCAGTAAAACCGGGGCTTTCAGGGCGAAAGCAAGGACACGACGAAGCAACGCATGCGACCGCCGCAGGAATCAGACGCCGCACCACCAAGGGGCTGGCGCCGGCCTATGTTGGTGCCGGGCGGGGCACGAGCCGACTCGGTCGAATGCGGGTTAACCCTGAATAGTGAGTCCGTTTCAACTGGTCTACTATCCGTACCAGCAGACCAGCACCCGATCCCACCCGCAAGGACCACCCCGCTCATGAGCTTCCGTCTTCCCCGCATTCCGCGCCGCCGGTCGCTGGCCGCGCTGGCCGCCGGCCTGCTGCTGGCCACGGCCGGCACCGCCGCCGCCCAGGACTATCCGCGCCAGCCCATCAAGGTGCTGGTGCCGTCGGTGCCCGGCAGCGCGCCCGACGCCTTCGCCCGTATCCTGGCGGAACCCCTGTCCAGCGGGCTGGGGCAGAAGGTCGTGGTCGAGAACAAGCCCGGGGCGGGCGGGCTGATCGCGATGGAAACGCTGGCCAAGGCGGAGCCGAACGGCTACACGCTGGCGATCGCGCACGACGGCAACATGGCGATCAACACCATCGTCTACAAGCAATTGCCCTACCGGCCCTTGCAGGATTTCACGCCGGTCTCGCTGCTGGGTTTCAACGAGTTCGTGCTGGCGGCCAACCCCGCCCTGAAGATCAAGACCTTCGCCGAATTCGTGGCCTACGCGCGCGGCAAGCAGGGCAAGGCCACGTACGGGTCGGCGGGCGTGGGTTCGCCCAACCACCTGTTCATGGAACAGCTGATGCAGGCCGCCGGTATCCCGCTTTCGCACGTGCCCTACAAGGGCGGGCCGGCCGCGATGCAGGATCTGCTGGGCGGCCAGATCGACGTGATGCTGGTCGGGCTTTCGCCCGCGCTGCCGCACATCCAGGGCGGCAAGCTGGTGGCCGTGGCGGTGCCGCAGTCCACGCGCTCGAAGATGCTGCCCGGCACGCCCACGGTGGCCGAATCCATCCCGGGTTTCGCGACGCGCACGTGGTTCGGGCTGTACGGTCCGGCGGGCCTGCCGGCGGCGGTGGTCGAGCGCCTGAACCGGGAGCTGCGCCGCGTGCTGGCCGATCCTTCGGTGAAGGACCGCATCGCCGCGCAGGGCATGGTGGCCGAGGCCGGTTCGCCCGCCACGCTGGCGGCCATGACGGAAGAAGACATCCGCCGCTACCGCCAACTGGCCGACGCGATCAAATTAGAAGCGAATTGAACCCACCCCTACGCGCTTCGCGCGCCCCTCAAGGGGCGGCACTGGCGGACCGGCAAAGCCGGATCCGCTGTGCCCTGGATCGGACCGCGCACTTCCGCGCGGCGTCATAGAGCATCGAAATGTCTACCCTGCGGCCTAATTTTCTGATCTTCGTGACCGACCAGCAGCGCGCGGACCACCTCGGCTGCTATGGCAACACACAGGTGCGCACCCCGCACATCGACGGCATCGCCGCGCGTGGCACGGTGTTCGAGCGGTGCTACGTGGCCTCGCCGGCGTGCATGCCCAACCGCGCCGCCATCATGACCGGGCGCATGCCTGGCGCGGCCGGGGCGCGCATGAATGGCGTGCCGCTGCCGCTGGACAGCCGCACCTTCGCCGACGCGCTGCGCGAGGCGGGCTGGCGCACGGCGCTGATCGGCAAGAGCCATTTGCAGAACATGACGGACGTCGAGCCGTCCTGGCGCAAGGGCGAGGCCGCCGACCGGCCGCAGGCACGGCGCGAGGACCGCGATTGCGCCGCCTACGAGCAGGAGTCGGTGGTGCGCTGGCGGGACCCGGACCATGCGGTGCGGCTGCCCTACTATGGTTTCGATCACGCCGAACTGTGCCTGGAGCACGGCGACGAAGTCGGCGGCGCCTACGACCGCTGGTTGCATGCCCGCTGCCCCGAGGCCGACACGCTGCGCGGCCCGGACCACGCCCTGCCCGGCGGCAAGACGGCGGCGCCGCAGGCCTGGCGCACCGCGCTGCCCGAGGACCTGTATCCCAGCGCCTTCGTCCGGGACCGCGCCATCGACTGGCTGGAAGACCATGCGGCACGGGGCGGCCAGCCCTTCCTGCTGGCCTGTTCCTTTCCCGACCCGCACCACCCCTTCACCCCGCCCGGCCGCTACTGGGACATGTACCGGCCCAAGGACATCGAACTACCCGCGACCTGCGGGCCGGCCACGCCGGCCGACACGCCGCTCAAGCGCGCGCTGCACGAGGAACTGGCTGCCGGGCGCCGTTCCACGGCCGGCAGCCGGGTCATCGCCGTGACGCAGGACGAGGCCCGCGCGGCCATCGCGCTGAACTACGGCGCCATCACCTGCATCGACGACATGGTCGGCGCCATCCTGGCCAGGCTGCAAGCCCTGGACCTGGCGCGCGACACCGTGGTGCTGTTCCTGAGCGACCACGGCGATTTCATGGGCGACCACGGCCTGCTGTTCAAGGGGCCGCTGCACTACCGCAGCGTGATCCGCATGCCGCTGATCTGGGCCGACCCCCAGGCCGGCGCGGGCGGCCGGCGCGCCGATCTCGCCAGCGCGATCGACATCGGCCCGACCATCCTGGCGCGCGCGGGCCTGGCCGCGCCGCATGGCACGCAGGGACGCGACCTCGCCCCCGCCGCCGCGCCGGCCGCGGCGCGCGCCTCGGTCCTGGTCGAGGAAGAAGGCCACCGCCCCATGCCCGGCAGCGGCCTGCCCAAGGTTCGCACGCTGGTCACGCCGGGCTGGCGGCTGTCGGTCCACGCCTTCGAGGAATGGGGGGAACTCTACGATCTGCGCGAAGACCCCGACGAACGCGTCAACCGCTGGGACGATCCGGCCTGCGCCGCCGTGCGGGCGGAACTGACGCTGGAACTGGTGCGCGCCATGGCGCGCCACGCGGACGAATGCCCGCTGCCCACGCGGATGGCCTGAGGAGACAGGTATGCTTACCGAACCAGTGGCCAAAGTGACAGGGATCACCCGTATGCAGCTTATTTCCCGTATCCCCGGCGATACCCCCAACATCACGCGCCGGACCATCCGCGACCAGATCAGCGACAAGCTGGCCTACATGATCCATTCGGGCCTGCTGCGGCCGGGCGACGAACTGCCTTCCGAACGCGAGCTGGCGACCACGCTGGGGGTGTCCCGCGAGACGGTCCGGGCCGCCATCGGCATGTTGCAGGCATGGCGCATGCTGGAAGTCAGCCAGGGCGCCCGTACGCGCGTGCTGGGTCCGGGCACGGTGGCGGTGCAGGACTCGGTCAGCACGCTGCGCGACCTGGGCGACCGCTCGCTGGAGGAAGTGGCCGAGGCACGCGCCGCGGTGGAGGTGCAGGTGATCCGCCTGGCGACCCGCCGCATCACCCCTGCCCAGTTGAGCCGGCTGGACCGCCTGGTGGCGGACCAGGAAACCATGATGGACGATCCCGTCCGCTTCCAGATCTCGGACCAGGAGTTCCACGAGGTGCTGTACCGCGCCTGCGGCAACGGCCTGCTGGCCGACGTCGTGTTCGACTTCTACGGCTACGCGCTGGAGCACCGGCGCCGCGCCTTGCAGCGGTCGGGCGCCATCGCGCACAGCGTGACCGACCACCGCGCCATCGTCGCCGCGCTCAAGAGCGGCGACCCGGAAACGGCAGTGGCCGCCATGCAGCGGCACCTGGACCAGGTCCATCGCACCACGCTACAGGAAATCGATCACTCATGAGCACTCCCGTTTCCCTGGACCCGCGCGCCGCGGGCCTGTTCGGGCCCGACAGCCGGCTCGAACGCCTGTACACCGGCGCCACCTGGAGCGAAGGCCCGGTGTGGCTGGCGGCGCAGCGCATGATGCTATGGAGCGACATCCCCAACAACCGCATCCTGGCCTGGGACGAGCGCGAGGGCGGACGGGTCTGGCGCGACGAGGTCGACTTCACCAATGGCCACACCGCCTCGGCCGACGGCTCGCTGCTGCACTGCTCGCACGGCATGCGCGCCATCCTGCGCACGCGCTTCGACAGCGCCGGCCGCCCCGGCGCGCCCGAGGTGCTGGTCGATCGCTATCAGGGCCGCCGGTTGAATTCGCCCAACGACCTGGTCGAGAAGCGCGACGGCAGCATCTGGTTCACCGACCCTCCCTACGGCATCCTGTCCGACCGCGAAGGCCACCAGGCGCCGTCCGAGCTGCGCGCCAACTACGTGTTCCGCTACGACCCGGCCACCGGCGCGCTGGACGTCGCCAGCGACCTTGCCGAGGAACCCAACGGCCTGGCGTTCTCGCCCGACGAAAGCGTGCTGTACGTGACCGACACGTCGGCCGCGCTGCGCACGGACGGCAGCGGCAATCACCACATCCTGGCCTTCGACGTGATCGGCGGCCGCACGCTGGCCCGCCCCCGCGTGTTCGCGGTGGTCGAGCCCGGACTGGCCGACGGCATACGGGTGGACGAACGCGGCCGGGTCTACAGCAGCAGCGAGGACAGCGTCCAGGTCTATCACCCCGACGGCACGCGCCTGGCCCGCATCCCCGTCCCCGAGAAGGTCGGCAACCTGACCTTCGGCGGCGCCGCGCGCGACGAACTCTACATCTGCGCGTCGACCTCGCTGTATCGCATCCGCCTGAACACGCACGGCCATTCCTGAGAGCCCGCCATGAGCCAAGACACCCTTTTGCTGGTAGAAAAATGTTCGCACTGCATCAGCTGGTACGACCCCGAGTCGGGCGAGCGGCTGCGCAGCCTGCCCCTGCCCGACTTCCCGCATGAATTCGCGATCGACTCGGCCCAGCGCTACGTCTACGTGGGGCACTATGGCGTCGAGACCTCCGGCCACGTCGGCCCGGGGGGATCCGCGATCCTGCAGATCGATATTCGTTCGGCCCAACTGGTAAGGTCTATAGACCTGTTCCCGTTCAACCGCATCCACGGCATGCAGATGGACCAGCACGACCGGCTCTACGCGCTGAGCGAGGAAAAGGCCATGCTGCTGGTGCTGGACCAGCCCGACACCGACACCGCGCCCAAGCGCGCCATGCCCTCGGGCGGCGTGAAAAGCCATCTGTTCGTGCTGACGCGCGACGGCCAGACCGCCTTCAGCATGAACCTGCTCAGCCACACGGTGACCAAGCTGCGCCCCTGGGAACCGCTGTCCCAGCCCGTGGCCTGCCATCCCGGCCTCAAGCCCGAAGGCTGCTGCCTGAGCGAGGACGAACGCACGCTGTTCGTCAGCAACCGCTGGAGCAACACGCTGTCGGCCATCGACACCCAGACCATGGAAGTGCGCCTGACGGTGCCCTCGCGCGAGGATGCGACCCGCATCTACCGCGCCGGCAACCGCCTGCTGGTGACGAACTACGGCGACCGCAGCGTCTCGGTGGTCGACCCCGTCACCCTGCAGGAAACGGGCTACGTGAAGATGGACGCGCGCGCCATCGCGCTGTCGCTCCATCCCACGCGGCCATTGGCCTACATCTCGCAGGACGACGACCGCGTCGGCGTGCTGGACCTGCAATCGCTGCGCTTCACCCGCTTCATCGCCACGCAGCGCGAACCCGACGTCTCCCGGATCGTCCGGATCTGAGCCCCTTCCCCTTCTTGATGGCTGACATTCCATGACTACCCCTCTTCGTCCCGTCGTCGCGCTTACCCTGGGCGATCCCGCGGGCATCGGTCCCGAACTCGTCGCCCGGCTGCTGTCGCGGCCGGACGTCCCGCGCCAGGCCAACATCGTGCTGGTCGGCGATCCCTGGCTGTGGGAACAAGGCCAGCGTGTGGCCGGCGTACGGGTCGGGACCCGTCCGGTCGAGGACTTCGCCGAAGTCCGCGCGCGTCCGGATGCCGACGTGCCCGCCTTCCTGCCCATGAATACCGTCGACCCGGTGGACGTGATCGTGGGCAAGGCGCGGGCGGCGGGCGGCAAGTCGGTGCTGCAAGTGCTGGACCGCTGCATGACCGCGGCCATGGACGGCCAGATCGACGCCATCTGCTTCGCGCCGCTGAACAAGCACGCGATGAAGCTGGGCGGCCTGCGCCACGAGGACGAGCTGCATCACTTCGCCGAATACCTGGGCGTGACCACCTATTTCTGCGAGTTCAACACCATGGGTTCACTGTGGACCTCGCGCATCTCGTCGCACATTCCCATCAAGGACGTGCCGCGCTACATCGACAAGGACCGCATCAAGGACGCCACGCGCCTGATCCACCGCTCGCTGCTGGCCAACGGCGTCCAGGCCCCGCGCGTGGCGGTGGCCGCGCTCAATCCGCACGGCGGGGACGGCGGCACCTGCGGCCGCGAAGAGGTCGAGATCATCGAACCGGCCGTGCGCGAACTGGTGGCCGAGGGCCTGCCCATCGAAGGCCCGTACCCGGCCGACACCATCTTCCTGAAGGCCCGCGACGGGCTGGTCGATGCCGTCGTCACCATGTACCACGACCAGGGCCAGATCGCCATCAAGCTCCTGGGATTCTCCAAGGGCGTGACCGTGCAGGGCGGACTGCCCATTCCCATCACCACGCCCGCCCACGGCACCGCCTACGACATCGCCGGCCAGGGCCGCGCCGACGACAACGCCATCGCCAACGCCTACGCCATCGCCTGCCGCATGGGCCTGGCCCAGCGCCAGGCCGCCACCCGATAACTTTCCTTTCGCGAACCATCATGAAAATCCAATCCGTCCGCGCCCGCGTCTTCGAATGGAAGGGCAAGACCGTTCCGCCCCAGGCCAATTTCTGCTCCAACGCCATGGACGCCCTATACGACCGCGGCGACTCCATGAAGACCTTCCGCTTCCACGGCTGGACCGTGGTCGAGATCGAGACTGACGACGGCATCGTCGGCCTGGGCAACGTCGCGCTGGCGCCGCACATCGCCAAGGCCATCATCGACCAGTACCTGGCCCCGCTGGTGATCGGCCAGGACCCCTGGGACTACGAATACCTGTGGCAGCGCATGTACCGCTCCACGCTGGCCTGGGGCCGCAAGGGCGTGGCCATGGCGGCCATCTCGGCGGTGGACCTGGCCATCTGGGACATCCTGGGCAAGTCGGTGAACAAGCCCGTGTTCAAGCTGCTGGGCGGCCGCACCAAGGAACGCATCCCCTGCTACTACTCCAAGCTGTACCGGGGCGACCTGAAGGCCATGCAGGAAGAGGCGCAGACCTTCCTGGACCAGGGCTTCACCGCGTTCAAGATGCGCTTCGGCTACGGCCCCAACCACGGCACGCGCGGCGTGGCCGAGAACCTGAAGTCGGTGCAGGCCGTGCGCGAGGTCATCGGCTACGAGTCCGACCTGATGCTGGAGTGCTACATGGGCTGGGACCTGGACTACGCGCGCCGCATGCTGCCCAAGCTGGAGAAGTTCGAGCCGCGCTGGCTGGAAGAGCCCGTCATCGCCGACGACGTGGACGGCTATGCCGAACTGTCGCGGCTGAGCGCCATTCCCATCTCGGGCGGCGAGCATGAATTCACGCTGCACGGCTTCCGCCAGCTGCTGGACAAGAAGGCGGTGTCGGTCGTGCAGTACGACACCAACCGCGTCGGCGGCATCACCGCTGCCCACAAGATCAACGCGCTGTGCGAGGCGCATGCCATACCCGTGATCCCGCACGCCGGCCAGATGCACAACTACCACCTGACCATGAGCACGCTGGCCTCGCCCATGAGCGAGTACTTCCCGCAGTTCGACGTGGAAGTGGGCAACGAACTCTTCTACTACATCTTCAAGGGCGAACCCGTCGCCAAGGACGGCTTCCTGCAGCTGGACGACACGGTGCCGGGCCTGGGCCTGACCCTGAACACCGAGTATCTCGATCAATTCCAGATCAGCGAGTGAACATCATGCGCGTCATCCAATTCATCGAGGACGGTCAGCTTTGCGTGGGCGTCGTGGCCGGCGACGACGAGATCGAAGTCAGCGGCGCCCGCGAGGGCGTGTACGGACTGGCCTTGCAGGCGGCCCGCGAGGGCGTGGCGCTGGAAGCGCTGGTCCGGCGCCTGGACTCGGGCCGCCGCGTGCGCTACCAGTCGCTGGTGGACGAGCGGCGCCTGCTGCCGCCGGTCACCCATCCCGACGCCGCCCGCATGCTGATCTCGGGCACCGGCCTGACCCACCTGGGCAGCGCCGCCTCGCGCGATGCCATGCACGCCAAGCTGCAGGAAGACACCAACCTGACCGACTCCATGAAGATGTTCAAGCTGGGTGTCGAGGGCGGCAAGCCGGCGGCAGGCCAGGCGGGCGCGCAGCCCGAGTGGTTCTACAAGGGCGACGGCAGCCTGCTGGTGGCGCCGGAGTGCGACTTCCCCGTGCCCGGCTTCGCGCTGGACGCGGGCGAGGAGCCCGAGCTGGTGGGCGTGTACGTGATCGACGACCAGGGCGCGCCGCGCCGCATCGGCTTCGCCGTGGGCAACGAATTCTCGGACCACCTGACCGAGCGCTTCAACTATCTGTGGCTGGCGCATTCCAAGCTGCGGCCCTGCGCGTTCGGGCCCGAGCTGCTGCTGGGCGAACCGCCCGCCGACCTGCGGGGCGCCAGCCGCATCGTGCGCGGCGGCGAGGTCCTGTGGGAAAAACCCTTCGTCACCGGCGAGGCCAACATGAGCCACACCCTGGCCAACCTGGAACACCACCACTTCAAGTACCCGCAGTTCCGCCGCCCCGGCGACCTGCACGTGCACTACTTCGGCACGGCCACGCTGAGCTTCTCCGACCAGATCCGCACCGTGGACGGCGACCGCTTCGAGATTTCGCTGGACGGCTTCGGCCGCCCCCTGCGCAACGCCGTCCGCTTCGAGCCCGCGCCGGCCGTGGTCGGCGTCACGTCCCTGTAGAACCGACATGAACACACCGGAATACCATCTGTACATAGCCGGCGAATGGATGCCGGGCGTCTCCGCCCGCCCCAACGTCAACCCCTCGGACACCAGCGACGTGATCGGCCTGTACGCCCAGGCCGACGCCGGGCTGGCGCACCGCGCCATCGCCGCGGCGGCGCGGGCCCGGCCGGCCTGGGCCGCGTCCACGCCCCAGCAGCGTTTCGACGTGCTGGACGCGGTCGGCGGCGAGCTGCTGGCGCGCAAGGAAGAGATCGGCCGCATGCTGTCGCGCGAGGAAGGCAAGACCCTGCCCGAGGGCATGGGTGAGGTCGCGCGCGCCGCGATGATCTTCAAGTTCTTCGCCGGCGAGGCCCTGCGCACGCCCGGCGACTTGCTGCCGTCGGTCCGCCCCAACGTCGGCGTCGAAGTGTTCCGCCAGCCCGTGGGCACGGTCGGCCTGATCACGCCGTGGAACTTCCCCATTGCCATCCCGGCATGGAAGATCGCGCCGGCGCTGGCCTACGGCAACACCGTGGTTTTCAAGCCCGCCGAACTGGTGCCGGGTTCGGCCTGGCTGCTGGCCGAGATCCTGTCGCGCACCGCGCTGCCCAAGGGCGCGTTCAACCTCGTCATGGGCGCCGGCTCGGCCGTGGGCCAGGCATTCGTCGATTCCCCCGAGGTCCAGGCCATCAGCTTCACCGGATCGGTGGCCACCGGCCGCCGCATCATCGCCGGGGCCGCCGCGCGCGGCGCCAAGGTGCAATGCGAGATGGGCGGCAAGAACCCGCTGGTGGTGCTGGACGACGCCAACCTGGAGCAGGCCGTGGAAACCGCGGTGCAGGGTTCGTACTTTTCCACCGGCCAGCGCTGCACGGCGTCGAGCAAGCTGATCGTGGCCGCCGGCATCCATGACCGCTTCGTACAGGCGATGCGGGAGCGCATGGCCAGGCTGAACGTCGGCCACGCGCTGCGTGCCGGCGTAGACATCGGGCCGGTGGTGGACGAGCGCCAGCTCGCGCAGAACCTGTCCTACCTCGACATCGCCCGGCGCGAGGGCGCGCAGGCCATCATCGGCGGCGAGACGCTGGAGCGCGACACCGTCGGCTATTTCCAGGCGCCCGCGCTGGTAACAGGCACCGAGCCCGGCATGCGCATCAACCGCGAGGAAGTCTTCGGCCCCGTCGCCAGCGTGTTGCGCGCCCGCGACTACGACGAGGCCCTGCACCTGGCCAACGACACCGAGTTCGGCCTGGCGTCCGGCATCTGCACGACCTCGCTGAAGTACGCCACGCATTTCCGGCAGCACGCCCAGGCGGGCATGGTAATGGTGAACCTGCCCACGGCCGGCGTCGACTACCACGTTCCCTTCGGCGGCACCAAGGCTTCATCCTACGGCCCGCGCGAGCAAGGCCGCCACGCGGCCGAGTTCTACACCACGGTCAAGACCGCCTACATCGCAAGCTGAAAAACCATCCAGGAGACGAACATGCACTTTCCCACCCGCCGCGGGCTGGCCCTGGCCGCCGCCTGCACGCTGCTTGCCCCGCCCGCCGCGCAGGCCCAGGGCAACTTTCCCAGCCAGCCGGTCAGGATCATCGTCGGCTCGGAAGCCGGCAGCGCGCCGGACGTACTGGCCCGTGTGCTGGGCAAGGAACTGTCCGCGGGGCTGGGGCAGGCCGTCATCGTCGAGAACCGCGCCGGCGCCACCGGCACCATAGGCGCCAACGCGGTGGCCTCGGCCGCGCCCGACGGCTACACCCTGCTGATGGGCACGGTGTCCAACATCGCGCTGGCCCCGTCCTTCTACCCCATCAAGTACAAGCCCACCGAGAGCTTCACTCCCATCAGCATGGTCGCCTCGGTGCCGCTGGTGCTGGTGGCATCCCCGGCCACGGGCATCGCCAGCGTCGAGCAACTGCGCACCAAGCTGAAACAGGCGGCCAAGGGCTCGTACAGCTATTCCTCGCCCGGCGTAGGCGGTCCCCAGCACCTGGCCGGCGTGCTGCTGGGCAAGCAGATGGGCACGGAACTGCTGCACGTTCCGTACAAGAGCGGCGGCGCGGCGCTGACCGCGGTGGCGGGCGGCGAGACCCAGATCGGCTTCGCCGGCATCGCCGCTGCAATCGGCCTGGTGCAAGCCAGGCGCGTGACGCCCCTGTTCGTGACCGCCGACAAGCGCTTCCCGCAGTTCCCCGACGTGCCGTCGGCGCCGGAAGCCGGGCTGCCCGAGCTGGACGTGGACAACTGGCACGCGCTGTTCGCGCCGGCCGGCCTGCCCGCGCCGGTGCGCGCCACGCTGGAGGCGGCGGTGAACAAGGCCTTGCAGTCTCCCGAGGTGAAAAAGCAGTTCGAATCGCTGGGCGCCGCGCCCACGGGCAGCACCGGCAAGGAACTGGCCGAAAAAGTCACCGCGGAAACCGCGCGCTGGACGAAAATCGTCGACGACAACGGCATCAAGGCACAGTAGATGAAACCCTCCAACCTGCTGATCATCATGGACGACGAGCACAACAAGAAAGTGCTCGGCTACAACGGCCATCCCATGGTCCGCACCCCCAACCTGGACCGGCTGGCGGCGCGCAGCACCTCGTTCGAGGCCGCCTATTCCAGCTCGCCCATCTGCGTGCCGGCACGGGCGGCCTTCGCCACCGGCCGCCACGTGCACGAGACGGGCTACTGGGACAACGCCATCGCCTACGACGGACGCGTCCCCAGCTGGGCCCACGCGCTGCGCGACGCCGGGCGGCTGGCGGTGTCCATCGGCAAGCTGCACTACACCGGCGACGACATCGACGGCGGCTTCACCGAGCAGATCATCCCCATGCACATCGAGGCCGGGGTCGGCGACCTGTACGGCCTGATACGCGACCCGCTGCCCATCCGCCACCAGTCGGCCGACCTGGCCAAGAGCATCGGCCCCGGCGAAAGCAGCTACACCCGCTACGACCGCGACATCACCGACAAGACGGTCGAGTGGCTGCATGCCCGCGGCCGCCAGCGCCAGGACCAGCCGTGGGCGCTGTTCACCTCCTACATCGCCCCCCATTCGCCGCTGATCGCTCCACCCGAGTTCTACGCGATGTACGACCCCAAGGCCATCCCCCTGCCCAAGCGGGCATCGGGCCCGCTACATCCGTGGATACAGGCCTGGAACGACTGCTACCGTTTCGACTCGCACTTCGAAAGCGACGAGCAGCGGCGCATCGCCATCGCCTCGTACTTCGGACTGTGCTCGTTCCTAGACCACAACGTCGGACGCGTCCTGCATGCGCTGGAGACCAGCGGGCTGGCGCAGGACACCCGCGTCATCTTCCTGTCCGACCACGGCGACAACCTGGGCTCGCGCTCGCTGTGGGGCAAGTCGACCATGTACGAGGAATCCGCCGGCATCCCCATGCTGGCCAGCGGCCCCGGCTTCGCGGCCGGCCGCAAGGTGCGCACGCCGGTCTCGCACGTGGACATGTATCCCACCGTCATGCAGGCGGCCGGCCTGGAGTGCCCCACGGGGCTGCCCGGCAAGTCGCTGCTGGAGATCGCCGCCGGGCCGGACGACGGCCAGCGCACCATCCTGAGCGAGTACCACGCGGCCGGATCGGTCAGCGCCGCCTACATGCTACGCCGCGGCCATCACAAATATATTCACTACACCGGCTACGCGCCCGAGCTGTTCGACCTGCAGCAGGACCCCGAGGAATTGCACGACCTGGCGGGCAAGCCCGAGAGCACGCCGCTGCTGGCCGGATTCGAGGCGCACCTGCGCGGCCTGCTGGATCCCGAGGCGGTGGACCGGCAGGCCAAGCGGGACCAGGCCGCGCTGATCGCCCAGCATGGCGGCGCCGAGCGCATCCTCAAGCGGGGCGGCAGCAGCTACACCCCCATCCCGGGCGAAGAGGTCAAGCTGCTCAATGAACAATGACCCGCTCGGACGCGGCCCGCTGCTGCCCGGCTCCGGCGTGCTGGCCGGCGCCGGCGCGGCGATTCTGGTGGCGCTGGCCGTGCTGGCCTGGGTAGCCGGCGCCGACGCGCTGGCATGGCTGCAACAGTCGATGGTGGACGGCCGGCCGCACCGCATCGACATGGCCCAGGCCTGGCATGCGCGCGCGATGGTGCTGGCCTGGGCGGTCATGATCCCGCTGGGCATCCTCGCGGCGCGTTTCTTCAAGGTCATGCCACGGCAGGCGTGGCCGGCGGCGCTGGACAACAAGTGTTGGTGGCACGCGCACCTCGCGCTCCAGATCGGGGGGGTGCTGGCGACCACGGGGGCGGTGGCGCTGGTCTGGCAAACGTCGGGGTCGGACACGGGGCTGGCCCGCGTGCATCGCGCCTCGGCCTGGGCGACCTGTGCGCTGGCCGCGTTGCAGGTGCTGGGCGGCATGCTGCGCGGTTCGAAGGGGAATCCGGACGAACCGGGCGACCATTACGACATGACCGGCCGGCGCGTCGTGTTCGAGGCTGCGCACAAGCTGGCGGGCTATCTGGCGCTGGCCGTGGCGGCCGTGGCGATCGTTACCGGACTGCTGTACGTCAACGCGCCGCGCTGGATGCCGGTGCTGATCGGCGCCTGGAGCCTGGCATGGGCCGGCGCGTTCGCGTGGCTGCAATGCCGCGGCTGGTGCATCGATACCTACCAGGCGATCTGGGGCGCCGACCCGCGCCACCCCGGCAATCGCCGGCCGCCCATCGGGCCGGGCATCCGGCAACTGCGCGCTTCCGGCGTGCGCTCGAGCCAGGTCGGAACACCACCCGCCGCCTAGGCCGCGCTCAACGCATCTTCCAGCCTGGCCAGGTCGGCCTCGCCGGCCTGGGCGAACTCCACCAGGAAGCCATCGGGATCGACGGCCGTCAGGCTGCGCGCCGCTGGCGCGCCCGTCAGGCATCCCAGCGACCGCAGCCGCCCGGCGGCCGCGTCCAGGTCCGTGGCGCCAGCTACGTCGAAGCTGTAGTGGTGCATGCCGGCCACGTCGCCCTGGATGATCGCCAACTGATAGGCGGTCGGGTGCCCCGAGGCGCGCAGCAGGATGCCGCGTTCAGATCGCGCCACCATCTCCAGCCCCGCCACTTCGGTATAGAACGCCTCCATGGGCGCCAGCGACGTCGTCGTCAGCACGACGTGCGACAGCCGCAAGGGTTGCATGACCGCGCCGGGCACGGGCCGGCGATCTGGCTCGGCGCTCCAGCGCCGGTCGGTCGCGGGCGCCTCGCTGCCCGGCTTCCAGGTCGATGTGATCAATTCGACGTCGCCGTGCAGAACGGCGCGCCAGTCCTTGATGGTGTCGGCGTAGAACTCGTTGGTGTTGCCGTCGGGGTCCTTCAGGTAGACGCTGTGGGCGATCTGGTGGTCGAGCGTGCGCGGCACCGCGATGCCGGCGGCGCGCGCGCGCTCGTAGGCGCGCACCAGCTCGGCTTCGGTGTCCATCTCCCAGGCGATGTGGTTCAGGTTGATCGCCCGCGCCGTGCCCTTGGCGATCTGCGTGTGGCCGTCGCGGCCCTGGCGGGCCTCGCTCGTGCGCTCCATCATGCCGACGTCGTGAGGCGTATGGCCGGTGCCCATGAAGGCGGCGCGCAGCCCGCTTTCGGTGAACTCCAGGTTCAGGCCGCAGACGTCGCGATAGAAGTCGATGGACCGCTGCAGATCGGCCACGACGAGGTTCACGTGCCCCAGGCGGCGGGGTTGGAAGATGGCTCCCTGGTTCATTGTGGTTTTCCTGTGGTGAGGGTCGAAAGTAGAAGGCCGGCCGCGCGCGACCATTCGCCGGCCGAGTCGGCGCAGGCTTCGTGCGAGGTGAAGTGGTCGCCAGGCAGCACCTGCCAGCTCACGCGGGCGCCGGGCTGCGCGGCCAGCGCGCGCGCGAACGCCTGGTTCTGTTCGCGGGTGCGCGCAAAATCGTGTTCGCCCCAGGCCAGGTGGAAGGGCACCGCGTTGCCCGCCACATGCCGCGCGGGGCTCCAGGCGTCCAGGCCGCCGCCCAGCGCTTCCCGCATCCTGCGATCGGCCTCGGCCGCGGGCCGTTGCAGGAAATCCAGGTCCAGCGGCGCGCTGGAAGGCAGGCAGGCCTTGACCACGTCGCCGGGCAGCCCGGCGGCGCGGCACAGGTCCGGACGCAAGGCCAGCACCGCCGCAAGATGGCCGCCGGCCGAATGCCCGCCTACCGCGATCCGGCCCGGGTCGCCGCCCAGCGCGGCGCAGTGCTGGTGGACCCAGCGCAGCGCGGCCACGCAGTCGTCCACGATCTCGCTCATGCCCACGGACGGGGCCAGCCGGTACGAAGCGGAGACGAACACGGCCGGCATGGCCAGCACCGGCGGCGCCAGGTAGCCCATCCATTCCTTGTAGCCGTTCATCCAGGCGCCGCCATGGAAATACAGCAGCACCGGCAGCGGACCCGGCGGCGCATCGGGTAGGTAGACGTCGACCTTCTGCCAGTAGTCGCCGCCATAGGGCTGGTCGGCTAGGACGCGATGCCGGCCCATGACTTCGGCGGTCGCCGCCAGCGCGCGGCAGGCATAGCCGGCCGCGCCGGCGTGCAGCATGGGAGGTAATGCCGGAAGATCGTCGAATGCCATGGATGCTCCGCAGACAGGCCGGGCGATGCCGGCCGCGATGGGGACAAGGTAGCTCACGCAGCTTATATATGCAACTACATTTATATTGAGAATTACTTCTACACCAAATCTACTTGGTGTTTATCCTAATCATGAAATCATTTAAATGTAATTGCATATATAAAACAAAGGGTCTAACTTAGCCGTCATGGCGAGAACCGCTCGCCCCCAGGAGTCAGCAGATGGCAAGGCGTCACGCAGAAATCTCCGGAGCCGGCTTCGCCGGCCTGACCGCGGCGGCCGCGCTGGCGCAGCGCGGCTGGTCGGTGCGCGTGCATGAGCGGGCGGGCAGCCTGCGCACCGCGGGCGCCGGCATCTTCATCTTCGAGAACGGCCTGAAGGTGCTGCGCGCCATCGGCGCCTACGACGAAGCCGTGGCGGGCGGGCACCAGGCGCCGGCGCGCGAGACCCGCGACGCCCGGGGCAGGCTGCTGGCGCGTCTGAACACCAGCCAGGACGGCAGGGTCTACACCGTGGTGCGGCAGCAGTTGCTGGAAGCGGTGGCCCAGGCGGCGCGGCGCGCCGGCGCCGAGATCGTCATGAATTCCGAGGTGGTGTCGGCCACGCCGCGCGGCGAACTGACGCTGGCCAGCGGCGAGCGCGCCACCGCCGACCTCGTCGTGGCGGCCGATGGCGTGAATTCGCGCATCCGCGATGCGCTGGGCCTGCTCAAGTCGCGCGTCACCATAGGCGACGGCGCGATCCGCGTGCTGATGCCCCGGCGCGGCGACGCCGTCGATTCCGCCGACGAGATCGTCGAGCACTGGTCCGGCAAGCGCCGGCTGCTGTACGTGCCCTGCGGCAAGCCATGGCTGTACCTGGCGTTGACGACGCTGCTGGACGACACCGCCGGCCAAGCCCTGCCGCTGGATGCGCGCACCTGGGGCGCCTCGTTCCCCCACCTGCGGCCCTTGCTCGAACGCATCGGCACGCTGGGACGCTGGGATCCGTTCGAGACCATCCACCTGCGCACGTGGTCGTCGGGCCGGGTGGCGGTGGTGGGCGACGCCGCCCATGCGCAGGCCCCCAACCTGGGCCAGGGCGGCGGCTGCGCCATGATGAACGCGCTGGGCCTGGCCGTGGCGGTGGACCAGGACCCCGACCTGGGCAGCGCGCTGCGGCGCTGGGAGGCGCGCGAACGGCCGCTGACCGAACACACGCAGCGCGTCTCGCGCCTCTACGGCGCGGTGGGCAGGTGGCCGGAACGGCTGCGGTCGTTCACGTTCAACCTGGCCGGCCGCTCGCACTGGCTGCTGGAGCAGCGCATGCGCACCGCCCACCACTCCCCCACCGGAACCTGAGACCCGGCCCCGCGCCGCCTGCCTTCCTGCCATTCACGATCAACCCGACGGGGGATACTCATGGGTGTTTCCGATCTTTCCCTGAGCGCCGAGGCCGACGGCCGGCGCGCGCCGCTCCTGACCAGCGGCACCATCATCGCGCGCATCGAACGCCTGACCGCGAGCGGCATGCAGATACGCGCCCGGCTGCTGGTGGGCATGGCCACCTTCTTCGACGGCTTCGACGCCATCGCGATCGCCACCACGCTGCCGCTGCTGATCAGGCAATGGGGCCTGAGTTCCACGCAGATCGGCCTGCTGATCGCGGCGGCGGCGGTCGGCCAACTGATCGGCACCTTCCTCTTTCCCCTGTACGCACAGCGCCACGGCCGGGTGCGCGCCATCGCCTACAGCTCGGGCATCATCGGCATCACCAGCATCGCCTGCGGCTTCGCGCCCTCGTTCGAGATCTTCCTGCTGCTGCGGGTGATACAAGGCATAGGCCTGGGCGGCGAACTGCCGGTGGCCGCCACCTACATCAACGAGATCACGCGCGCCGGCAACCGCGGCCGCTTCGTCTTGCTGTACGAGATCATCTACCCCATCGGCCTGCTGGCCTCGGCCGCCCTGGGCGCTTGGCTGGTGCCGCGCCACGGCTGGGAGATCATGTACTACCTCGGCGGCGTGCCTGTCGTCCTGATGTTCCTGCTGCCGCGCGTGATTCCCGAGTCGCCCCGCTGGCTGGCCGAGAAGGGCCGGCTGGCCGATGCCGATACCGCGCTGGCGCGCTTCGAGTCCAGCGCGCGCGTGGCGTTGGCCGAGCCGCAGGACGCGCACCGCTACGACGCCATGCTCGCGTCGCATCCCCGCCGCACGGTGCGCGACCTGTTCAGCCGGGCCTACCTGAGCCGCAACGTCGTCGTGGCGCTGCTATGGTCCTCGTGCGGCTTCATCCAGTATGGCCTGTCGACCTGGCTGCCCACCATCTACCAGACGGTGTACAAGGTGCCGCTGCAACAGGCGTTGAACCTGTCGCTGGGCGCATCCGCACTGGGCGTGGCGGGCTCTTTGGTGGCGGCGCTGACCGTGGACAGGTTCGGCCGCAAGCCCGTCATCGTCGCCGCCTTCCTGCTGTGCGCCGTCACGCTGGGCCTGGCCGGCGCGCTGTCCGGGCAGAGCATCTATGTCGTGGCGACGCTGTGCTCGCTGGCCTGGGGCTTCCTGGCCTGCGGCTTCATCATTTCCTACGTCTACACGCCCGAGATGTATCCCACCAGCATCCGCGCGCTGGGATGCGGACTGGGCGGGACCTGGGTGAAGCTCTCGGCCATGATCGCGCCCATGATCGTGGCCGCGCTGATGGCCAAGGGCAGCATGGACCTGGCGTTCTACGTGCTGGGCGCGGTGCCGCTGCTGACGGCGCTGGCTGTGGCCTGGCTGGGTATCGAGACGCGCGGCAAGGTGCTCGAGCAGTTGCACGCCTGACGGCGGTCAGGCCTGCTCGCCGTCGTCCTGCTCCAGCTTCTGCACCTGCTCGAACAACCGGCCCAGCAAGCCATGCAGCTGCCGCTGCTCGGCCGGGTCCAGCACCGAGGTCGTGGCTTCGACGATCTTGCGCGCCTGCGGATCGAGCGCGTCATACACCGCCACGCCCACCGCCGTCAGCTTGACCTCGACCACCCGGCCGCTGGCGGCGCTGCGGCTGCGCGAGGCGAAGCCGCGCTGCTGGAGCTGGTCGACGATGCGGCTGACCACCGATTGCTCGATGACGGTGCCCTTGCAGATCTCGCTGATCGAGGCCACGTCCACCCAGCGCAGGAACTGCATCACGCGGAATTGCTGGATGGTCAGGTCGGTGGGCCGCAGGGCCTTCATCAGGCGCGCGTTCAGCCCGTTCATGAGCCGGCTCAGGGCGTGCGGCAGGTAGCCTTCGGCCTGGGCCGGCATGGCGAGCGGCGAACGGGACGAAGGGGAGGACTGGTTCATGGTGGCTCGGGCCCGGAAGCGGCTGATTATATAAGCGCCCCCCGCGCCACGGAACCCTGGGGTCAGGTGCCGCGCCCGATCATCTCCAGCGTCGCGCGCGTAAGCGGGCTGTCCGCCTTCGCCAGCTCGCACAACAGGTTGAAGTGGTTGCAGTGGGTCGCCTCCACCCGCGTGACCTCCACCCCGGCTTCGCGGCACGCGTCCTCGTAGGCGGCGGTCTGGTGCTTGAAGCCGTCGGTCTCCAGCCCGCCCACCGCGGTGACCACCGGCAGCCCGCGGCGCGGCAGCGAGAACATCGGGCTCAGGCGCTCGGCCTGGTCGGGATACAGCCGCAGCCATTCATTGACGTTGATGTCGCACAGCGGCCGCAGGTCGAACAGGCCGCTCAGCGCCAGCACGCCCTTGATCACGTCGTCGGGCACGCGGTATTTGTCCTGCCAGCCGGTGGCGGCCAGCATGCCGGCCAGGTGCCCGCCCGCCGAGCTGCCGCCCACGTAAATGCGATCGCGGTCCAGTCCGTAGCGGTCGGCATGATGGTAGATCCAGGCCACGGCCGAACGCACCTCGCGCACCGTCTCGGCCAGCGTGCCCTCGGGCAGCAGCGTGTATTCGACCGGCACCACGGCCACGCCGGCAGCGTTGAACACGGGCGCCATGATGGGTGCGTCTTCCTTGGTCTGCGAACGCCAGTAGCCGCCATGGATGAACACGAACACGGGCGCCGGCCGGTGCGCCGCAGCCGGCAGGAAGATGTCCAGGCGTTCGGCCGCGCCCATGCCGTAGTGCAGGTCGCATACCGCGGCGCAGCGGTCGCGTGCCGCCTCGGCCAGCTCGGCGTACTCGCGCACGCAGGCGTCGAAGTCGGGCACCGAGGCGCGGGCGTTGTACTGCACGGCGCGCTGCGCCAGGTCGGCGAACAGCAGGTCAGGCTTCCTGGGAGTCATGCGAGGCGATGTCCTTGAAGGGAGTGAAGCGTTCGATCAGCGCCACCGTCTTGCGGTAGTGCTCGGCCAGCAGCGCGACGGCGCGCTTGCTGTCGCGCGCCAGCGCGGCATTCATCAGGTCCTGGTGCTCGCGGCCGACGTCGCGGCCCACGTCGCCCCATCCGGAGCGGCCGCGCAGCGTGGGGCGCCGGTAGCGTTCGGTTTGCGTGTACATCTGCAGCGACAGCTCCATCAACCAGCGCGAGCCACAGGCCGCGATCAGCGCGCGGTGGAAATCCAGGTGGCGCTGTTCCAGCATCTCGCTGGCCTCGTCGTCGGGCGCCGGCATGTCGTGGACCCGCCGGGCAGCCAGATTGAGCGCGTGGTAGGCCGCCACCAGGCGGGTTTCCCAGACATCGTCGCCGTTCTTGAGCGACCGGCGCATGGCCTCGCAGTCGATCAGGATGCGGGTCTCGGCTGCGTCCCACATTTCCTCGCGCGAGAACGGGGCGACCCGGAAGCCGCGCGAGGCGGTCGATACGACCATGCGTTCGCTCTGCAGGCGGTTCAGCGCCTCGCGGATGGGCGAGAAGCTGATGCCGTAGCGCTGTTTCAGGAACTCCAGGCGCAGGGATTGCCCAGGCTCGATGTCCCCCGAGATGAGATCGCGCCGCAGCGAGCGGTAGACCTGCTCGGCCAGGGTAATCTCCTCGACCTCGCCGTCCGGCGCATCGTAAGGCACGCCGGACTCCTGTCGGGCTGCCTTCACTCGTGGTTTCAACTCGCTTCTCCTGGGCAAGGCCCGCCCCGCGCGGGGGCGGCGGATTCAGAACTTCCCAGATAATAATTCGCCGCAGCCGGGCACGCTCGTGGACAGTCCCAGTTTGCGCATCATCTGCCACGAAGTGGCCACCGCCGCCGAGACCGTGGGGATGCCCGATTCGTCCTGCACCTTCTGGATCGAGGGCAGCGATTGCATCTGCACGCAGGCCGACAGCACCAGGGCGTCGATGTTGCCCCGGTCCAGGCGCTTGTAGATCTCGACCAGGCGCGCCGGGTCCTGGGCCGCCACCTGCAGGTTGTCCGGGATCTCCAGCGCGACGTAGTCCTTGACCTCGATGCCCTCGCTTTCGATGTATTCCACGACCAGCTTCGTGAGCGGCTTCATGTAGGGGCAGACCACCGATACGCGTTTCGCGCCCATGGCGTGCAGGCCGTCGACCAGCGCGCCGGCGCTGGTCACCACCGGCGCCGGCGCGCCGTTCTCTTCGGTGCGGCGGGTCAGGCGCTCCTCGGACACGCGGTGGTACCCCTTGCCCATGCTCATGATGGCCACCAGGCAGGCGTAGCCCAGCACGTCCACGCGCGCGTCCGACAGCTCGATCGCGCAGCGGTCGCTGTCGTGGTCCATGGCCTCCAGCTCTTCCTTGGTCACCTTCTTCATGCGCATGCGGCTGGAATGGAAGGTGAAGCGTTCGGGCGCCACGGCTTCGCGGGCGCGGAACATGGCGGGAATCTCGGTTTCCATCGTGGTGTTGGACGACGGAACGATCTGGCCGATCTTGATGGGCGCGCCGGCGGCGCGGGTCGGAATGGCGGTCATTGGGTCAGGCCTCGGGGGAAGTCGGGGATGGCGGCGCGGCGTCGACGGACTGGTCCGGCAGCGGATCGGGATCGTCCAGGAACTGCGCGGGCTGCTGGGTGCGCCGGTTCACGCGCAGGTCGAACACGTCGAAACGGTTGTAGTGACCGATGATGTCGTGCATCTGGCGCGGCTGGATGCAGCGCGACAGGTCCACGTCGGCGTAGACGATGCCTTCGCGGTCGATCAGCGGTTCGCCGATGACGCGGCCGTCCGGGCCCAGGATGCCGGAGAACGCGCTGTTCGAGCGGCGCAGGAGGTCGCGCGTGTGCGGATGGGAGGCCGCCATGGCCTCGACGATCTCTTCCGAGATGGTGGAGCACGACACCACCGTGTAGACCTTGCCTTCGAAGCTGTGGGCGGCCGCGCGCACGCGTATGGCCTCGGCCATGTCGTAGTCGGCCGGCGCCACCGGCAGCGAGATGTAGCTGGCCACGTGCACCAGTTCGCCTTGCGCCAGCAGCGAGAAACGCGCCAGCGTGTTGGTGTTCTCGCCGCAGGCCAGCGCGCCCAGCCGGCCGATGGCCGTGTCGTGCACGCGCAGGGAGGAGCCGTCGCCATTGGCCCAGGTCAGCTTCTCGGCCCAGGTCGGCACCAGCTTGCGGTGGCGGCCCAGCAGCTTGCCGTCGGGGCCGATGGTGACCAGCGTGTTGTAGATCGTGCCCAGGCCGTGCGCGGCCCGCTCGTTCACGCCCACCACCACGTGCACCTTGCATGCCTGCGCGGCGGCGGCGATGCGCCGGATCTCGGGACCGGGGATCTCGATGGCGCTGCGGCACAGCTTCTCGAACCACGGGCTGCCCTCGATGGGCGTCATGATCCAGTTCCAGTATGGATAGCCTGCCACGAACACCTCGGGAAAGGCCACCAGCGAGGCGCCGTTGCCGGCGGCCTCCTCGATCAGCGCGCACACCTTTTCCACGGTGGCGTCGGTGTCCAGGAAGACCGGAGCGGCCTGCACGGCCGCGGCCTTGAAACGGGGGAGATTCAACATGATGTTCCTTGCGTCCTCGATCAGAGTCCCAGATAGCGCTGGGCCAGTTCAGGCTGGCCCGACAGTTCGTCCGGCGTGCCCGCCCATACCACCCGCCCCTTCTCGACGATATGGTGGCGGTCGACCAGCGTGCGCATCTCGGCCAGGTTCTTGTCTATCACCACGATGGTCAGCCCTTCGCGCTTGAGCACGTCCAGGCAGCGCCAGATCTCCTGGCGAATGATGGGCGCCAGCCCCTCGGTGGCCTCGTCCAGCACCAGCAGCAGCGGGTTGGTCATCAGCGCGCGGCCGATGGCCAGCATCTGCTGCTCGCCGCCCGACAGCGTGCGCGACGACTGGCGGCGCCGCTCGCCCAGCCGGGGAAAGAGCTGGTAGATGCGAGGCAGGTCCCAGCCCGAGGCGCCGCGGCCGGCGCGGCGCGTGGCCACCAGGTTTTCCTCCACCGTGAGCGAGCCGAACACCCGCCGCCCCTCGGGCACCAGGCCCACGCCCAGCCGCGCCACCGTGTGCGGCGCCTGGTTGGCGAGGTCCCGGCCCTGTATGGCGACGCGGCCGGCACGCGCGGGCAGCATGCCCATCAGCGTGCGCACGGTGGTGGTCTTGCCCATGCCGTTGCGGCCGATCAGGGACACGACCTCGCCCTGCCTGGCCTCGAACGACAGGCCGAACAGCACCTCGCTCGATCCGTATCCCGCCCGGATGCCGTCCACGCTCAGCATGCCGCGTCTCCCAGATAGGCGCTGCGCACCTCGGGATGCTGGCGCACCTCGTCGCAGTTGCCGGTGAATATGAGCTTGCCGTAGACCAGCACGCTGATGCGGTCGGCCAGGGCGAACACCGCGTCCATGTCGTGCTCCACCAGCAGGATGCCATAACGCTCGCGCATGCCGGCCAGCAGCCGCGTCATCCGCGCCGATTCCTCCGGCCCCATGCCGGCCATGGGCTCGTCCAGCAGCAGCAGGCGCGGCTCGCGCGCCAGCGCCACCGCCAATTCGAGCTGGCGCCGCTCGCCATGGGCCATGTCGGCCGCCGGCACGTCGGCGCGGTCGGCCAGGCCCACGCGCTCCAGCCACGATTGCGCGCGCCCGGCCAGCTTCGCGTCGCGCCGGGGATCGGACCAGATCGAGAAGATCGTGCGCGGGCCCACGGTCAGCGACAGCATGACGTTCTCGATGGCGGTGTACTCCAGGCACAGCTGGGTGATCTGGAACGACCGCCCCAGGCCGCGCCGCGCCCGCTCGTAGGCCGGCATCGCCGTCACGTCGCGCCCGGCAAGGTGGATCTGGCCCGCATCGGGCCGGATCTCGCCGCAGATCTGCGTGATCAGCGTGGACTTGCCCGCGCCGTTGGGACCGATCAGCGCATGGATCTCGCCCGCGCGCACGGTCAGGTCCACGTCCTGCGTGGCCGCCACCGCGCCGAACGACTTGCGCAGGCCCCGCACGTCCAGCAACACCTCTTCCATGACCGCGCTATCCATGGCGCTTCCCTAGCCAGTGGCCGAAGAGCCCATGCTTGCCGGCCAGCACCACCAGCACCAGGATGGGACCCATGATGAACATCCAGTGCTCGGTCCAGGCCGACAAGGCCTGCTCCAGGCCCAGGAACACCCCGGCGCCCGCGATAGGCCCCAGCAGCGTGCCCACGCCGCCCAGGATGACGATGGCCATCAATTCGCCCGACTTGGTCCACGCCGCCATGTCGGGCGTGACCAGCTCGGCGTAGTTGGCCCACAGGATGCCGGCCATGCCGGTGCCCACGGCCGAGATCACGAAGGCGCTGAGCCGGTACGGCATGGGTGCCACGCCCAGGTTGACCGCGCGCCGCTCGCTCTGGCGCAGCGCCTGCAGCACCATGCCGTAGCGCGAGTTGACCAGCTTCACGCAGAAGACGGTCCACAGCGCCAGCACGGCCAGGCTGAAGTAATAGAAGCTGACCGGGTCCGCCAGGTCGATGCCCGGCAGCCGGCTGCGCTGCGACATCATCAGGCCGTCGTCGCCGCCGTACACCTGCAGCGACACCAGGATGAAATACACCATCTGCCCGAAGGCCAGCGTGATCATGATGAACTGCACCCCGCTGGTCCGCAGCGCCAGGTAGCCCACCACCCAGCCCAGCAGCGCGCAGCATGCCAGCGCGATGGGCCAGACGACCAGCGCCTGCGTGCTGCCGGCCCAGCCGAACAGCGGCCCGGCCTCTACCGCATGGAAGGTGATGATGGCCACCACGTAGCCGCCCAGGCCGAAGAACATGGCGTGGCCGAAACTGATCAGCGCGCCGTAGCCCAGCACCAGGTCCAGGCTGACCGCCGCCAGCCCGTAGATGACGAAACGCGTCATCGCGTTGATCAGATAGGGCGTATCGGTGGCGTGCGAAGCCACCGGCACGAGGGCCAGCAGCAACAGGCCCACCCAGCCGAACACGGCCCGGCGATTCCATTGCGTGAACAGGCCCGCCGTGCCGCGCCCGGGTACCGCGATTCCACTCATCCGGTTCATCCCAGGAGTCCCTTCGGTCGGAAGATAAGCACCAGCGCCATCAGCACGTAGACACTGGCCGACACCAGCCCGGCCGCCAGCATGTCGGCCACCTCGGGCGACAGCATCGCGCCCAGCAGTTGCGGGAAATAGGCGCGGCCCAGGCTGTCCACCATGCCGACCAGCAGCGCACCGGCCATCGCCCCGCGCACCGATCCCACGCCACCGATCACGATGACCACGAAGGTGGTGATCAGCACGCGCTCGCCCATGCCGATTTCCACCGCCAGCAGCGGCGCCGCCATCACCCCAGCCAGGCCGCACAACAGCGCACCCAGCCCGAATACCACGCTGTAGAGCTTCTGGATGTCGATGCCCAGCGCGTCCACCATCTCGCGGTCGTCGGCTCCGGCGCGCACCAGCATGCCCACGCGCGTCCGGTTGATCAGGAACCACAGCCCCAGCGCCACCAGCGCGCCCACCACGATGAAGGCCAGGCGCATCAGCGGGTAGCGGAAGCCCGGCGCCAGCGGCACCGTGCCGTCCAGGAAGGCGGGGATCTCGACCATGGGCGGCTGGCGCCCGAAGATCATGCTGACCGCCTCGTTGGTGAACAGGATCAGCCCGAAGGTCGCCAGCACCTGGTACAGGTGGTCGCGTTTGTACAGGCGCCGGATCACCGCGAACTCCACCAGCAGCCCGTACAGCGCGGCGCCGGCCAGGGCGGCCACCACGCCGGCGGCGAACGAGTTGGTGTGCCCGAGCGCGAACGCGCCGCAATAGGCTCCGACCATGTAGAACGACCCGTGGGTCAGGTTGATGACCCCCATGATGCCGAAGATCAGGGTCAGGCCCGACGCCAGCATGAAGAGCATGGCGCCGAACTGCAGGCCGTTCAACAGTTGTTCGAAGAGCAGGGCCATGGTCAGAGCTTGCACTGGCCGGCGTAGGCGTCCTGGTCGTCGCTGACTACCTTGCGCACGACCTTCGGCACGAACTCGTTGCCGCTACGTTCGATCCGCATCAAGTAGTAGTCCTGGATGGGATGCTGGTTGTGGTTGAAGCGGAACTTGCCCCGCAGCGTCGGGAAGTCGCCCTTGAGCAGCGCGGCGCGGAAGGCATCGCCCTTGGAAAGGTCGCCGTTGACCGCCTTCAGCGCCGAGCCGATCAGCAGCGCCGTGTCATAGGCCTGCATGCCGTAGTCGGTAGGCTTGCGGCCGTAGGCGTCGGTGAAGGCCTTCACGAAGGCGCGGCTTTGCGGATTGTCCATCTCGGTCGACCACATCCCCACGGTATAGAAGCCTTCGGCCGAGGCGCCCGAGGCCGCCAGCATGCGGCCATCCATCGAGAAGGCCGGCATCAGCATCGGCACGGTCTTGTTCAGGCCCGAGTTGGCGTATTGCTTGGCGAAATTGATGCCCGCGCCGCCCGGGTGGAACTGGTAGACCGCATCCGGCGCCAGCGACCGCACGCGCGCCATTTCCACCGAGAAGTCCGACTGGTCGAGCTTGGTATAGATCTCGGCCACCACTTCGCCCTTGTAGGTGCGCTTGAAACCGGCCAGCGCGTCGCGGCCCGCCTGGTAGTTGGGCGCCAGCAGCACCACGCGCTTGTAGCCCAGCTCGTTCGCGGCATGGCCACCCGCCGAGTGATAGGCATCGTTCTGGTACGAGGCGACAAAATAGTTCTTGTCGCACTTCTCGCCGGCAAAGGTCGAAGGGCCGGGGTTCAGGCTCACGTAATAGGCGCCGTCGCGCAGCACGCCCGGCGCCACGGCCGCCAGCACATTCGAGAAATTCACGCCGGTGAACAGCTTGATGCCCGATTGCAGCATGCGGTCCGCGGCCTGCTTGGCATTGGCCGGCTTCAAGGCGTCGTCCTCGACCACCAGCTCCACCGGCACGCCGCCCAGCTTGCCACCGCCCTGCTTGATCGCCAGGTTGAAGCCATCGCGCTCGTCCTCGCCGATGTAGCCGGCGGGCGTCGACAGCGTGGTGATGAAGCCGATCTTCACCGGCGCCTGGGCTTGCGCCGCGCCGGCACCCGCGAGAAGGAGCGCGCACAGTCCGCCCCGGATCATGTTCCTGACCATTGTTGTTCCCTATGGATGTACTGCAACAGCTGGAATGAACCCGCGCGGGCGCGGGGCTTGGACCCTAGACGGCCACCACCGGATGGCGCAGCGAGCCGATCTTCTCGACGTGGGCCTCGACCACGTCGCCCGGCCACAGCCACTCCTGCGGCGTGCGGCCGGCGCCCACGCCCTCGGGCGTGCCGGTGGCGATGATGTCGCCCGCCTCCATGGTTATGGCGGCGCTGATGTCGGCGATCAGGTGCGGCACCTTGAACAGCATGTGGCGGGTGTTCGAGCTTTGCTTGGTCACGCCGTTGACGGTCAGCGACAGGTCCAGCACGTGCGGATCGGGGATTTCATCGGCGGTCACGATGCAGGGGCCGAAGGGACCGTAGGTGTCCTGGCCCTTGGAATAGATCCACTGCCCGGCGCGGCGGCAGTCGCGCGCGCTGATGTCGATCATCACGCTGTAGCCGAACACGTAGTCCAGCGCGTCGGCCTCGGCCACTCGGTGCGTGCGCCGCCCCATGATCACCGCCAGCTCCACCTCCCAATCGAGCTGCTGGGTGATGTTGCCGTTGTGCTCGATGGCTTCGCCCGGACCGATCACGCTGGTGGGCGGCTTCGAGAAGATGACCGGCTTGGTGGGCAGGTCCTTCGAGGTGTCCAGCGTGCGGCTGGACTCTTCCACGTGCTCGACATAGTTCAGACCGATGCCGAAGATGTTCTTGCGCGGCCGCGGGATGGGCGCCAGCAGGCGGGCGTTCCCGGCCGGGATCGCCGTGCCCACCGGCCACTTGCCTTCGTGGGCCTTCAACAGCTCGGTGGCCGACCGTACCGCGTCCGGACCGAGGTCGATGAAGGCCAGCATGTCGTCGGGCAGCGGCACGCCGGCCACGGCCCCCAGACGGGCCAGGTCCACCACGCGGTCGCCCACCACCGCCCCCAGGCGGGCTTGTTCGGCAACGGTGGTGCGGTAGGTCACAAGACGCATTTCTGTTCTCCATAGGGTCGCGCGAGGCGACAAGAATCCCGCCGCGGGCCGGACCCGCGGTGTATGACAAGCATCGAATCAGGTGGGGACTAGCCGATCAGCGGTTGGTGGCCATCGTTTTCCGCCAGCGCTTCCTCGCGGTAGAGCTTGAGCGCATGCATGACCGGCAGGTCGTTGAAGCAGAACAGGCAGGCGTCGTCGCTGTCCGACGCGTTGGCGTGCTCGTGGAAAGCCCAGGACGGCACGCAGAAAATGTCGCGCTCCTGCCAGTCGTAGCGGCGGCCGTTGATGATGGAATAGCCCTTGCCCTTGGCCACCTGGTAGAGGAAGCTGCCCGTGTGCCGGTGGGCCTTGGTCTTTTCGCCGGGCCGCAGCATCTGCATGCTGGCGCCCATGGTCGCCATGACCGGACCACCGGTGGCGGGGTTGGTGTAGTTCATCAGCACGCCGTCGTACGGGCTGCCGTCGGTGGTCGCGGCGTAGCGCCGCAAGGCCTCGTAAGTCGGTTCCCACTCGTACTTGAACAGCGGCGAATACGGCTTGTTCCAGGTCTCGCCATAGGGCCGCAGCGCCACGCCGCCCCAGGCGGCGGTGGAATCGTCCACCGGGTGGGTCACGGCCTGATTCAGGTCCGGGTGCACGGCGTAGAAGCCGGCTTCCAGCGCGTTGACCAGCGGAATATCCAGCCCGTCCTGCCAGATGCAGGGCGTGCCTTCCTCGCTGACGCCGTGCTCGTGCCAGGTGCCGTTGGGCGTCAGCACGAAGTCGTTCGCGCCCAGGGTCATCTTGTGCCCGTCGACGATGGTGTAGGCGCCCCGCCCTTCCATGATGAAGCGCAGCGCGCTGGATGAATGGCAGTGGGCCGAGGCGACCTCGCCCGGGTGCATGACCTGCAGGCCCGAATACAGCCAGCCCACGGCCGCCGACACCTCGCGCCGGCCGGGGTTGTTCAGGTAGATGACGCGGCGGCCGGCCTGCTCCGGCGTGACCAGGTCCACCGAGCGCAGTACGTGCTCGCGCAGGTCGCGGTAGCGCCAGACCACCGGCACCGATTCCGACTTGGGTTGCCACGGCTCGATCTTGTTGGCCACGGTCCACAGCGCGCCGGTCTCGTACTTGGCGAGTTCCTCGTAGTACGCGACCAGCTCGGGCGTATCACCCACGTTGGCCCTGCCGATTACCTCTTCCCGATACGCATCGTGTCGCGCCATGACGGACTCCATTTTTTATAAAAGATTTTATCTTTTCGAAATACTACCCTCCTCCCTCTATCTCTCACAAGAGATAGGCCATTAGGGTTTACCTGGAGAAGCACCCGATCCAGCGCCGTCATTCGACCGATGCTCCCGACTCGATGATGATGGGCCGATAGCGGTCGATCTCCGTCTTGATGAATTGACCGAAGTCTTCGCGGGACATGTGGAAGCGGTCGTAGCCCAGCTCGGTGAACTTCGACAGCACACCGGGGTCGTCCATGGCCTTGTTGAAGGCGTTCGCCAGTTTCGCCACGACGGCAGGCGGCGTACCCCGTTTCACCTCGACCCCCACCCAGATATCCATCACGACACCGGGCTGGCCCAGCTCCGCCATGGTCGGAACATCGGGAAAGAACGGGCTGCGCTTGTCGGCGGCGATCCCTAGCGGAACGACCTTGCTGGCACGATACAGGTTCAGCACTGTCGGGACGGCATCGAAATTAATGTCCACTTCATTGCTCAAGACCGCCATCGTTGCTGCCGGAGCGCCTTTGTACGGGATATGGGTCAGGCGTGCGCGCGGATTGTTTCTGGAAAGCAGGTGTCCCAGGATGTGCGGACCCGTGCCGGGTCCCATCGACGCATAGTTGACATCGGTACTGCCCGCCAGGGCGCTGCGCAGTGTCTGCTCCGAACGGATCTTCCCTGCAGGGTTGCCATACAGCACGAGGGGCGCCTTGAGCAAGGCCGCCACAGGTTCGAAGTCGGTCGCCGGGTTGTACGAAATGTTCTTATAGAGCGTGGGATTGATCGCCAGCGCTCCCATTTCTCCGGCAAACACGGTATATCCATCCGCCGGCGACTGCTTGATCGCCGACGCGGCGATCTGGGCGCCGCCGCCCGGCCTGTTGTCCACGATGACCGGTTGGCCAAGTTCCCTGGCCAGGCCTGGCCCGATCGAGCGGATGATCGTATCGACCACGCCTCCGGGCGGAAAGGGGATCACCACCCGTATGGGCTTGGAAGGAAAGTCGCTCGCGGCCGCGTTGGCCGAAAGGACTAGGTCGTGTTAACACTAATGGTGTTAATCATGAAAATTAAGAGATACTTCGGTGATGGAAATCAGCGAAGCCCAATTCAAGCAGATAGAGCATTG